>JBEKTN010000354.1:0-8831 GCA_049516015.1 Isosphaeraceae bacterium | reverse complement strand
AACCGCGAGGAGCAGACCCGCGGCGCGTTCTTCGAGGGCCGGTTCAAGAGCGTGGCGATCCTCGATGAGGAGTCGTTGCTGGCGACCTGTGCTTACATCGATTTGAACCCCGTTGCCGCCGGCATCGCCGAGGTTCCCGAGGCCAGCGCGCATACCTCGATCAAGCAACGGGTCGAGCATGTCAAGGAACAGGGACGATCCGAGGACCTGAAGGCCGCCCAAGCAGGCAGCGTCGCGGGCTCGACTGCGGCGGCGGGTCTGGAAGAGGGGCTGTGGCTCTGTCCGGTCGAGGATCGACGGCGGCTGGATTCGTCACGCGAAGGGATGCTCGAAGGATTCTCGCTGGGCAATTACGTGCTTCTGGTGGAGTACACCGGGCGGTTGTTCCGCGAGGGCAAAGCCGTGATCTCCGGTGAGCTGGCCGGGATCTTCGAGCGGCTGGGGAGTAACGCCGAGAACTGGCAGGCGCGATTGCGGAAGCTGGCCGCGGGCCGGTCGCTGGGCCGCTTCTTCGCCGCCAGCCGTGCCCGGTTGCGGGAAGTCGCCGAGCGTTTGGGCGTGCACCACCTGGCGAACCTGGGCGGCTGCGCGGCGCGATGAGCGATGACAGATGACACCGACCTGAAGAAGGTACTGGCCACGCACTTTCGTCTTTCGTAGCATGTTGAACCCCCTGCCGGGTGGGGAGTGCTGGAACCAGCTCGGCGCGCGGCATCGACGGCGGCCCCCGACAATTCACTAACGTCGTGCGGCATGAGCGTCACCCGAACGCCGTTGACGCTCAGGTCGATCACCTCGGCCGCCCTGCACGTTCCCAGTTCCGCCTGGAACCGGCGGGTGGGAAGCTCCAAGGGGGTTAGCACGTCGTCGAGGGATGTTTCCCGCTCGGAGTCCAGGAATCCCTGCCGTGAGCACCCGGCAATCCATCCCGCGCGGCCAAGATCTCGAGCAGCTCCCGCGTGCACAAGGCCGCGCCGCTGGAGGGGTCCAGGTAACAATGGATCGAGGCGAAGAGCAGGCGCATGGGATACCGGCGAGAAAGGTCGCGATGCGAGGTATTGATTGGATTGGTTCCGGCAAAACGAGCCCGTTGCGATCGCGCTCATGCCATCAAGAACAGACCACTTTCCGGAGACGCTCGCAAGACTCGGGCATTTCTGTCGTAAACTCCGTATGTCGGGACAGTGCGGAGAGTCTTTGACAATTCGGTGTGAGAAGCAGGCCCGCGCATCGCCGAAGCGGAAGGGCGGCTCGCGGCGCCTGTTCTTTGACACGCGGAAATCAATCTGCCCGATATGCGGATTGTGCAGACCTTGCGGAAAAGCCAGATAGGATGGGCTGGCAAAAGCTTGACGGTTCGCGGCACTGCCAGGTTCACCCCGGAGTGACCGAACAGCACGCGGCTCGGGTCAAGCGGTCGTCAAGAAAGTGCAAAACGAAGCCAATGGAGATCGGCCACAAATCTTTTGCTCTCAAGAAACTAACGTCCGATGGATTCGGATTTATTTATGCAAAACGAACCCAATTCCGGGGTGGTCGGGGACGGGACATCGAAGGGCTGGTCATGCCGGAAGCTGGCACGCAGACAAGCTCGGCCCACTCAGGATCGGGAAGCTCAAAATGCCAAACAACGGGACGGGACGTTGCAGCAGTACGCCGGCCGGGTGCGCAAGAGGTCGGGGTTGCGGGTGACGGCCGTGCTCTGGAGCTTCATCATCGACGTGTGCTCCTTCTCCGGCAAGGCGAGCCCGGCGGTGCACGCTTTGGCAGCAAGGCTTCCTTGAAATCCTTGCTTGCGTACTCATGAGAAAACCCGTGCGATCAGGAACGCGGCGGCCGCGGCGACGCCGCCGATGAGCATCGTCTGAGCGGCACTCCGCCACGGCCGCGTGCCGGTGAACCGCCCCTTCACGTAGCCGAAGGCCAGAAGCGCCACCAGCGTCACGCCGATCGAAACGAGCAGCGCGGTGTGTGTAGAGCTGATCGCCATGTACGGTGACAGCGGTATCAAGCCGCCTGCAATGTAAGCCCCCGCGATCGTCAGGGCGCTCCACAACGCGCGGCCGGGATCGGGCTCTTCCAGGCCAAGCTCGAACCGCATCATGAAATCGACCCAGGCGGGGTGGTTGTTCCGGAACGCCCGCAAGATCGGCGCGATCTCGGCGTCGGTCAGGCCGTAGTGCTGGAAGACTTCCGCGACCTCCAGCTCCTCGACGTCGGGAACGGCCTGGACCTCGCGCTCTTCACGCAGCTTCTCGCTGGCGAAGTGCTCCGCATCGCTACGGGCCGCGAGATAGCCGCCCAGGCCCATGGCGATCGAACCGGCGGCGACCTCGGCCAGACCCGCGGTGACGATGATCGCGGTGGTCGCCACTGCCGATCCCGACAGCCCAGCCGCCAGCGCGAACGGAACAGTCAATCCGTCAGACATGCCGATCACGACGTCACGTACGGCCTCGCTGGCAGTGAAATGGCGCTCGGTATGGAGCGGTTGGTGCATGGGGCTGTCTCACTGAAGTCTTTGAAAGCGGAATGAGGACGGGACCTCAGAAATCAATCCAGTTCACCGCACGCACGGCGGGCGTCACGCTCAAACCAGTTGTCGCGATAGTAATGCCCGCCGCGACTCCATGCCAGTATACTGGCCGCCAGGTACGCCGGAATGAAGACCGGCCCCCACCTCTCGGCTTGCCGGACGTGGGCCTGCTCATGATCGCGAAGCACTTCAAGGCAGGGCGCATCCCGACCGAGTATCACATGTCCCAGCGTCATCGCGTCGAAGCCGATACGGTTGGCGAACCATCTGGCAAACCCGCCGTGAAACTCCAGGGCCCCGCGCCGGTGCTGGACCCGTCCGCCCGTTCCCAGCGTGAGCGTTCCTGCGACCAGCCCCACGAGAGTGGTCGGTGCCGCCCAGGTGTAGCGCGCCAACCGGGTCAGAAGCCCGGGCGCGACTGGCCCGGCCAGTCGGCTCTGCGCGGGGTCCGCGCGGCTCGCCCGCGGACGATGTGGTCGCTTGCGTCGCCGATCCCGATTGCGCCCCATGCTATGATCCACCCTCGGGAACGTGGTAAGATTTGTCGCCCGGATCGGTATCCGCCCCGATTCGGCTCGCCCGCGCGGCCCGGTACGGCTCGAGCAACACTATCAGGCCAGGCCGACCAAGTCGCCGGCTGGAGGGCTTCGATCTCACGTGACCGCCAACTGCCCACAAACCGAGCTCCACGCCGCAGACCTGCCACCCTTCGTCCGTGCCGACCTGAACGAGCCGCCGCTGGTGCGTTGTAGCTGGGTCTGGACGATTGCACCAGCTTATGCGGGCGTGTTCATCTGGATTCCTCTGCTCGACCGGCTGGGAACGTGCTTGCCGGGGCAGACGAGCCTGGGCTGGCTGGCCGCCGCGGCCGTGCTGGCGGCATTGGCGTGCTGTTTTCTGCTCTTCGACATCCCGGCCATGTGGGGGTGGACGGCCGGTCGTCGTCTGGGCGCCGTCGGTGCATCGACGTTTGGCACGACCGGGTCGGAGTGGATCACCGGCGTGGGCGTGGGGCTGGGCGCCCTTGCCTATTACGCGGTCTCGGTCACCATGGCGATGAAGTTGATCATGCTCGGACTGCTCTCGTGCGGCCTGATCGACGTGAGGGTCTTCAAACCCTGGAGTCTCGGGCCTCTCGTCCTGGAGAGCCCTGTCTTCCTGCTGACGGCCCTGTTCTGGATCTACGTGATCACCGTGGTCTGCAGGCTGCGGATGTCGGGCGTCATCTTTGCCCTCATGCAGGTCTACACGCCGGTGGTGCTCTTGCTCCTGGGTGCGACGGCCCTGCTTGCGAGCGCTGGCTTGCCGACGTTCGCCGCGGCGCAGGAGTCGCTGGCCCAGCTTGACCCAGCCCTGAGGTTGCAAGTGGAACCGTGCCAGGCGCATCTTTTCCAGCTCATGTTCGGAGGTTTTGCCCTCTCCGGCTTGATGGGCGTCGAATGGGGAATGGCCGTCAGCAAGCGCAGCGATGTGCGCATCGGCGGCTGGATCGGGATCATCCTGGCTGGTTCTTACTGTGCGGTCATGGCGCTGCTCACGGTGGCCGGCGCGTTGGGCCAGTCCAGTCGAGGTGTGTTCCCGGCAGTGGACGACGTGCCAGCCTTCCCGCTCTCGTTTCATTGGGCCGTTTTCGTGGGCATTGGCGGAATCAAGGGCGGCGCGATTCTCAGCGTTTTCGGCCTGGCCACGCTGGCGCCGGGGAGTTACTCGGCCTGGGTCTTCAGAGAGAGAATCTCGACGCACTGGCCAGAGATCCGCCGCAGGGTCTGGACCAGGATCGGCGGGCTGCTGGCCTTTGTCTTGATCGCGACCTCCTGGGCGGGCCGTCTCGAAGAGATCTTCAACCTCATGGGTGCCATCTTCGCGTCCGCCGTCGGCGCTTTGGTCGCTGATGCTCTGCGGCAAAAGGGGCAATGGCACGGAATTCGTCGCGGCTGGAACCCGGCAGGGCTGCTGGCCTGGGGGCTTGGAATGGCTGTCGGCCTGGTGCCGGTGCTCGGGGCGCTCTTCGACTGGAGCGCAGCACGGTGGTTCCAGCCGGCGGCCCTGTACGCGTTCCTCACCTCGGCCGGTCTTTACCTTGCGTTGGCGTCCCTCGGGCTGGAGCGCCCCCTGACGCTGCTCCCCTAACCAGTAGCCGAGGGTACGCCGAAGCCCGTTTCGGTTACCCCCGACCTGGAGCCAGCGCGAGGCGCGGCTGGTTGACTCTTGATCAATCGCCAGGTCCGAGCGGCATGCGGATCTGTGCATGATCAACTCCCCGGGCGTGATCGCCGCCGGCCTCGCACTCGCGTGACCTGGCTGCTCCGTATTCAGGCTTATCAATAACTACTTCAGAGAGTTCCCGAGCCATCCTGCTGAAGACATCATCCCAGTCGCCCCAGCGGCGCTGGCGGAAGAGGCGCATGGTGGGGTACCAGGGAGTATCCTCCCGGTCGAGCAGCCAGCGCCAGTCGGAGGCGAAGGGGATCGTGACCCACACGGGAACACCGAGAGCACCGGCAAGATGGGCCAGCGACGTGTCGGGCGTGATCACCAGGTCAAGGTTCTGGACCAGCGCGGCGGTGTCCATGAAGTCGTCGAGCCGGCCACCGAGATCGGTCACGGGAAAGCGGCCCGAAAGCTCTTCGAGCTGCTCGGTGCCCAGACCTTTCTGAAGACTGAATAGTTTTATGCCGGGAACACCCGCCAGAAGCTCGAAGCGGGCAAGCCGGAACGAGCGATGACGGTCCTTCTTGTGGTCCGGATTGCCCTGCCAGGCGATGCCGATCTTGAAACCGTCGAACCGGGCTAGCTCGTCGCGCCACTGCGTCGCCAGTGCAGGATCGGCGGCCAGGTAAGGGACATCGGAGGGGATCGTGTCGAGCGCGGTGCCGAAGATTCGGGGCAGGCTCATCAAGGCGGTTTGGCAGGCGAAGTCCAACTGAGGGGTTCCCTCGGGTATCACCTGCGCGACGCCCGGACACGTGGCCAGAATCCGCTCGAGCAGCCGGGGACAGGTCACGATCACCCGGCCTCCTCGCTGCGCGACGGCAGGCGCGTAGCGGATGAACTGGATCGAGTCGCCCAGTCCCTGTTCGGCCCAGAGGAGGATGGACCGGCCGTGCAGTGGTGATCCATCCCAGGGCGGCATGCCCTGAGCGAGAATCGGATGCTCGCGGCAGCGGAACCGCCATTCATACTCGGTCCAGCCCCGCGCGAAGTCACCCCTCTGGAGGCAGGCCAGAGCGTAGTTCATATGGACCGCGCCCAGCTCGGGAGCCCGCTCCAGGGCCTGGGTGAACCAGTCGACGGCCTCGGCCAGCCGTCCCTGGGCCTGCAAGACCAGGCCCACATGGTCGTAGACCTCGGAATAGTCCGGTTTGAAGTGGAGGGCGCGGACGTAAGACGCCAGCGCCTCGTCGAACCGCCCCTGAGCATTGAGCGCATTGCCCAGGTTGTTGTGCGCCTGGGGATAGCCGGGCTCGAGTTCCAGAGCCCGGCGCAGGCACTTCTCGGCTTCCTCGGGCCTGCGCAGCGATGAGAGTGAAGCGCCCAGGTTGTTCCACGCCTCGGCGTTGCCGGGCGCGAGCCGCACGGAGTTGCGATAGTAGGCCACCGACTCGGCGACCTTGCCCAGAAGCTGGCTGGCCACGCCCAGGACGAACCAGGCCTCGCCAACCCCGGGGTCCCATTCAAGAACCTGGCGGCACGCCAGCTCGGCACCCGGATAATCCCCGGCGTGAATACAAGCACCCGCGAAAGCCAGCGGGTTGTTGATCATCATCGTCATGGCAACGATCCCCGAGAGTGGAAGAATTGGGCTGCGGCCAGTTCACGGGCGAGCCGGGTGAAGAGCTCGTCCCAGTCGCCGAACCGCCGCTGGCGGAAAAGGCGCATGGTGGGGTACCAGGGGGTGTCGTCGCGGTCGGTCATCCACCGCCAGTCGCTGATGTAGGGCAAGGGCATCCAGATGGGCACTCCCAGGGCGCCGGCGAGGTGGGCCGGGGAGCTATCGGCCGAGATGACCAAGTCGAGGTTTTGCATCACCGCGGCGGTATCGACGAAGTCGTCCAGCCGGTGGCCCAGGCCGGTCACGAGGAACCGGTCCGATACCGCCTCGATCTGATCCAGGCCGAAGTTCTTCTGCAGGCTGAACAGTCGCACTCCGGGAACCCGGGCGACCGGCTCGAGGTGGGCAAGGCGGAAGGAGCGCTCGCGATCCCTGGTATGGACCGGGTTGCCTTGCCAGACGACGCCGATCTTGAAATCATCGATCCCGTCCAGCGCATCGCGCCAGCGGGCCGCGACCGACGGATCGGCCGCAAGGTACGGGACCTCGGCCGGGATGGTCTCGAGGGTCGTGCCCAGGATGGCCGGCAAGCTCATGACCGGGGCATGGCAGGCGAATTCCGGCAAAGGGTCTCCCTCAATGATCACCTGATCGACGCCCGGGCACGTGGCGAGAATCCGGCTGAGCATCCGTGCGCAGGTCACGACGACCCGGCCGCCGCGGCGCGCGACCAGCGGCGCGTAACGGATGAACTGGATAGTGTCGCCCAGCCCCTGCTCGGCCACGATGAGGATCGTACGGCCGCCCAGCTCGGCGCCGTCCCAGACTGGCTGAGGCAGGCGATGGATTGGTAAGTCCTGTCCGCGGAGCCGCCACTCACACTCGGGCCAACCTCGCGCGAAATCGCCGCTCTGAAGCCAGACCATGGCCCGGGACATGTGCAGCAGGGCATGGTCGGGCGCGTGGCGAAGGCCCTCGTCGTAGCAGGCGATGGCCTCGGTCAGCCGCCCCAGCGCCCTCAGGGCATTGCCCAGGTGCTTGAGAGCCTCAACATAGCCCGGCCGGAAATGGAGTGCCTGCCGGTAGGCCGTAGTGGCCTCCTCGAACCGCCCCTGATCTTGAAGGACGTTGCCCAGGTTGTTGTGCGCCTCGGCGTAGTCGGGCTCGAGTTTCAGGGCCTCGCGAAAGCAAGCCTCGGCCCCGTCGAGCCTCCCTCGAGACTGGAGGATGACCCCCAGGTTATTCCTGGCCTCGGCAAGGTCGGGGGCCAGCCGCACCGCGTGCTCGTAGTGGTGGATCGCGGTCTCCAGGTCCTTGCGTTGCTGGTGAATCAGACCCAGGAAGAACCGGGTCTCGCCAGAGAGTGGATCCTGCCGTGCGATCCGGAGGAAGGCCTGCTCGGCTCGCGCCAGGTCACCGGCCCGAAGGAAGCCGCCGGCAATCGCCAGGGACTGCCGGGTCGTCTGTCTGATGACTCCGTGCGCGGGGACGTCGAGAACGAAACAGCCGTCCTGGGGTGGCATGGGGCTGCTCCTGCCTTCCGTGACAAGAGTCGGCCTCACGGCCGAGGTTAGAGATTCCCCGTCGGAACCAGGTGCTTGCACTCGATGTCACGTCGGGGCCTGGTCCGCGCGCGGGAGGAGAATTTGGAAATCTGACAGGCTGGCGGGAATCCTGCCAGGGAAGCCGGATCTGGTCAAGGTTGAGTGGGATCCCGCCGCGGGGTCGGCTCCCTCATGATCAATGCTGAACTTTCACGGTTTGCTCGGCGGCGTGATTTCGCAATCTTTCGTCCTAAGTCGCAATCTGCCAAAGACTCCCATTCGAGCAATCGTAAACGACCGACCATCCCGTTTGTTCAGTGCGCAGCAGGAGGCGCTCCAGCGTTCCTTGGGGTGGCCTCTTTCGTCGCGGCATTTGTCATCCCCCATCCGCCATCCGGCATCTGTCATCTGCCATCCGGCATTTGTCATCTGCCATCCGGCATTTGTCATCTGCCATTTCTCCTTCTCCATTCCCCGTTCCGCATTCGAAGGCTTCACCTTCCGTCGCGAGGATATGTATGACGACAGCGGCCGTGGCGCCTGAGCCGGTGTTCGTCGACACGAACGTTGTGGTCTACGCGGCCGTCCCCGCCTTTTCATTGCACGTCGACGCTCGAATGCGTCTCACCGAGCTGGAGGCCGCCGGGGTGTGCCTCTGGATCAGCCGTCAGACGCTCCGCGAGTATCTCTCGGCACTCTCGCGCCCCTCAGCGTACTCCCCGCCAATTCCGATGACGTCGTTAATCGGAGACGTGTCCGCGCTCCTTTCTCGATTTCAAGTGGTGGAAGACGGGCCTGCGGTGACCTCCGCCCTGTTGACGATCCTTGCGGCGGTGCCCTGCGGCGAGAAGCAAGTGTACGACGCCAACACTTGTTGATCGCGGCCAGGAATTGAGCCACTTTCGCGGCCAGAATTGAGCCACCCGCATGGTTTCAGAGTGAATCCTGCGTGCAACTTCCCGCCTGAATTCTCATGGGG
>JBEKTN010000353.1:0-8833 GCA_049516015.1 Isosphaeraceae bacterium | reverse complement strand
CAGAGAAACTGGTGCATCGGAACATGAAGTGCAGGTCGCACTGAACGAGCTACAGGATCAAATCGAGACTAGCTATGGTCCTGTAGCAGGATTGAAAAAGGCTCGAATGTACAGGCTTAAGAGCTGCTCACAATCATCCTCTCCCCCATCTTCAACGCTGCAATTCCCTCTGGACGAAAGTCTTACTCGTCCGACCGCCTTGCCTCAACTGATTCGCCTTAATCTTCAAATCCTGGCGCTGCCGTTTCGCCTGCTGGTAACGACTTATTGGCTTCTGCTGTACAGCTTGCGTTTGCCCAGCAGGAAGGAATGACCCCCCATCAGGACTCGTATAGTCAACTCCACCACCGTCAGGAAGAAACGACCCCCCATCAGGACTCGTGTAAGAAGAACTCGGGATCTGTTGCTGTTGTTGGGCTTGAGGAGTAGGAGAACTCCCACCACAACTACCCGTCAAACCCTAGCCCAAAGCCCCCGTCTTTCTGCCCTGGCTTGTCGCTCAAGTTCTGCCAGTCGGGGCGACTTTGAGTACTTGACGAAGTTCCAAGCCCAGCCTTCACGGACCAAGACCTCGTTCACCAGTTTACCACCGACGAAGACATCCCCAATCACTCTCCCGTAGCGGTCTTTCCCGTGGGTCTCGATCCTGACCTCTTTGCCAAAGACGAGATCCGCCAACGCCTGTCGGCTCCGTTAAGAGAAGTCCTGCCCCCTCTCAGGAGCGTCGATGGCGCTGAGTCGGACTCTGACCTGCTGCCGATCGACCAAGACCGTGATCGTATCCCCGTCTGCGATCCTGACGACCTTGCCTTCGAGGTTGCTGGGATCGCTCAGGAGGACGCAGGTGAGGAGCAGAGCGAACATCAGGGGTCATCCTATCTGTTCCGTGAAAGATGCCTTTGGACGGGCGCTGCCATGCTCGTCGATAATCGAGGCGTCCATGATAGCTGGCTGTCTTGGGGTCAATCTGATAGCTCGTTGACGACCGCCGTTCCCCGGACCTTGCGAGGTCCACCAAAGGGGCGAGGTCGGACTCAGATCGACCTGTAAAGGGCTGCTGAATGTGGAGCGGTCACCATCCATGCGAATCATCCGTAGACGAAATCGAGGTCTGGCAGGTTGTCCCTGATCCATAAATAAAACCGGTAGCTTCCATAAGTCCCCGCATCTTGTTTTCGTGTTCCCGAGTAACCCTTTCTGTCCACGTCAATCAAGTATGACAGGAGAAGTGACTCAGCGAACCTAAGTTCAGCGGGCTGTCCCTGAAGCAAGAGACCACTGGTCGGTTTGACTGATTTCTTCACCCACCCCGCCCGAGCCATGTCTGACAGCGCTGGTGGATACGTAACGATGTTGATGAATAACGCCGCCAAGGCCTGGGCGGCATGCCTCATCTTCGCTTGTGTTCTGTTGGCGAGACGATCATGCTTCACATCGTTGTACGCCTGCCACCAATCCAAAGGTACATAGGTCTGGTTGTGCCATGCAGCAAACGGTTCCAGTCGCTTCCCTTCCTCCGCCCAAAGGACAGCCCATTCTGTTGCCAGTCTTTGCCCGAAGTTCTGAAAGTAGTGGGTGATGTTTAGATTCTGACCGGCTGAAGGACGGATCGCAGTCGGAGTATTGGTTACCTCGTTTTTCCACAAGGAGTCGAGTTGGCTGCATGCTTCCAAGAGGATTGTAATGAGACTAGGTGACCACACGTTCTCGTGTTCCGGGACATAGGGAATATGCCGTAGTACATCATTAAGCATAAGCTCAAGCTGGCTGAACGAGGAGATGACCGTTTCACCAGGGAAGGTTGACGTAGCACTCATGGATGGCTCACTTGGTTGTTCAGGAACAGGTTCGGCTATTTGTGGCTAGAGAAGTCATCGGTTACCCGTCTGCGATGCGGACGACCTTGCCTTCGAGATTGCCAGGGGCGGTCAGGAGGACGCAGGTGAGGAGGAGGGAGAACATCGGGGGTCATCCTCCGTAATCCACATCGTACCAACATCCGAGGCGGGGTGCTCAGTCCACTTGTAACGGAACCACCTGTTGAGCCCCTTGGCGTGCCAGGGCTTCACGGGCAACTGTCTTCGCCTCGTAGGTGAAGTCTTTCTTGAGCATCCATTCGAGGAAACCGGGATCCGTCCGAGCAACCTCGTCCACCGTCTTGCCGCTGTGATCGCTAAAGGCGAAGACGATCACGCCATCCTCACGCCGTACGAACTTCCCGTCCGGGTCCACGATGTCGGGATACTCCATTGCGTCGTGGAGTTCCGGGATCGTGCGGGGAAGGTCTTCATAACGCTCAACCTGGCTGTCCAGGACCAATAGAGCCGCCAGAACGTCAGCCGCAGCCCCGTGGGCACCCTCGTGTTCCATCCCGCAGAAGAACCTGAGTGCCGTTCTGAGGTCTCGGGGCTCTCGCTTGTGGAAGATCCGGCACGGATCGATGATGTGTCGCCCCTCTACGGAGAATGGCACCTCCGCACGCTTGAACTCGTTGACCAGCATCCTGAGATCGAAGATCCAGATGTTGTAGCCGCAGAGGTCACAACCCTCCAGGTACGTCGCCAGGCTGCGGGCGATCTGACGGAAGGAGTACTCGTTCGCCACGTCGGCGTCAGTAATGCCGTGGATGGCAGTGGCTTCGGCAGGGATCGGAATGCCGGGGTTCAGCCGGTGAGTCTTGATCTGGTTGGTCCCGTCCGGGAGCAGTTTCAGAAGGCTGATGTCGACGATTCGGTCGGTCTGAACTTTCTTGCCCGTCGTCTCCAGATCAAGGATCACGAGCGGACGCTCCAAGCGAATGTTCTTCAACATGGTTGCACCTCGGGTGGCTCATCAGCGAGCTTACAACAAACTCATTGTCGCACGACAGAGTGTCCTCCTAAAGTAGTGAAGGGTCTGAGCTTTCGGTTTCTCAAGTGCCACGGGTGGAACTGAGAAGGAAGTGGATGTCTGCGAAGTGGGCCACGAGGTCGTCACCTGCCAGACAAGTGCTCGCAAACCAGCAGGAGTAACCCGCACGGCACGGATGTTGGTTCGCTACGCTCAGATCGCCGAGCGGAGCTTCGGCTGATCAGTGGCAGTCACAAACTCGGCGTTCGGCGGGTTCGACGGGACGATCAACGAGTCGCCTTCGGGCACCGTTTCTCTACGTGCCCGACTGTCAGCGAGGAGCAACTCATTATCGCCTCGACGACACACCGTCGATGGCAGAGTTCCCAACGAGGGCAGTAACACATGAGGCATGCTCTCTCCCTCTTGGCGATCTCGACCACTTCATGAATCTGAGTCATGGACTCGGAGGTTTCAAGTTGCCGACGTACTTCACGGAAGAAGATGTCGTAATCACCTGTCTCACGCAGCCGAGACCGGGATTGGCCAGGTGATCCCAGCCAGCCAAAGTGGGAGTAATGGATGCCCACTCCGTCCAAGTGTGACTTCAGCACGCTTTTTGAGAATCCCTCCTTCCGGCTGACCGGTATCTCCCTTATGTCGATGAGCCAACGGACTTCGTTCGTCACAAGAGCATTTAGAAACTCTTGGATGCCGAAACCTCCGTACCCAATGGTCAATAACTTCCGTTTCAAAAGAGGTGGCCTCCTTGCCGTTCATCCTTGATCACCACTTCGCTGGGGAGATGGTATAAAGAGGAGATCATCCAATGTCCGAAGCGGCTGTGCGTTCCGAGGATAGCGAAAACAGTTCGATCCTGGCTGAAAATGCTGTTCCGAACTCGTTGAGCAATGGTCTCTAACGCACTCTCATCATCGCCCGTTTGGCTCCGATCTCGTCGAAAACCTTGATAGTAGCTCCAGGCGAGGACTTTGCCGTCGTCTTCACGACCCGTCGATTTTTCACGGTACTTCAGTCGGTACTGATAAGGCACACGATCGGCCAATGACTGCATCTGTTCCTAGGATGCAAAGAGATCTCCCTGCTGGATGATCTTCAACTGGCTCGGCGTCCACTCCTTGGGATCGGGTTTCCAATAAAGCTCAAGGGGGGTGATTTCCACACAGCCATTCGTGAATCCTTTTGATTCCATCGCCTCGGCGCTCGCATGGACCGTCTTCCGCATCCACTCCCAACGTCGTTTGTCCGTAGAGACCGATCCGATTCTTTCGATGGTCGAGCCGGGCACAAGGTGCCAGCTTTCGGGACGCTGGTCCTTCGTGTCTCGATGAGCCCTGACACGAATGACATCCCATCGGTCATACTGCTCATCAGCATCCAGGAACCTAAATGGAACCGGATATAGCCTCACGAAGTCACCTTCGGCAGTCACCCCTCCTGTGCAGACTGTTTCGACATACTTCGAGCTTACGGCTGGATAGGTCTTGCAGTTAACCATCAGTTCGATGGTCTTCTCGCTGCCGGGTACTCTTGCCATCGATTACGCCCTTCGTTCTGGTTCGGTCGCAGTTCCAGCTTGTTGACAATGGCTGGAGCTTTGCGGCGAGATCAGCACTTCGCTAAGGACTTTTCTCGGATCATCTCATCGAAGAATCGTTCGATCTGTCTTGGTGCTTCCCCACCTGTTATCAGCACTCCAAGTTCCATGTTGAGGCTAAAGGCATACTTCGTCAGGTTCGCCGATGAGAGAAACAACCAACGCCCGTCACCAACGGCGCACTTGACGTGCAGGCTGCCGAGCTTGCCCAGCCCATCGGCTTTGCGATTCTCCTTCGGCCAGTAGTAAACCGTCGAGCACCTGGCCACGTCGTCGCCCAGGGCTTGAAGGGTCGAGTACTCATTCTGCACGTTCAGCTTGTCAGGCGTCTCGACGACCACCGTGATCGTTACCCCCCGCTTGGCGGCACGGACGACTGCTTCCTGAATGTTTGGAATCGAGTAGACCGCATAGCTGACCAGCAAGATCCGGCTCTGAGCGGAGTTCAGAACTTGCAGGATGGCTTGCTCGGTGTGCCGGAAGCAGACCTCTTCGCTACGTGGTCCCGTCCAGACAATCTCGACCGATTGGTCCGCTTCTCGTGACCTCTGCGAACAGGCTGCGGTTCGCAGGGCGATTGCGACCTCGGCGGGCCAAACAGCGGGAGCTTTCGCACGCCAGTCCTGGAAGAAGCCGAGGCAAAGGCTTCGGTGCTGAGGGTGGGGGATGGAATCAGTGATTCGAGATCGGGCATCCACAACGTCATGAGTCGAGATGATCTGAGCTACCTGCTCGATGACATCCCCCGGAAGCTTCCCGGCGAGCGTCAAAGCGGCTTCGATGATCGTCAAGGATGGGTTCATGGAAGAGTCCGATCAGCACCCACAAGCCCCGACAGCATCCGACTCCAAATCACGGAAGAATGCGAACTCGTCCCGGTCCACGGTAGGTACCAGCACGGTGCGATCCAGGCTTGTTGCCCCGCTCGCAGGAGGTCTCTGGGGCAAAGAGACAAGCGTGGCACGACGCCCCGTGGAGCGACGTGCCCTCTTTGCCCGGATGGTGCTCTGAGCAGAGCGGGTCGCTGGAACAAAGTCGCATACAATCCATCGCCTGATTCAGATGCCGCTCCAGGATGCCGGGCTCTCCGAGCGAGACTAGCCCGCCGAGCGTGCCCTCGCTGTCGGGTGCCGCCGTATAGATCAGGACGCCCGCCATCTCGGGCTTATCTGGGTTCGGATTCCTGGAGTAGATCCGCTCCCGGAGCGATGCCGCCGTGTAGCCGCACTCCAGCGATAGCTGCCGGATCAGGGCGTGGGCGAACGAGTGGAGCAAGACGTACCGAAGACCAGGGTAAAAGTCCTCGGGCGGGTGCAACCCTCGATCCTTCCGCCACTGCTTGTGAGCGTTGAAGAACTCAACATGGAGCCGCTGAACCCGACCCAGCCAGTGCTGGATCTCCGACTCGGAGAACTGGAAGAAGATGCCCTCACCCCTGATCTCGTTCGCTGGAACCCATGACGGATTGCCACGTGCAATCTTCATTCGCTGGGCTTCGGGGAACTCGGCGGGGCTCTCGTAGTCACCTGGGGACTCGATCCGGGTGAAGCCGACGAGTGCCCGGACCTCACGCAACCGTTCCGCCAGGACGACCTTCTCGAAGTACTTGGCGAAACGGCGGGGAGAACGCACCTCACGCAGTCGAAAGTCTCTGGTCCTCTGGGCGTGAGCCGGATCAATGAAGACCAGCCATTCCGGGGTCTTCAGGTCGTCCACATCGCTGCCGGTCGCCGTTTCCCCTTCGGCTTGCTTCACCTAGATCGCCGCCCAGAGTTCGGCGTCTGACACCCCGGAGAAGTCTCGCAGGAGGTTCCGACGACGCATCTTGGCGATGTCCGTTTCCCCCTCCAGGTCGTAGAGATCGCTCCAGTGGTCGGTGACAAGCTGCTTGAGCAAATTCGAGCTTTGGGGAACCGACAGAGCGGACAGCATGACCGGGAACCAGGCGTTCGACGCACCCTGCAAGAGCGCCCGTACCCGGATCGGCTGATTCAACTCGTCCTTGCACCCACCATCCTCGAAATCCCTCAAGTGGGGTCGTCGTGCCCGACACGCCGGAAGGTCGCTGTTGTGGAGCTTGAAGGCGTCGGACATCGGGCGGGACTTGTCGCAGGTCTCGCAGCGGACGTAGATGTCGGCTGCCTCACCGGAGGCTCCCATCTCCAGGAGTTGGAGCTTGTAGGCATGGTCGGGAGGACCGCCGTGGACGAAGTTGACCCACGGGAAGTCGTCGAGATGACCGTTCTTGCAGGCGACGACGAAGCGGGCGGGGACGGCGGTGGGCAGCTTACCGGGATACCGGCAGTTCTCGTGGACGTACCGCACCCGGTCGGGTCGGTAGGGATCGGGCTTCAGCTTGAACTGGTTGCTGCTCAATGGAGCCAGCCGCCGACAGCGGGGGCAGAGCATCCACCGAGGAAACGGGGCGACAGGGACGCCGATGTAGGATTGCTCCTCGAACGGATTCGAGCGATCCGTGTCGGGAACGATCGGCGGCGACCGGAGGGCATTGACCTGTCCCCCGAGGGTGCTGCGGACGGACGCAAGCAGCCGCTCCTCGGTGATTTCCCGGTAGTCCGAGTTTGGCCAGTCCTCCAGCCCCATGACCATCACCGAGATGTGGGGCAGATCGACGATCGAGCCGATGCCAAACGTTGTGAGAATCTGGCTGGGGCGAAGCTCACCGACTCGGGGTTTCTCCCGTCCCGTGCTCATGACTCGCCACCCCCCTCATCCTGTGCCGCTCCCTGGAAGTCGGCTTCGTCGTCGAGGTTGTGATCGTCAAGGATCAGGAGCGAAGTTGGCTCAACGTCCCGAAGCGAGTTGAGGCAGGTGTATTCATCCCAGGTCTCGATACTCGGCTTGCGGAGCAGTCCGATGGTCTCGCTGTCCTTCTTGCCCTCGTAGCCCAGCCGACTGCCCCCTGAGAGCCGTAAGGCACGCTTCTGCCAGTGATCCACTTTCTGCTTGAGTTCCGCCTCGACCCTCTGGGCAATCTCATTGTTGCCGACCCGCTTCGCCCGCCACACGATCCAGTCTATGGCTTCCTTCACGAACGGATGCGTCGTATCAGTCGCCATCCGCATCGCCGTCTCGTTCTTGTTGAACTCAAAGCCCCGCAACCGGATGAGCGAGACCAGGAGTGCAGAAAGCCCCCGGTAGATTGCCCCTTCCGAGAAGGGCGTGACCGACAGAGCTTCGACGTGCTGGTAGAAGGTGGCGTGGTAATGCTCGAAGGTCTCGTAGTGGCTGAGGTCACGGGGACGAGCCCAGTTGTAGACCGTGATGACCAGTCCGGGGAATTTACGCCCGACCCGGCTGGTCGCCTGGATGTACTCGGAGGTCGTCTTGGGCTGCCCGCTGCACACCATCATCCCCAGCCTGGGGACATCAACCCCGACCGAGATCATGTTGGTGGCGAGCAGAACATCGAGGGGTCGGGGCTTCAGGTCGGGCGGGTGCTGGTGGGTCCGACCCGCCTCCTTGCGCTTCTCCTCCATCACCGGGTCGAATGGATTCTCCAGCCGGTCCAGGGTCTCCGGTATCGCCGCCGAGCCCAGCCTGGAGGTCAACTCCCTGACCGAATCGGGCGAGTAAATGATCCGCTTGGCGAGCCCACGTTCTGCCATCTTGCCGAGACGGGTCCGAACCTCGTCATCGACCATGCGCCGCATGCCCCCGAGTTCCCGCAGGCTGTTGAAGTGGCCCACGAGGGTCATCCAGGGGTCGGAGTTCTCCCCGAACCGCTCGAAGACCACTTGGGCGGCAGCCAGCAGGGTGACGTAAGTGCGGATCAGGCAGAGTCGCATACGACGCCCCGGAGCACAGATCCCGATGTACTTCCTCCCCGGCGTGGCTTCGTTGGAGGGGCGCTGCAACGAGAAGAAGTTGTCCCGCACGTCTAGCCCGTTCGGCGGAAAGACGTTCGTGCTCCTCATGAAGAGGGCGTGGACTTGATCCTTCGCATGCCGGATGGTCGCCGTTGATGCGATAAGCTTGGGTCTGACCGTCTTGCCCCCAACCTGCCAGGAGCAGAGCCGGTCGATAGCTGTCTCATACAAGCCCACCAGTGTCCCAAGAGGTCCACTGATGAGGTGTAACTCATCCTGAATGATCAGGTCTGGGGGACGCAGAGGATTGGCAGGCAGCGTTCGGGCGGCTCCGAACTTGCCGTCCTTGCTCTTGGGGTGGCTCCCGGCGTCGTCGATCTCGGGCGACCGGAACCCGTGCCGCTCACAGATGCCATCGACTTGACCGAAGAGCATCTGGGGAAATCCCCGATAATAATTTCATCTTGATTCGCGATCTTGGTTCTCCGTGATCCGAGGTCCGTTAGATCGATTGAGGTTGGATGAGGATTTCATACTTGGGGAGGATCTTGTCGCG
>JBEKTN010000352.1:0-16723 GCA_049516015.1 Isosphaeraceae bacterium | reverse complement strand
ACCAACGCCTGATACGGCGGCGTGGGGTCACTCCCCTGATGTACCAGTATGGCGAGATGTGATCCATTGTTTATGACAGAAGTGGCACACTTGGCCCTGCCGTTGCCTGGTCAAATGTATCCAATGCACTCGCAGTGATGCGAGCATGTATGCGGTGCGCGCTCGCACTCCCGTCCCAAAAACCGCATGGCGGTCTTCCGGTCTCTTGCTCGCAGCATTCGCCCGCCCGTTCACGAACGATGCGGCGCAGGGCGGCGGAGACATGGGACGCGCTCATGTTCGCTCACCGCTGCGCCTGACGCTGGATGGCCCGGACCTTGGCCAGACGGACGAGGTGCTCGAGGTACTCGTAGCGATCCCATTCCCGCTGTTCCTCGGCCGAAAGGCCCCCGGCGCGGTTCTTGGCGAGCAGTTCTTCGATGCGGTCTTGAAGCTGAGTGGCGGGTCTCAGGCCGAGGACTTCCTCCGGCGATGGCAGACGAGCCAGCGTCTCGAGCACGTCGCCCAGGCCAGCATAGCCCGTCGAGGTCGAGAGCCACTCCCGCAGCCCGAGTTCGAGGATTTCCGGCAACCGGTCCTCCACAGCGCGGAGGCGGCTTGCCAGTTCATCCGGAACGGTCAGCGTGAGGTCCATGATCGGGCTCCGAGGCGGAGCAGATTCATCTTGACGATCTTAGCAACTTGGGAACGGCTGGATATCGTTGAGGCCAACGCGTCGGGGAAGTTGCCCGACGACTACCGAGTAATGTTCGATGGCTTCAATCCTCTTGACCAAGAACGAACCCGATCCGGGGGCAACACCGGACTTTCCACGCCTGGTGGAGTGGGCAGCCGCGACCTCCCGACGGATGCTCGGGATCTCGCTATACTGGAGGGCACCTCCCACCCCCGCCGGCGGCGGAGGGATCGGGGCGGAACACTTGCAGACTCCAGGGCACGTGACCCATGAAACTGTTCCTCAAGCCCGAACGGTTCTGGACCGAGATTTGCAGGATTGAAGGATCGGCGATTCCGTATCTCTTGCGGCGGACGCTGGTCTTCGGCCTGATCGCATTGCCGATCACGATCATCCATAAACATCCGGCTTTAGACCTCGGGATTCCGCTGGCCCCGTACGAGGTGCTGGGCGTCGCGATGGGCGCCTTGCTGGTGTTGCGTACCAATGCCGGGTACGAGCGGTGGTGGGAGGGGCGCAAGCTCTGGGGCGGCATCGTCAACCAGAGTCGCAACCTGGTGATCCAGGCCCTCAGCTATGGCCCCGACGATCCGGACTGGAGGCGACGGATCGTGGGCTGGACAGCGGCTTTCGCCCATGCCTCGCGCCGCAGCTTGCGTGATCAACGCCATCTGCCCGAATTGGACAACCTGGTGGGCACGGTCAAGGCTCAGCGGATCGCGTCGGTCGAGCACATGCCGACTGCCGTCGCCCTGGCGATTGGCCAGTTGCTCCGCGAGGGAGCCGAGAGGGGCATGGACCGGTTCGCGTTCGTCCGAGCCGAGGAGGAACGGGCGAAGTTGATCGATCATATCGGCGGCTGCGAGCGCATCCTGAAGACACCCTTGCCCGAGGCTTACTCGATCGAGATTCGCCAGTTCATTTTCGTCTTCCTCGTGGCCTTACCCTTCGGGATCCTCTTGAAAGTGGACTGGCTGACGCCGCTGGTCACGATGATGGTCGCCTTTCCGATCCTGGCCCTGGACGAGATCGGCGTCGAGCTCCAGAATCCGTTTTCGACCTTGCGCCTCAATCATCTGCCGCTGGACAGGATCTGCGAGAACCTGGAGCAGAACCTGATGTCCTTGCTTGACGATCTCGATCGTTCGCGGCCGATCGAGAACGAGGGTCCGGCGGCCGCGGCCGCGGCTGGCCACGAGGCAGGCTCGCCCCACGACGTGGGTAACGTTCACCAGGCCGGCCCGCGTGACGGTCAGGCCGAGCCATGACAGCTCCGATCAAGCCGTGATGCAACCGGCCTGCCCCGGTCGTGCGTAGAATGCATGGACCAGCCAAGCGCAGTGGGAAGTGCTTTCCGGGAAGGGCGTCTCAACCGACGATGTGTGGCATAGCCGGTTTCGTGAACCGAGCGGGGCAGGGGGCGGATCGCGCGATCGTCGAGCGGATGACGGCCGCGCTGGCGCATCGCGGTCCCGACGGCGATGGATTCTACTGCACAGGTCCGGTGGCCCTGGGGCATCGCCGGCTGTCGATCATCGACGTCACCGGCGGCGCCCAGCCGATGACCAACGAGGACGGCACGATCTGGGTCACGTATAACGGAGAGCTGTACAACGAGCTCGAGATCCGGCCCGAGCTCGAGGCCAAAGGGCATCGCTACCAGACCGTTTCGGACACGGAAAGTCTGGTGCATCTTTACGAGGAAGACGGGGTCGATTTCGTCCGGCGGCTCAACGGGATGTTCGCCCTGGCCATCTGGGACCAGCCGCGCCAGCGGCTTGTGCTGGCACGGGACCGGATGGGGCAGAAGCCTCTCTTCTACGCCGAGCTGCCCGGCGGGGGCCTGGCGTTCGGTTCCGAACCCAAGGCGGTGCTGCGCCATCCCGAGGTCGGCCGCGAGCTCGACCTGGACAGCCTGTCCCGTTACCTGTTTTACGAATACATCCCCGCTCCTCACTCGATCTGGCGCGGGCTGCGGAAACTGCCGCGCGGCCATGTACTGGTCTGGAAGCGGGGATCGATCCGAGTTGCCCGCTACTGGCAATCCTCGACTCTGGCGGCGGAGGGCGCGGAAGAGCCTTTCGAGCAGGTCCGCGGCCGGTTCTGGGACAACTTCCGCGCCGCGGTGGCCCGCCATCGCCGGTCGGACGTGCCGCTGGGGGTGTTCCTCTCAGGAGGCGTCGATTCCTCGAGCGTTGCCGCGGCGCTCTGCGAGATCGAGCCGGCCCGGAACGTGCATACCTTCTCGATCGGGTTCAAGGAGCCCGACTTTGATGAGAGCCGGCAGGCCCGACTGGTGGCGAATCATCTCGGCACCGACCACCACGAGCGGACGTTCGCGGTGGCCCAGGTTTACGAGCTCTTGCCCGAGGTGGCCGTCTGGCTCGATGAGCCGTTCGGCGATGCGTCGATCTTGCCCACGCACCTGCTGAGCCGCTTTGCGCGCAGCGAGGTCAAGGTGGCGCTGGGCGGCGACGGCGCCGATGAGCTGCTGGCCGGCTACCCGACGTTCGCGGCCGAGCGGGCCGCCTGGCTCTATCGCCGCTTGCCCCGGCCGGCACGGGCCCTGGCCGAGGCCGCGGTCGGGCGGCTGCCCGTGGACCATCGCAATTTCAGCTTCGACTTCAAGCTCAAGCAATTCCTCCGAGGCGCCGCCGAGCCCCTGGCTCTGGCCCATCAACGCTGGCTGGGCTCGTTCTCCGGGCCCGAGTTGTCTCGATTGCTGCTCCGCGGCGGCAACGGCCGGCTGCTCGACGTCGAGGCCGAGCACCTGGCCCTGGCCGAGGCGCTGGCCGCGAGCCCCGGCGCCGGCATTGATCGGCTCAGCCGGTCGCTGGCGCTCTATCAAGAAACCTACCTTCCCGAGGACATCCTGACCAAGGTCGATCGGGCGAGCATGGCTTGCGGGCTGGAAGTCCGGGCCCCGTTCCTTGACGCCGGACTGGTGGACTCGGTGCAGAAGCTGCCCGCCAGGTTCAAGTACGGCCGGAACGTCACCAAACGGTTGCTCAAGAGCGCGGTCTCGGGTAAGCTCCCCTCGTCGATCCTGAGCCGCCCCAAGAGAGGATTCGGCATCCCGGTCGCTCGCTGGCTACGTGGCGACCTCGCTCCCTTGCTCGAGCGGTTACTCGAACCCGGGAGGCTTGACCGCCAGGGATTGTTCCGCCCCGAGGAAGTCGCTCGGCGGATCGCGGAACATCGATCAGGCGTCCGAGACCATCGCAAGCCGCTCTGGACCCTTATGATGTTCCAGCTCTGGTACGATGCCTGGCTAGCGTGATCACGCGTTCGTTACCCACGACGACCCCCGCGTGGGTCAGCGACCATCCCCGCTCCGATCCTGTGAGAAGCCCGGGCATGAGGATACTTGTCGTCTCGGACATCCACGCCAACTGGCCCGCCCTGGCGGCCATCGACGAGCCCCACGATGTCTGCCTTTGCCTGGGAGACCTGGTTGACTACGGCCCGGACCCAGGCGAATGCGTGCGCTGGGCCATGGACCATGCCACGTACGCGATCCGGGGCAATCACGATCATGACGTCGCCCAGGGAGTTCCCGTTACCGGCGACATCGGCTTCCGGTATCTGACCAAGGTCTCTCGCCCCTCGATGTGGGATTCTCTCGGACCCGAAGAGAGGCGCTACCTGCTGCAATTGCCGGTCACCCAGCGGGTCACGCTGGCTGGCAAGCGGTTCCTGCTGGTGCATGCCACACCCCGCGACCCACTCGACGAATACCTGCTGAAGGACCCGGAGGTCTGGGCCAGGCGACTGCAGAACGTCGAGGCCGACATCGTCTGCGTGGGGCACTCTCACATGCAGTTCAACATCCAGGTCGAAGGGACCGTGGTACTCAACCCGGGAAGCGTCGGCCTACCTCGCGACGGCGACCCCCGCGCAGCCTACGCGATCATCGACGACTACCGGATCGAGCTCAAGCGCGTGACCTATCCCGTCGAGGAGACGATCGCGCGTATCGAGGCCATGCCCTGGTCGCCGCGGGCCAAGGAAATGATGCAGCACGCACTGCGCTCCGGCCGCCTGCCCGGCGTCACTCCCGATCCTGACGCCTTTGAGGATGTTGAGTCAGGCGCCGACGTCGGCGATAGCCCCGACACCCTTCTCGAATCGCCGGATTGAGCCGGGGAGTGCCGCGAGGGATGGACGGGAAACAGCGGGTTCGCTCGGGTTACCTGGCGCTCTTCGTCTCGCTCTACGCGCTGCAAGGCGTCGTCGTCGCCTACTTCTTCAATTACAACCTGCTGTACATGATGGCCGGCGGCGTGAGCAAGGCGGATGCCGCCGATGCGCAGAGCCTGGCGCTTCTGCCGTTTATCCTCAAGTTCCTGGGCGGTCCCTTATCCGACCGGTTCAACTTGCTGGGATTCGGGCACCGCAAGCCGTACATCATGATCGGCCTGGTGGTGCAGTCGCTGGGTCTTCTCGGTCTTTCCTTGATGCACCCCGCCGGCAACCTGGCCGGATTCACGGCGCTGGCACTACTCACTGTCGCCGGCCTGGCGCTTTACGACACATGCTGCGACGGCATGGTGATCGATGTCACGCCGCCGGCCGACCGCGACCGCGTTCAGGGCATGCTGGTCGCAAGTCGGGCCGCGGCCGCCATGCTCTGCACGCTCGCCTTTGGCTTCCTGCTCGACTTCACAGGCAATGGCCCCGGCCGCGGCGATCCGGTGCTCTGGATCTGCGCGGCATTGGGGATCATCCCCTTGATTCAAGCGTTCACCGTGCCGGAGCCAAGGCGCGCCGAGGACGCCGAGCGATTTCAGTGGCGAGCCCTGAGCGTTTTGCTCCGTCCCCGTTCCCTGGTGCTCCTGGCATTCGGTGCTTTCTACGCCCTGGTTGGCTACGGCGTCGAGGTCAACCTCGGCTCGTTTTACAGCGAGGCGCTCCACTTCCGGGAGCGAACCATCGGCGCCCTCGGCTCCTCACGCTACGTAGGCCGCGTGATCGGTGCAGCGCTTCTGCCCGTCTTCGCGGCCCGGCTGGGGCGATCCTGGGTTCTGAAAGCCGGAGTTCTCGCCCTGGCGGCCTCGACCATGCTTCAAGCCCAGATCACCAGACCGATCCCGGCGGGGCTGGCCGCGGGAGCGTTCGGAGCGGCCAACGGCTGGACCGATGCGGTCTTTTATGTCCTGGCCATGGAGGCGTCGGACCCGCGCATGGCCGCCTCAACCTATGCCCTGTTCATGGCCGTGACCAACATCAGCGTCGCCGGCGGTTCGCTCTTCGCCCGGCTCGAGGCCGCGCTGGGTACGCCAGGTAGACCGGGCTATCGTCTGGCTTTCCTGCTCACCGGCGCGTTTGTACTACTGGTCTGGCCCTCCATCCGGCCGCTGAGCCGCGACCCGAGCCAGGCGAAGACAGCATCATGAGCACGTCGTTGTCGATCCTGGGCATCGTGACGCTCACCCTGGCGGTGGTTGCCGGCTTTCTGTGCTCGCTGCGATGGTGGGTCCAGCGCCTCGTCCGCGTTTTGCTCTTCCCGCGTTACCGTCTGAAGATCATCGGACGGGAGCACGTCCCACAGACGGGCCCGGTGCTGATTGCCGCCAACCATGTGTCGTGGCTCGACGGCTTCTTCCTCGCCGCAGCCTGCCCTCGCCGCGGTCAAGCTCTGGTCAATGCCGCCTACATCGACTGGCCGGTCCTCGGCCGGTGGGCCCGCTGGATCGGCTTGATCCCCGTTCCCTTTTCCGGCCCGAAAGCCCAGCGCACGATGTTCGAAATCTGCCGTAAGGTGCTCGCTGAAGGGGGTGTCCTGGGCCTTTTCCCCGAGGCCCAGATGACCCGCAACGGCCTGACCGGCCCGTTCTACCGCGGGCTGGAGGTGATCGTCGCCGGTCGGGAGGGTACCGCGGTGGTGCCGATGTTCCTGGAAAACCTCTGGGGCAGCGTGTTCAGCTATGCCGGCGGGCGCGTCCTGGGGAAACGACCCAGGGGCCTGTGGCGGACCGTGGTCGTGGTGTTCGGGCCACCAGTCTCGCGGCCGATCACCGCCTTCGCCGTTCGCCAGGCTGTCCTCGAGGCGGGCGTCACCGCGTGCGAGCGCCGGGGCCTGCCGTCGCGTCCGCTCGAGACGCTCGACCCGAGCCTCCCCCACCTTGACCATCCCGACCTCGGCCCCTTGACGGGCTCGACTGCCGACCACGACCAGGACGGCATCCGCCAGACGGGCCACAAACCCGGGACAGTGGGCCACCCCTTGCCGGGCGTCGCATTACGCGTCGTGAACGACGCGGGCGACAACCTACCCCCCGAAACCCCCGGCCGCCTGCTCGCCCGGGTTGCGGGCCGCGACTGGACTGACACCGGCTACCGGGCCTCGCTCGACCGCGATGGCTTTGTTCGAATCCTGGAATGAGCCGCGGATTGCGGCTGGCTCGCCCGGGTTGAGTTTCATTTCCGCTGGCCGATCGGCAAGTACTCGGTCTGGCGGTTGCCGATGTAGATCTGCCTGGGTCGAGCGATCTTGAGCTTGCCGTCGGCGTGCTGTTCTTTCCACTGGGCGATCCAGCCCGGCATCCGGCCAATCGCGAACATCACGGTGAACATGTTGGTGGGGATGCCAATCGCCCGCATGATGATGCCACTATAGAAATCGACGTTGGGATAGAGTTTCCGGTCGACGAAGTAGGGGTCGGAGAGGGCTTTTTCCTCGAGCTGCCGGGCGACGTCGAGCAGCGGGTCGCTGACTCCAAGCTGGGCAAGGACCTTGTCGGCGACCCGCTTGAGGATGACGGCGCGGGGGTCGAAATTCTTGTAAACTCGGTGGCCGAACCCCATCAACCGGAACCCGCTCTTGGGGTCCTTGGCCAGCTTGATTGCCTGCTCGGCCGACTGCCCCCCCTCGTGAATCTGCTCGAGCATATCGAGCACGGCCACGTTGGCCCCGCCATGCAGTGGGCCCCACAGCGCGCCGACGGCCGCGGCGCACGAGGCGAACAGGTTGGCCTGGCTCGAGCCAACGACCCGGACGGTCGAGGTGCTGCAATTCTGCTCGTGGTCGGCGTGCAAGAGCAGAATCAAGTTCAGCGCATCGACCACCTCGGCGCTGGCAACGTGCTGCTCGTAGGGCATCGAGAACATCATGTGCAGAAAGTTGGCGACGTACGACAGCTCGGGGTCGGGATAAATGAACGGCAGGCCCATCGAGCGGCGATAGGAATAGGCCGCGATGGTCCGTACCTTGCTGATCAGCCGCGTCGACTCTTCATAAAACTGTCCCTCTTCGGTCGTGGGCTCGGGCTCGTTGCTGTGGCGCGGGAAGCAGGAGAGCGTATTGACCATGGCCGAAAGAATCGCCATGGGCGGGGCATCAACCAGAAAGCCCTCGAAGTGATGCCTGAAGGCTTCATGGAGGTGTGCATGATAGGTTAATCGTTCACGGTAACGAGCGAGCTCGGCGCGGGTTGGCAAACGGCCATGGATCAAGAGCCAGGCTGTCTCTGTGAACGTGGAGTGCTTGGCAATCTGTTCGATGGGGATGCCGCGATAGCGCAGGATCCCCTTCTCACCGTCGATGAATGTGATCTTGCTTATGCAAGCTCCGGTGTTGCCGTACCCAGGGTCGAGCGTGATCAGGCCGGTACGAGCGCGAAGCTCGGAAATATCGAGGGCCAGCTCACCTTCGGTACCCTCGATGACCGGCAATTCGATCGTTCGGCCATCGAACGTCAGTGTCGCGTTCCGTGTCATCATCTCGGTCTCCCAAGCGGTCCGGTAGTGCCACCGGTCAAGTGTAGAGTCGACTGGCATATTCTACACCCCCCCCGGCGGAGGGTGAATGGTGAGGTGGCAAACTGCGCGATTTCGCACCCTGGTGCGCGATTCGCTCAAGCAGCCGCCTGGTGGGTCGTCGGGGAACTGCGGGGCTCGTGTGCTCGAGGACAAACCGAGAAATCAGCGTCGTGGCGTCAAAGGCCGCCATCGAGCGAGGTCCGAAGAGCCGGCAGGTACTTTTCTGCCGAGGCCGTGTTGACGAGCACGACGCGATTGCCGGAGCGAGATATCGAGAGGAAGCAGTCCCCCGAACCGCCAGAGGTCGCGTCGGGCCGGGTTCCACCAGCCGTCGCGCCCGCACTCGGCCTTGAGGCGATCGAG
This sequence comes from Isosphaeraceae bacterium, assembly GCA_049516015.1. Taxonomy (GTDB): domain Bacteria; phylum Planctomycetota; class Planctomycetia; order Isosphaerales; family Isosphaeraceae; genus Aquisphaera. Next base: position 7,923 of record JBEKTN010000352.1, on the reverse strand, counting down.
ATCCATCAGCACCTGGATCGGCCGGCCATCGTGGGGACAGAGATTCATCGGGGTTTCGGCCGAAAACGTGGTGCCGCAGACCGTGCAGGCCAGATGGGAGACGTAACGCATGGTATGCTTTCCCTTCGGGACGAATCGCATTGACGCGTCGAGATGCCAGGCCGGAGATCGTAAACTTGATTATTCGCGGCGAATACGACGGCCTGGCAGTTCGTCTTGAGGATCAGCCAAGTGATGGCTAGGGTTTTTAGGCGATTGGTTTGACGGGTTTTCACGAGTAAGGCGTGGAAGCCTCCAACCGGACTGCTCGCTGGAGAGCATCACTTTTGGCTCCCCCCCGAATGGCCAACCCGCCAGAGCTCAATGGATCTCTGGCCCGGGGGTTCGCTCGGCGTCACGAGAATCTTCGACAGTTTGAAGTCGGCGCACTTTCATCAGCCAATCGACTCAACCTATTGATCGAGCTCGCAGTTCCGGAAGCGGATACTGAGTCCGAGTAGCACGAATTCCCTGGCTCGAGCCGGGCCGTGGCGAACTGGGAAACTCAGAATCGCACATACGGTTCTCCGTCTCGAGGAACGGAAAGGTGCTCAATGCGACAGGCAACGACTCGACTCCTCGCCCTCGTGGCCGCTCTGCTCGTGGTGCCGCCATCATTGAGTCGGGTATCCGCCGACGATGCCAAGACCAAAACCAAGGGCAAGACAAAGGCCATTGCCACGGCCAAGCAGCCGGCCAGCGATGACGAGAACATCCCGACATACAACCTGCTCGAGGCCATGAGCCAAGGGCTGGTCGGTGTCGAGGCCTCAGGGCGGGGCGACGGACGCATGACCGTCTCCGTCACCAACAATACCAAGAAGCAGCTCCGCGTCGTTCTGCCCCCAGGAATCATTGCCCAGGGTGCCACCGGACAGTTCGGTGGTATGGGCGGCATGGGCGGTGGTATGGGCGGCGGTATGGGCGGTGGCATGGGCGGCGGTATGGGTGGCGGCATGGGCGGTGGTATGGGCGGCATGGGCGGCGGTATGGGCGGTATGGGTGGCGGCATGGGCGGTATGGGTGGCGGCATGGGCGGCGGCATGATGGGTGGCGGTGCCCGAACGATGCCACCCTCGATGGGCATGATGATGCTCGCCCGCCTGATCATGTACCTCTGCGGTGATTACGATAGCTGGGATCAGCGAGCCCTCTCCATCGGCATGATGGGCATGGGCGGTATGGGCATGGGCGGTATGGGCATGGGCGGTATGGGCGGAGGCATGGGCGGCATGGGCGGAGGCATGAGGTCCGTTCCACCGACCAGTCTTCCCTTTGCCAACCTCAAGCCCGGGCAGAAACGCGATCTCCCCACCCGGCTCGTCAGCCTCTCCCAGCCCGATCCCGACTCCGAAACAGGTGTTAGCTTCCCGGCCAAGGACGAAAAGCTCCAGCTCGGCGACGTCTCCCAGATCAACGGCGACGATCGCGTCCAGAAGGCGCTCAAGCGGCTTGCCGCCGACAAGGCCCCCGCAACCATCTCCCAGCTTGTCATGTGGCGGCTCAGCGCGGGGATGGATTGGGACCGGATCGTCCAGATCTCTTCCGCCTGGGCCAATGCCTACGAGCTGACCCTGGCCCGGCAATTCGTGGATCGCCTGGACAGCTTGCCGGATGCCGAAACGGGCACGATTCTCTTCGACGTGCAGTCCACCGGCGCGGCCGGCGCGGATCGTGCGGCGGCCCTGACCAAGGAACTGAACGAGAAGGCCTTCCTGGGATTGAAGACCAAGCTGGGAATCCCCACGCAGCCCGAAGGGCCGGCGGTCGGCTGCCGGGTCAAGTTCGCCGAGGGCGAGGCCACGGTTCAGGTTGTCTGCAGTGACGGGTCGGCCTCCAAGTGGGTTCCCTTCGGCAAGTTCTCGTTGCCGCTGACCGCTGGCACGGAGAAGTTCGAGGCCGCGAAATTCGGTGAAGCATTGGCCGAGGGAGTTCTCAGCCGGATGGTCCGCGCCCAGTACATGCGGGGCCCGACGGTCAAGGGCAAGGCCACCTACCAGGTGCGGATCGACAACGCCTCGCCGCTGGTGCTCAACGGCCTGGCGGTGCTGGGCACCGAGACCAAGACGGAAGAGCAGCCGAAGGAGCTTTCGGGTATCTGCATCTCGCCGCGGCGGAGCATGACCGTTCCGGCCACCGAAGAGGTGGTCAAGACCCTCGGCCTGCGCAAGGGCATCCGCGTCGTCGCCGCCGACCTGAGCGGGCTCTGACATTGCTGTGTCTCGATGGTCCTGGTTGACTTGCGCAACCTGCCTGCTTTCCAAATCTGCTCCAACCGAACCAGCTCCCCGGGCAACCGAGTTGCCCGGGGCGTTTTTGTTGATCCGGGAAACGAGGAGTGGAGTCTGATAGAATAATTATTGAGGTATGGCTGATCTCGAGCGTGAGAATTGGCCACCGGTGTCGATGCGCTCCAGATCGGGCATCCAGGAAACTCCTTTAGGCGTCAGTCGATCGCCGATTCCCGGACGAGCCGCAATGTCGCCCCAAGGGCGGCAAACCGGAACATGGTTGGGAGGGTCGCCATGCTGAGCAGCATCTTGGTTGGGCTGGACGGATCAGACTACAGCCAGAGCGCGGTCGAAGTCGGAATTTACCTGGCGCGCAAGACGGGGGCCCTGCTGGTCGGGCTGGGGGTCGTGGACGAACCGACTATCCGGGAAGCCGAGCCGCGATTGATCGCAGCCGGTGTTCCCTATGCCGAGCCGATCCTGTATCGCGAGCGGATCGCCAGCGCCCGACGCGAAGTCGAGCTGTTCCTGTCGCAATTCAGCCTCCGCTGCGCCAAGGCGGGCGTTGCGTGCAAGGTCCTGGAGGACGTGGGCCTGCCGCATGAGCAGATTGAACTGCAGGCACAGCGGTACGACCTGATCCTCATGGGGCAACAGACGCGGTTCCATTTCGAGACCCAGGAAGGTTACGACGACACGGTCCGGCGCGTCCTCAAGAACAGCCCCCGGCCAGTGATCACGGTCCCAGCGCGGCTGAACATCAAGCCCGACGATCCCGGCCATACGGTTCTTGTGGCTTATGACGGCAGCCTGCAAGCTGCCCGCGCATTACAGGCTTTTCAAACCTCCGGGCTAGCGGGCGTGCTGCCGACAATCGTCGTCAGTGTGAGCCCCGAGCAGCTCGAGGCGTCGCGGGTCGCCGAGCGGGCGATCGATTACCTGCGTCTACATGACATCAAGGCCGAGGCCCACCCGGTCACGACTCACAAGGCGACGGCGCCTGTGCTGCTGGAAACTGCGGCAGAGCACAAGTCCGTGCTGATCGTCATGGGGGGCTACGGTCAACCGATCCTGCGCGAGTTCTTCATCGGCTCGGTCACCCGAAGCTTACTGGCGGAGAGCCCCGTGCCGCTGTTCCTTTACCATTGAATTGAACTGTGACACCGCCCGCAGCGCTCCTCGCCCGGCGAGGTTCAAGGCGTAGCCCGCCCGGCCGAGCTCGCTGAACGGACCTCAGTCGCGGAGCAGGCGTTCCCTCAGCTCGTTGAATGTCGAGGGGACGTCGCGATCGAACACGAACTGCGCAGGCAGGCCGACGATGCGGCTGGCGCCCAGCGCGAGGAGAGGACGCTGGCAGGCGGAGAGCTTGCTGGCGGCGACGAGCGCGGTGACGCGCCATCCGGGCTGGCCGTGGTCGTCCCAGACCTCCCCGCGGACCAAGTGCTGGGCGCCCTGGTCGCTCAAGTATCTGGCCACCGCGGCGGCCGTTTCTGGCCCGGGTCCGGGGGCGGCCGGGTTGCCCACGACCTCGAGGTGGAGCAGGCCCTCGGAGCGCTTGACGCCGTCGATGGCGTCGAGCAGCAGGGCGACCGGGCCGGTCTCTTCCTCGGCGACAAGAGCGGAAAGGGAGGGCGCGTGGCCGATCAGGCAGGCGGCTGATTCGAGCACGGTGCCGCCCTTGATCTCGCGCAGGCGGTTGTCCTTGAGGGTCGTGCCCGAACTGGTCAGGTCGACGATGATGTCGGCGATGCCCAGGCTGGGGTGCAGCTCGAGGGCGCCCTGCGAATCGACCAACTGGTAATAATAAATGCCCCACTTCCGGAAGTATTGCCGGACCACTGCCGGGTACTTGGTCGAGACCCGAAAGGTCTTGCCGGCGATCTTGAACTCCGTCGTCAGATCCACGAGGTCCATGATGTGGCTGACGTCGATCCAGCTCTCGGGGACGGCGACGACCAGCCGGCAGCCGCCGTAACCGAGGTCGGGAATGACCACGGCGGCGTGCTCGGCCTCGAAGGCGTGCTCGGCGTAGACGTCCATCCCGGTGACGCCCAGGTGGCAGCGGCCCTCCTGGACCTGGATCACGATGTCGGTCGGCCGCATGAAGACGATGTGGAACCTCGGCTGGCCGGAGATCGTCGCCTCGTACTGCCGGTCGCTGGCCCGACGGACCTTGTAGCCGGCCGTCTTCAGCAGGTCGACCACCCCGTCGTACAGGTGGCCCTTGGAGGGGATGGCCAGGCGGATGGGGTCGATGAGCGTGCTCATGTTCGATCGCCCCGAAAGACGGCCAGGCGGGTGCGCATCTGGTCGATCAGCTCACCTTCCAGGACCGAGCGTACGTCGTCGTACTCGAGGTTCCAGAGCTCGATCGTCCGCCCGACCGTGACCACCTGGCCCAGACCCAGGGCGCGGGCCTGCTCGACCGCGGCCTGAAATCCCAGGCCGGAAAGGACCACGGGAACCTGGACCCGCTCCCGCAGGAATGTCGCCAGGTCGATCGCCGCGGGAGTGACCTCGTCCGGTTTGCCGCTGGTGACGAGGTAGCCGCGAAAGCCCACTTTACCGCCCGGCACCGCGTCCGATCGCGCCCTCAGAACTGCGTGCAGCCGTTCCAGCCCGAAGGCGAACCCTGCGCCTCGGTCGTCGCGATGACTGCCCAGGACTCGTGCCAGGCCGTCGTAGCGGCCGCCGCCACAGACTTCGACCGGCCCCTCCGAGGTCGGCACAATGATCTCGAAGATCATCTGGGTGTAGAAGCCGATCCCCCGGCCGAAGCCAAGGTCGAGCTCGATCCGCCCGGAGTCGACCCCATGATGGCCGAGCATGTTCAGCAGCGAGCGCAGGGCGGCAACCGATTCGGGCGCGAGCGCCGCGTATTCGCGATCGAGGCGATCCAGCATCGGCCCGGCCGGCCCGCGCAGGTCGGCCAGAGCGTGCACCTGGTCGCGCACGCGTGAGAGGACCTCGCTGAGCGAGTGCCCCAGATCCCACTTGCGCCTCAGCCGGTCGATGATCTCGCCGGCCGAGCGGCGGCCGGTCACATCGGGGACGAGATGCCGGAAGAGGCGATCGACGGCGGGGGCATCGGCGGGCCCGGCGGCCGGCGGCAGCTCCAGCGCGTCGTCAGCTTCGGTGCGCAGCCAGCCGCCCAGCCGCTCCAGGCCCGACTCGATCGCGCGTACGCCATGGCCTTCGGCAGCGGCCTCGCTCAGTGATTCGACCAGGGCCGAGGTCGCCGCGGGGGGAAGTCCCGACCGGCTCAAGAGCTCGAGAATCAAGCCGACGTGGCCGATCCGGATCGACGCCTCGGCGAACCCCAGCGCGCGCAGGGACCAGTCGGCCAGCCAGATGACCTCGGCATCGGCGGCCGGCCCCCCAGCCCCGATCAGCTCGACGCCGACCTGGGTGAACTCGCGGTCACGCCCGGGCGTCGGCGGCTGGAACCGGAAGACCGGGCCCGACATGCTGACGCGAGCGGGCAGAGGGGGGCACTCCGCGGCTTCGGCGTAGGCCCGTACGATGCTTGCGGTGAGCTCGGGCCGCAGGCAGATCTCGGCCGGCCCCCCGCCGGAAATCTCGAACAGCCTGGCCACGATCCCAGCGCCGCTCTTGCGCTCATGCAGCTCCGCGAACTCGAGGATCGGCGTCCGCATCGGCTCGTAGCCCGCCCGCCGGAACTGGTCCAGCAAGAGCCGCTCGAGCGCGGCCACACGGGCAAAATCGCAGGGCAGCCAGTCTCTCGTGCCACGCACCCGGCCGACCGGCCGCTCGATCGAATCGATCCCGACCGGCCGCCCAGGCTCCACTGGGACGGGACTCATGACCGGGGCCCTCCCTGCGCGAGGATCTCCAGGGCACTCTGCACCGAATCCTCGAGCACCGACCAGGAAAGGCCCTTGTCCTCCTGGCGGGACGTCAGATCCCGGAGGTTGAAGACTTCCCGGGTTGCCTCGTCGGGTCCCACGATGAGGGCCAGCTTGTGGCCGCGATTGGAGCCGTAACCCATCTGCTTGCCGATCTGGATCGGATCGGGATAGACCTCGGCGCCGATGCCCGCGTTGCGCAGCCGGGCGGCCAGGCGAAACGGGATCACCGGATCGGTGCCCGGAAAGTTCGCCACCAGCACCGGCGCGGTCGTGGCCGCCGACTTGAGCTGCCCGGCCTCGTCGAGCAAGGCCAGCAGCCGGTCCAGACCGATCGAGGCGCCGACGCCGGGCAGCCGCCGCACGGTGAAGAGGCTGGCGAGGTTGTCGTAGCGTCCTCCGGAGGCGATGCTGCCGAACTTCTCCCAGCCCTTGACCGTGGTCTCGAAGACGATTCCCGTGTAGTAATCGAGCCCGCGCGCCAGGCCCAGGTCGATGGCGATCCGGTCTTGCGGAATGCCCGCGGCGTCGAGCAGGTCGAGGACGGTGCGCAGGTTGGCGATACCCTGGCCGGCGTGCGGGTTGGAACCGAGCGCCGCCTCGGCCTCGCGCAGCACCTGCACGCCCCCGCGCCCGGTCTCGGCAAACGCAAGGACCGATCTGGCCTGGTCCGAGCTCAACCCCGCCCCGCCCTGGTCGTGCTCTTTTTGGAGCTCGTCGACGACGCCCTCCGGACCGATCTTGGACAGCTTGTCAAGCGCCCGCAGCACCTGGCCGCTCCGTCCCGAGAGCTCCAGCGATTCGAGCATGCCGTCGAGGATCTTGCGGTCGTTGAGCGTGATCGTGAAGTCGGCAACTCCTGCGCTCTCCAGGGCGGAGTGAATGACCTGGGCGATCTCGGCGTCGGCCAGCACGCTCTCGGTGCCGATCGTATCGAAGTCGCACTGGACGAACTCGCGGAACCGGCCCTTGGCCGGCCGCTCGCCACGGAAGACCGAGCCGATCGCATACCGCTTGAACGGCACGCCCAGCTCGTCAACATGCCTGGCGACGAACCGGGCCAGCGGGACGGTCAGGTCGAACCGCAGCGCCAGCTCGCCGGGCGTCCCGCCCCGATTGGTCACCTCGAAGATCTGCCTGAGCACCTCGTCCGAACCCGCTCCCTTGCCGGTCAGCACTTCCATGCGTTCGATGTGCGGGGTCTCGATCGGCACGAAGCCGAAACTGGCGAAGGTCCGGCGAAAGGCCGCCAGCATTCGCTCACGGGGAATCGCCACCGCGGGAGGGAGGTCCCGCAGCCCGCTGGCCACGCGGGGGTCGATCATGAAAATCGCATCCTTAAACGGTATCTTGAGAAATCACACTCGCGGCGGGTCGTTCAAAAAGGCTGTCCAGCGGGAGCTGAAAACCAGGCAGAATGCCCGGCAATTTGCTCTGCATAACCGATTGTACCATCTTGCGAGGCGTCCTTCTGACGTCGGCCTCGCCGATACACCTTGTTTTCCGCCTTTTCCCGCCCGACAGGCTTCCCCTACCCTGGGACCAAACGGCTCCCAGGATGTCCCGCGGGGGCGGATAACTTGCCGATTCGGGACTCAACTGCGATGGCTCGTTCCCCAGAACTCGCGCGCCTGTTCCAGCAACCGGATCTGGAGAACCACTGGATACCGATGCGGAACCGGGCCCTTCCCTCAGTGATGGCGTTCGTGGCCCAAGCCACCCACCCGGCGGGTGCTCTGTTACGCGACCGCCAAGCTGCTGCGTGACGAGGCCGAGAGCATGGTCCC
>JBEKTN010000351.1:0-10872 GCA_049516015.1 Isosphaeraceae bacterium | reverse complement strand
CCAAGGCTAGCATCTCATCCCTCATCCGCCCCTGCGGGGCACCTTCTCCCGCGGGGAGAAGGTAGGATCGCCACGGCCTTTCTTGATCGCTGTATGCAACGCGCGAGCAAACCGCGCTAAGAATCGCTCACAATTCCCTGAGCGCCGCGATCACTTCCAGCCTGACGGCGCGAAGGGCCGGGAACATGCCGCCGAAAAGACCCATGGCCACGGTCATGATCATGGCCACGGCCGCGACCATCCAGCCGAAGCGGAACGAGATGGAGATCGAGGCGAAGCTGCCGAAGTTGAAGGTCTCGATCGTCAAGAGATTGAGGGGCAGCGTGGCCAGCAGGCCGAGGGCCCCGCCCAGGGCGCAGAGCAGGAAAGACTCGCCCAGAAACGAGATCAGGATATCCCTCTGGGGGAACCCGAGGGCCCGCAGCGTGCCGATCTCCCGAGTCCGCGAGCTGACCGCGGCGAACATGGTGTTGGCCGCGGCGAACATGGCGCCGAAGGTCAAGAGCACGGCAATCAGGGTGCCGGCGGCCTTGAGAAAGAGGCTCATGCGCGATTGATCCTCGAAGTAGGCCTTCTCCGATTTGGCCTCGAGCTTGAACTGGGTGTCATCGTTGATGGTCTTTTGCAACTTCTCATATTCGGGGAGGCTGGCCGCCCGGATCTGGACGCAGGAGACCGAGCCATCACGGCCGGTGTTCTTCTCGACGTCCCTGAGATCGGCCCAGACTTCGCTCTCGGCAGCGCTGCCGCCTGCTGTGAAGATGCCGACGACGCGGTACTGCTCCTTGTCGCCGAAATAAAGCAGCCCCCCGATCTGGCCCCCCTTGTAGCGCCGCGACACGATCTTGCTGACAATGCACTCGCCCCGGCCCTCGATGAAATCCCTCCCCGCCACGATCTTGAAATCGGGACGGAGGGCGCGCGAGGCGGGTTGGACGCCGCGGATGATCAGGTTGTTGCGCGTTCCGTTGGCACGCTCGCCGTTAGCGATGTTGAGCAGCTCCTTGGCCGCCAGCGGCGCCCCCGACGGGTCGCGCTGGATCCCCGGCAGCGTCAGAATCTGGTCGGCCTTGGCGGTTTCGAATCCCCCCGTGGTCTCGTTGGAGGAGCCCTTGCGGAGAACGATCAAGTCAAGTGGGTCGCCCGAGATCTTCAAGCTGTATTCGAGGCCCTCGACCAGGCCGAAGAGGATGCAGGACGACGCGACCAGAAGGGCCGTGCCCAGGATGGTCATCAGCGTCGTCTTCCACCGGACTCTGAGGTTGCGGACGTTGTATTTGAGAGGGATCATGACTTTCTAAACCACCTTCCTCAGGCCATTGATCACGGAGGAATTGGCCGCGATGAGCGCCGGGAAAAGGCCGCTGGCAAGGCCCACGAAGAGCGAGACGCACAGTCCGAGGATCGCGATGTTCCAGGAGACGTAGAAGAACGGCAAGAACCCTCCCGTGTAGGGGGCGATGTCGACGTAATCGAAGAAGGCCTTGCTGCCGAGCGTGCCGATGGCGCCTCCGAGACCGGCGACCACAACCGCCTCGGTCAGGACCAGGAACAGCACCAGCCCCTTGGGGAATCCGATGGCTTTGAGCACGGCCACCTCGGTGGTCCGCTCGCGCATGGCCATCGCCATGGCATTTCCCGCGACAAAAAGCAGCGCGACGACGACGGCCAGACCGATCCCGTAAATGGCGCTCTTGAGATCGCCCAGCATGTCAGCGAACATCTTGGAAAAGGCTTCCTCGGTTTGCGTCCGGGTGGGAAAGTCGCTGTTGCGATAGAGATCGTCGATCTTCTTGCCCAGGGACGGCATGATGTCGGCGGTCTTGCACTTGATGAAGATCGTGCCGGCGTTGCCCGACATCTTGGCGCTGGCCGGAGCCAGCGACCCGCCCGAGGCCGAGCTCATCGTGACCCTCTTGAGAGCCTCGTCGAGGTAATCGAAGTGAAACAGGCACATCCGCTGATCGGTCCTGGCGGGGCCGCTGTAGATCCCCCGCACGGTCAGGTTCATGTCGACCGGGAAGAGATCCCCCTTCAGGGGCAAGGGATCGCCAACCTTCAACTGGCGATCTCTGGCCAGTTTGCTACCGATCACACAACCGTCCTTGTTCTCCTTGAAAGCTTTGAGCTGCTCAGGCGCGACGGTGAGCTCGTCCATGACGGTGAAGACGGTCTCGGCATCAACGGCGAACTGGGAAAACGGCATCACTTCATCGTGGTATTTCCCGCCGTACCAACTGAACGGGGTCGCCGCCACCACGCCGTCCATCTTGGAGACCTCGCCCACGAAGGCGATCGGGACCATCCCCGCGAACCCATTGGCGTTCATCGTGACGATCCGGTTGTAGATCCGGGACTCCACGGCCACCTCGTTGTTGATGGCGAAGAACGCCAGCAGGATCATCATCAGGAACAAGCAGATTGCCGTCGAGGCGATCGTGAGGATCGACCGGACGGGATTACGACGGGCGTTGCGGAAGATGTATCGGAAGTGCTTCATGGTTCGCTGGAGACCTGGGTTTGCCGAACGACTGCCTTTTCAAGGTCACTAGTGCTCTGTCACAGCTTAATTGTCGGGTAAACTGACTTCAATTTTGTCCGTGCGTCGTCAATCTTCATTTGCCAGTCGACACCGCGTTGCGTGGCGGTGACATCGGTGGACCATGCCGCGGTTTCCCCTTGGAGGGTTGCCACATCGGCGAAGCGGCGATCGGCGACGCATTGACGAGTTAGTGAACTCAATTCGTTCTCGGCAATGTTCAGCCAACTGCCGTGCTTCGGCGTGTAACAAAACTCCAAGCGGCGAATCAAGGATCGTGCGCGTTCCGGTTGGAACGTTTCATAGAACGCGCCTTTGGTGTGCGTATTGAGGTTGTCACACACCAAGGTTACTTTCGCGCACCCAGCGTACCGGCCTTCCAGCAGTCGCGCCATTTCGGTGGCCCAATCAATCTTCGTTTTCCGTTCGCGAACGGCAACTTCACGCCAACCGGCCAGCGGCTCGGCGAACATGAAGATGCTGGCGGTACCCGCGCGCTCGTATTCGTAGTCGACCCGCTTGCCGTGCTTGGCGGTGGCGGGGATGGGCGAACGCGTTTCCTTCAGCAGTTGCACCGGTTGCTCGTCCATACAGAGGACTGGAAACGCGGGATTATACGGCCTCTCGTAGACTTCCAGCACTTCTTCCATGTGAGCAACAAATTCGCCGTCGGCTTCTGGCGGAATCACCCAATACTCGATTTTCCGATTCGTCATGCCGTTTTTTTTAGCGTGCGTCGGACCGTCTCGTAACTCACCGACTCCACGATTTTCAACTCTACAACCTTGCGCGCCAGCAACCGCAAGGTCCAATTGGAATAGCCTTTCGGCGGTGGGCCGAGCCGTGTCGCGATGATGCGGGCTTCTTGCTCGCCCGTCAAAAGCTTCTCCACCGGCGGCTGCGCTCGCTCGAGCCGGTGAAGTGTCTCTTCAAAACCCCGCTCGACCAACCGCTGTCGAAGCCTCTCCACCGTTCTCGTCCGGCACGAAAAGGCCTCGGCGATACGCTCGTCGCTCCAATTCGGACCGTCGGCGTCGGCTTTCAGCAGAATCTGGGCACGCCGAACCTTTTGACCGGTCCCTTTCAGTTTCTTCACAACGCTTTGAAGTTCCGTGCGCTCTTGATCCGTCAGGCGCACTATGTAAATTTTCTGCATGGCACACCTCCTTGTGCCACGCAGGGTCGCCGATTCGCCGGAATTTGCCAACCCGACATTTTAGCCGTGACAGAGCACTAGCCCACTTTCCTCAGACCGTTGATCACGGAAGAATTGGCCGCCAGGAGCGCGGGGACGACTCCGCTGGCGAAGCCCACGAAGAGCGAGACAACCAAGCCCAGGAGGGCAATCCTCCAGGGTACGAAGAACACGGGCAGAATACCGGCGGAGTACTTGGCCACGTCGACGAAGTCGCAAACCGCCTTGCACCCTAGAGATCCCAGCGCGCCTCCCAGGCCCGCGACCAGGATGGCCTCGGTCAGGACCAGGAACAGCACTCTGCCCTTGCTGAAGCCGATCGCCTTGAGGATCGCCACCTCCGATGTCCGTTCGCGCATCGCTATCGCCATGGCGTTGCTGGCGACGAAGAGGAGAGAGACCACCACCGCCGCGCCGATGCCGTAGATGGCGTTCTGAAGGTCGCCCAGCATGTCCGAGAACATCTTGCCGAACGCTTCCTCGGTTTGCGTGCGGGTCGGAAACTCGCTGTTGCGGTAGAGATCGTCGATCTTCCTGCCCAGGGAGGGCATGATGTCGGCGTTCTTGCACTTGATGAAGATCATGCCGGCGTTGCCCGAGGTCCGGGCGCTGTCGGTGGCAAGCGAGCCGCCGGACGCGGAGCTCATGGTGACCTTCTTCAAGGCCTCGTCCAGATACTCGTAATGGAACAGGCACATCCGCAGGTTCCGATTCGAGGGGCCGTCGTAGATGGCCCGCACGGTCAGGTCCATGTCGACGGGATAGAGGTCGCCCTTCAAGGGGAGAGGGTCGCCGATCTTGAGGCCCCGATCGCTGGCGAGCCTGCGGCCAATCGCCGCGCCGTCCTTGTTGGCCTTGAAGTCCGCAAGCTGGCTTTCGGAAACATGGAATTCGTCCAGGACCTTGAAGACGGAGTCGGCATCGACGGAGAACTGCGCGAAGGGCATCGTCTCGTCATGATACTTGCCCCCGAACCAGCTAAAGGGGGAAGTGGCGAGCACGCCGTCCATCCGGCCGACTTCCGGGACCCGGCCGATCGGCACCATGCCGGCGAAGCCGGTGGCATTCATGGTGATGATGCGATTGAAGACCCGGTTCGCCTTCCCGGCGTCCTCACGCATGTCGAAAAACGCCAGCAGGATCATCATCAGGAACAGGGAGATGCACGTCGAAGCGATGGTGAGCAGCGATCGGATGGGATTCCGCCGGGCGTTACGGAAGATGTAGGTGAGGTACTTCATGACGCCACCGAGACCCGGGTTTCCTGGATGACCTCATCCACGAGACGACCCTTGTCGAGGTACAGGACCCGGCTGGCCCGGGCCGCGGCCAGGGGATCGTGGGTGACCATGACGATCGACTTCTGGAATTCGCGATTGAGCAGTTCGAGCAGGTCGAGGATCTCGCCGGCGGTGGTTCGGTCGAGATCTCCGGTTGGCTCGTCGGCCACCAGCAGGTAAGGATCGGTGACGATTGCCCGGGCGATCGCGACCCGCTGCTCCTGGCCGCCGGAGAGCTGGCGAGGATAGTGGTGCTCGCGCTTCTCGAGGCCGACGATCCGCAGCGCAGTCATCACGTTTTCGCGTCGCTTGCGGCGGGAAAGTTTGGTCAGGAGGAGCGGCAGCTCAACGTTTTCGAAGGCTGTCAGCACCGGAATCAGGTTGTAGGTCTGGAAGATGAACCCGACGTTGTTGGCGCGCCACCGGGTGACCTCGGCCTCGGAGAGGTGGCCCAGAACCTGGCCGTGGACGATAACCTCGCCCCTGGTCGCCTGGTCCAGCCCCGCGACCAGGTTCAGCAGCGTGGTCTTGCCCGATCCCGACGGCCCCATCAGGGCAAGGTATTCCCCCTCCGCGACCTCCAGGTCGAGGTCTGCCAGGACCGGGATCACGAACTCATCCCGGCGGTATTCTTTGTAAACACTACGCAGGACGATCGACGACGTCTGGCACATGAACGAATAACCTTTCGCTTCCACGACAGGAATCTTTCGGCGCCACAGGGTTCATTCGGCGATCCTGACCTCTTCATTTTCTTTGAACGATTTCGGAGGATTCAAAATCACACTCTCTCCGGACTCGAGGCCGGACTCGACACGGGCCAGGTCCTCCTTGGTCGTGGCCACTTCGACCTGCCTCTTGTTGACCTGCGACTTCTTCCCCACGACCCAGACGTAATCGTGTCCGTTCTCCTGGAACACCGAGGCCTTGGGCACGAAGAGATAGGCCTTGTTGGTCTCTGCCGCGGTACCGGTCTTGAAGGGCAGGAAGTGGACGGTGGCCGCCAGCTCGGGAAAAAGCTTGTCGTCGGGATCGACGATCTCCACCTTGACCTTGACGGTGCCGCGCGTGCGGTCGCCCATCGGGATGATCTGCCGCAGCCTGCCCTGGTACCGCTTGTTGGGATTGGCGCTCACGGAGACCTCCGCGGGCTGACCCAGATCGATCCGCGACATCATGTTCTCCGAGATGTCGGTCTCGACGTCCATGTGATTCAAATCGGCAAGGGTGACCACCGCCGACCGCCCGAGCGATGAGCTCATCGCCATGGGAGAGATGATCTCACCCACCTCTCCCTGCTTCTCCACGACGGTGCCGTCAAACGGCGCGAGGATGTGCATCTGATACTTGCGCGTATACTCCATCTCGTCGATGTTGGCCTTCATCATCTTGAGCGAAGCCTCGAGCGCCGCGACCCGCGCGACGGACATCTTCTTGAGCGACGAAGCCTTTTCGTAGTCTTCCTGCGGCACCATCTTCCTGGCGACGAGGCGTTCGGCCCGATTCGCTTCGCGATCTTTCTCCCAGAGCTCGGCCCGGGATTCCTCGAGGTCGGCCTTCGATTTCTCCATGCCGGCCTTCCGCTGCTCGATCATGGCCAGCAGGTCGTGGTGCTCGATCACGGCCAGGATGTCTCCTGCCTTGACGTGATCGTGCTCTTGCACGCGCATCTCCTCCACCCGCCCCGCGACCTTGGTGCCGATCATCGCCTGCTTCTGCGATTTCAAGTAGCCCTTGGCACTGAGCAGCTTCTCGGCTTCACCGGTGGTCATCTTCTGGACCAGGCCAATGGTGACTTCGGTCTTGGATCGAACCCTGTCGTACTCGCGATAGCCGACGTAACCCGCTCCGCCAATAATGCTCAGTGGGATGAGCCAGAGCAGCCAAGAGAGCAGACGCAGGCCGCCTCCCCTGCGGCGGTACTCGGTAACACCATCGCTTTTCCGCGCGGGACGGATGAATTCCGACCGTTGGATTTTGAGCGAGGCGAGTTCTTCGCGGAGTGTGCTCGCCATGACGATCCTCGAATCCTTTCCGTTCTTGGGGACCCGAATCATACCGGCCGAAAGAGCGCGACGATCGTTACATAGTCTAAACAAAATGACAAAAAGCGTCGAGGCGAGGTGAGGGCAGGAGCCCCAGGAATCTCTCGGAAATGCCCATCTCCCTCAAACTAATCCTCTTATGGCAACGACTCACAAATCGTCGGTGCCGTGGGGTACTCAAGGTGAATCGGCGGAAATCGCGGCGCCCCCGCCATCGGGGCCGTGTCCTGGCTCGACCTTCAACGTGAAGGTCTTGCTCCGCTCGTTCAGCGCGTGGAACTTGCCGTTGACCACGGTGACCTTGCCTGCATGCTTGATCCGGACTTTCCAGTGCGTCGGTTTGGGAACGCCCCCGAAACCGCCCCAGTAGACGATGAACCATTGATAGACGCCCGACGGCCCTGGTCCCTTGACTTTCTTGGACCCAACGCCGTCCGACTCGACAAGCCAGTAGATGTTCTCCGGGCCAAACCCCTTGGTGTTATCGACGTCGAGCTCGCCGCCTTGCTTGCCCTTGGGTTCCTCCCAGTAAATCTCCTTTCCGCCCGGCTCGATGACGTGCAGGTCAAGGTCGGCATCCGTGTCCCAGATCAGGGTGAACTGGGGGTCGCCGACCTTGACCGCGACTCCGCGGATGCGCTCTCCTCCCTCGCCAAAGCGGGCCAGGCCAAAGCCATCGCCTTCACCGGCCCCCGGGTTGTCGTTGGCGACCCCACCGCCAGCGCTTGGCTTGCCGCCCCGAACCAGGGTCACGGCGGCTGGCTCCAGCGGCGGCGCGATCAGCTCTGGGAGGGGCTCGTCGGGCGCTGGAAGCAGGTTGTCCGGCGCATCCGGCATGGCCAGCGGCGTGTTCATCCCCCCGGTCAGGGTCAGGCCTTCCGGAACGCCCTTGGGAGACCCGGCGAGCCTGCTGTCGAAGTGGATCGGCCGCCGCAAGGGGGGCGCGAAATACCAGAGAGCCAGTGTCAGCAGCAAGAGGCCGTGCAGGGTCATTGACCCGGCCCAACTGCGCAGGTTCGTGGGGCTCCAGAGCTCCGCCCAGGAAAACGCCGCCCTTGCCTCCGGATCCTGGATCAAGGCCGGCGGGGCCTGACGCGACGGAACGGACCTCGAACGGCCAGGCGGTCCGGCGACGGGTACCGTGGACTTGCTCGAGGCGTTCGCCGCTTGCCGTTCTGACGCGCGAACCGACATGCGTGACCTCGATCTCGGCCGGCGGGTTCGGTCGGAAAGCCGCAGTAGAGTATGTTGGGAGGGCGAGCTCCTGCCGAGTGGAATTGAGCTTACCGCGCCTGCGGCGGCGATCGAAAGTTCAAATTGGTTGCGGACCGCCGGGCTGGCGGTTACAAGAGAAACCAGGGCCAACACGCCAGTCGATCGCGGGGCGACAGATCCTCAGGGGGATGCCGAGGTTCATGGATCCAGACGAGCTGACACACTTGCTCGATGCCGTTGCGGCCGGTGCGCTATCCACGGCCGACGCCGTACTGCGAATCCGCACACAGCCGTACGTCGATGCCGGAGGATTTGCCAAGGTCGATCTCCACCGCCGGGTTCGTTGCGGGTTTCCCGAGGTGATCTTCGGCCAAGGCAAGACGGCACAACAGATCGAGGCCATTCTGCGGGCCTTGGTCACGCATGGGCAGGGCGGGCTGGTGACGCGGGTTGCCGGCGGCCGCGGCCCATCTCCGGTCGGCGTTTCCGGAGGGCCGGCACAACCCGGTCGGCCGCACGTTCCGGATCGAAAGCCCGGAGGCCGCGGGCGCCAAGGTGGGGGCACAACCCGGTCGGCCGCACGTTCCGGATCGAAAGCCCGGAGGCCGCGGGCGCCAAGGTGGGGCGGGTGGTCGTCGTCACGGCGGGGACGAGCGACCTGCCCGTGGCCGAGGAGGCTCGCAAGCCTTGGGGTCAGACCGATGATCGAGCATGGGATCATCGGCGAAGACGAACCTGTTTGGCTGTTCGAGGGCGTGATCGTCTGGAAGGGCGCACCGCGTGCGAATCACGCCGCCCCTGAGATCGCGGCGACTCTGGAGGAGGAGACAGACGGATGAGCACGATCACGAAACCGCCACTCGTGAAGGCACCGGCGGGCGAGATGCGGCTCCGGTTCGCCGGAGTGGGGTTCGACGTCTACGAGCGGCTGATCCGCGCGACGCCCGAGCGCACGGCGATACGGATGGCCTATGACGGAAAGGACCTGGAGATCATGGTCAAGGGACCGGTCCACGATCATTACAGTCACTTCCTCGATCGGTTGATCCAGGTCACGGCGGGCGTGCGGCGCATCCGCCGCGTGTCGCTGGGCGAGACCACCTGGATCCGGCCGGAGATCGAGCGGGGCCTGGAGGCCGACCGCTGCTATCTCTTCGATCCGGCCAAGCTGGCCGTGGTGCGCGATCTGCTCCGTCGCGTGGAGAACGACGTCGCCCTTTATCCCAACCCCGACCTGGCCGTCGAGATCGACATCTCGCGTCCCCAGGCGGATCGGCCGGCGATCTACGCGGCGCTCCAGGTGCCGGAACTCTGGACGTTCGACGGCCAGACCGTGAAGATTGCGCGGCTTGCGGGGGGCCAGTACGTCGATACCGGGAGTGGATACCCGTCACGGCGGCCGATGCCACGCGGTGGCTGGTCGCGGAAGACACCGACGACCCGGACGCGTGGGAGGATCGGCTGCGGGCCTGGGCCGAGCTGCTGCCGCGAGCGCAAGGCGGTCGCTGATGGATGGACCTCAAAAGAACTCAAGAAAGAACTCAAACGTAATCCGGTGTCGGTTCGTCTTTTCGGGCAAGAATGATGAACTGGCACCGGATTTCCCCAGAGCCATGACATGATAGATGGCATCGGAATACTGGATCCTCAATCGTCTTGCCATCACCCCATTGAATCATCGTGCCGTGTCTCATTCAACAAAAAATTCTAAATCGGTCTGACCCCGATGCCCCGAATACCGAGAAGATCGCGTAGATCCGACGCATCGCATTCCCTCGCATTTGGAGCCGAGAGTGTGTCACAGCCATGACTCCGGTTGTGTCGTGCATGACGGTAGTGCCGATCATATCGACCTTTATTTCGCCAAACTTTAGCGAGTCGGGTGCACGAGTGCCATCCCTCGAATGCCGACTGGTGATGCAGAAGTATTCAATGAAGTCGAAGGGGGGACAATTCGGTGTCAGGGGGGACAATTCGGTGTCAGTTCATCATTATTGCTTCCCTTGCATCAAGTCGGTAAGTTGGATTCATGGGAAGACTTCCAAGGCCGACAGGCGATGACCTTATTTACCACGCGATCAACCGCGGGAACAACCGAGCCGATGTCCTCGGCCCCGAGGGCGAACGGGATATGTTCCTTGGCGATCTCGCCCGCACCAAGGCACGGTACCCTTTCGCGCTCTTCGGCTACTGCTTGATGACCAACCATTTTCATCTGCTTCTCAAGCCGGCCCCCCGGGCAGTCGATCAGCCGCATCCTCCAGTCCCTGACCGTCGCTCACACCTGGCGGCACCACCGGAGACAGGGAACCAGCGGCCATGCGCTCTTTGCGCTCTTTGGGGTCAGACCGATTTCGCTCTTTGGGGTCTCGCTCTTTGGGGTCAGACCGATTTAGAATTTTCTCCGCTCAGGGCAAGGGCGCGTTCCCATGCCATGAGATCTCGCCTCGCGTTCGATTCGCTCTGGAGCAGAGCGGCGAATCGCGCCGACAGGTTAGGGACGCTCTCGGGGCGGGAGAGGCCAAGGATCGGCACGAGCTCGGCGCGGGTGGCCTCGGTATGGTGCTTCGCCAGGTAGGCGAGGGCAGCGCGGGCCGG
>JBEKTN010000350.1:0-8933 GCA_049516015.1 Isosphaeraceae bacterium | reverse complement strand
CAATCTTCGCAATGCTAACCTGGATCGCCTGGTGGTACCGCCGGCGCCCCGTGGGCGCCCTTTTGTGGGGCCTCATCGGGGCGATCCTGGGCCAGATCCAAATGGGCGGGTTTTTCTTCGGCGCCGCTCTTGCCCTCTGGACCGCACTCTTCGGCAGGCCAGGGAAGGGACGAGTGCTCTGGGAGTACTGGTTCGTCGGGAGCCTGCTCGGTATGATTCCGCTGGTCCCTTGGCTGGAGTATCTGTGGTCCCTCGGCCAAACCAGGGTCGGCAACGAGGGGGGGTTGGAGCACTTGGTCTCCTTGCTAAACGACCCGAAGGTTTCAATCGGACTCAGGTTTTGGGTCTACTGGCTCGGTTTCCCGTTCGGACTGAATCTGTCGCATTCGCTCGGGCGGAAACACTTCATCGACTTCCTGCGGTACCCCGTTGTCGCCGACCGTCCGACCTACGGTGTGCTCTTGATTTGTTTGGCGTCCGGTTTCGTCGCAGTGCGAATCCTCTTCGGGACGATCCTTGCGCTGTGGCGGCAGCGGGAGCGATGGCAGACCCTGTTCCTGGGCCTGGAGTCGGAGTCCGCGTTCATGACCAGTTGTGCATTTTTCGGGTATGGATTGTTGCTAGCTGCCTCGTCGTTGAGGGTTTATCCGCATTATCTTATCATCGTATTCCCAATGCAGTACGTTTGGCTGTCCCGGCTAGCCTTGCGTGTAGGGCCCAGTCCAACGCGGCCCGCCTTGGGCCGAGAACTGCTCCTTACTCTGTGTATCGCCGACTTCCTGATGTCGGTTCTGTTTCTCTACTACATCCACGTCAACGGTGGCGCCCCGCATGGGGATTACGGCCTGTCCTATCGAGCGCAGTATGGCTCGCGGTAATGCGTGTCGGTCCTGTTTTCAACGAAAACAGGACCGACGCGAATTGTCCGCAAAAGCTCAGTATAGGTACATCTCTCGTGCTTGCGTTGCCGCCGTTTCCCCACCCAGCCAGCCGGTGCTCCAGGCGGCCTGGAAGTTGTAGCCGCCAATCAGGCCATCGAGGTCAAGGATCTCGCCGGCTAAGTGAAGACCCGGCACTATGCGGCTCTCCAGGGTGCGGGCATCGACCTCGTTCAGTGCAATGCCGCCGCTGGTCACCTCGGCCTTCTCGAATCCGAGTGTGCCTCGAATGGGCAACGCCAGCGCCTTGAGTGCGGAGACCAGGCGGACCCGTTCGGGGCGCGACAGGCCGGGGCCAAGCCGGCCGCGGGGAACCTGGGCGGCTTCCATGAGGCATTCAGCCAGACGGTGGGGCAGGTCTGCGGAGAGAATCGAGGCAACTGCCACCCGGCCCTGGCGGCACGCGGCCTGGAGTTTTCCATCGATTTCTTCACGTGCGGTTGCAGGTAAGAAGTCCAGCCGGAGTTCGAGCGCGTCGGGCCCATCATGGCGAGCGACGGCCCGGCTGACGTCAAGAATCGCCGGGCCGCTCAGGCCGAAATGGGCGAAAAGAATCGCCTCGCGACGCTGCTGGAGGGTCTGGCCGGTGGCAGTCTGCACCGAGGCGGCCACGTCGGGGAGGCTCAGTCCACGCAGCGAGGAAACCCACTCGGGCTCGACGCGAATCGGCACCAGGGCAGGCCGGGTGTCGATCACCGTGTGGCCGAGCTGGCGGGCGATGCCGTAGCCGTCGCCCGTGGTTCCACAGCCGGGATAAGACCTGCCGCCGACGGCCAGAATCACACGGCGAGCCGTGAGCGCCGAATCGGCAAGAGCGATCGTGAATCCGTGGATCAAACCGCCTCCGCCGTCGATCCGCTCGATCGACCGCACGGGGCTCTGGCCGCGCAGGACCGCCCCACCACGGCCGAGCTGGCGGACGAGCGCCTCCAGGACGTCCCCGGCCCGATCGGACACGGGGAAGATCTTGCCGTTGCCTTCGATCTTGGTTGCGACTCCCTCCGCCTCGAACATGCGGACTGTCTGATCGACGTCGAAATGCCGCAGCGCCGGCCCCAGGAACGCACCGCCGCTGCCGAAGGCGGCCTGGACGGCCCGGCTGCCCCGGCACAAGGAAGGATTGAAGGCCGGGTCGATTGGCCCCGAGACAGCCTCCAGCCGGCGCAGGCCACAGGCGTTGGTGATGTTGCACCGGGTCCCGCCGGACATCAAGATCTTGACCCCGGCGCGGCGGTTCTTCTCGAGTACGATCACCCGTGCACCGCACTGGGCGGCCCGGATGCCGGCGCACAGGCCCGCGGCCCCCGCCCCCAGAACGGCCACGTCAAAATCGTTCCGCCGACTGGAATCCGCGTCGTCCACGAACCATCCTCCCCGGCTCTTGAACATGATACCAAAAGCCGGAATGGTCCGTCAGCGAGCCGGGTGCCCGAGCCTTACATGACAGTGAAGTAATTCGCCACGGCAAAGTCGAAGTACTCGGGCTTCATCAGCAAAGGCAAGTCGTTATAGATGCAGTAGTTCCGGACCTGGAGCAGGAGATCGCGCGGCTGGCAACAGCGGAAGGGGCGCTTGCACCGCTTGTAGTGGCGGTCGAGCAGGTGCTCGATCGCCGCCCGGTCGATCGCCTCGAAGCCCAGCTTGGGCGCGAACATCTCGATCATCTGGCGGAATTCCGCTTCCGACGGGTCGGCTGCGTGAATCTTGTAAGGAATACGTCTCAAGAAGGCCTCGTCCACCAGTTGCTTGGGCTCGAGATTGGTCGAGAAGATGATGAGCTGGTCGAACGGCACACGGACCTTCTTGCCGTTGGGCAGACTGAGGAAGTCGTAGCGTTTTTCCAGGGGCACGATCCAGCGGTTGAGCAGCTCGACGGGCTGCATTCGCTGGCGCCCGAAGTCGTCGATGAGAAAACTTCCCAGGTTGCTCTTCAGTTGCAGCGGCGCCTCGCTGAGCTTCGTCACCGGATCGTAGCGGATTTCCAGGTCCTCCATCCGCAACTCGCCGCCGGCGACGATCGTCGGCCGCCGGATGTGCACCCAGCGGCGATCGTGGTCGGTGCAATCGAGCAGGCCGCCGGAGCTGGATTCCTCGATCTCCTCATGGTTGGCCATGTCGAACACCTTGATCAACTGGCCTTCAATGCAAAGCACTCTGGGAATCCAGACGCTCGAGCCGAAGCAGCGGGTGATCCGTTCGGCAATGCTGGTCTTGCCGTTGCCGGGAAACCCGTAAAGAAAAAGGCCGCGGCCCGAGTTGATGGCCGGTCCGAGCATGTCAAAAGTCCGCTCGGAGATCAGCAGATCGTCAAAGGCCCGCCGCAGGTCATCCTCCTTGGGGTGTTCGGTCGCTATCGTCTGGGCCGAGATCGAGTCCAGATAGTCCTCGAACGGCACGGGAGCCGTTCCCACATAGGTGCATTCGTCCAGGTAGATCTTGGCCCGGGCACGTCCAATGTCCGTCAGCGAGTAAATGAAGTCGCTGGCCGCCCCGGCGCTTGTGTAGTTGACGATCTGCTGATTCTTGAGCTGCCGCAGAAACTCCGGGAAAGGGCCAAAGGGCAGCCCCAGCTCGGCAGAGATCCGCCGGCCCGAAGCCGTGCCCAGGTTCAAGAGAAACTTGAGGACCAGGCCCTCGACCATCGCATGGCTCAGGCCCGCTTCCTCGAACGTGTTGACGACCCGGGGATGGAACGCCCGGCGGCTATTCGAATTCTCGAGATCCAGAAGCGGTGGAAGCACTGAGGGGGCAGACAGGCTCACGTTGCGAGACTCCCTTGTGACCCGGTCACCCTCCGGCGAGCCGGGACCGGCTCAACCGCGGAGAGACGCCGCGCGCAAACCTAGGTCGCAGGTCCGGGTTAGTCAAACCGAGGCCGCGATCGGACGGCCAGTTTCCCGCGTGTCCCGCCTCCAGGCGACGCTCCAAAGTTCGGCAACTGGACGTTCCATGGTCACAGCGGCCACTCAGGTCATAAGACCAATGCCCGAAACAGCTTCCAGAAGCTGAGGTTCACCTGTACTGAACGGACGTCCGGTTCAGATTAGTTGAGGTTTTCGAAATTCGTCAGCCTCCAACCGCCCGAATCCTGGCCGCACGGTGTTGAGTTCACCGGTAAGTGGGTTCTCGAGCACTTTCGATGTTGGGACGCCGCAGGAATACGGACACCTGGCCATTTTCATCCAACTGGAATCGCTTGCACGGAGGATGTTGGTTGCTTCCGCTCGCATTGCTGGGCGTTCCCGAAGGGAGCCGCCTCGTCCATGCCGTCCTTGATCTCGACAACCTCACGATCAACCTGGCTATCACAGGCACGACTCGATGCGGTCCGCTCCCAGAGCGGTGAGTTGGCCGCCGCGATGGACTTGGCGGATGGGTTCGCCGACCTGATCCGAAAGCGGTCGACCGGGACCTTGAGCGAGTGGCTGGCACGAGGTGAGGCGTCCTCGGACCCGGACCTGCGCCGGTTCGCCGAAGGCATCCGACGTGACGAAGTGGCCGTCCACGCAGCGGTGACGGAGACCTGGCGCAATGGCCCAGTGGAGGGGCATGTGAACCGGTTGAAGACGATCAAGCGGCAGATGTACGGCCGGGCGGGGTTCATGTTACTGCGGGAGCGCGTACTTTACGCCGCCTGATGCAGAGGAATGGCGATGACACTGCCTGGACTAGCCGGGCCGCCGTCATCGAGAGTGCGGGAGAACCCAATTTCGGTCAACCGAGAGATCGTCCTGCTTTACTGGCAGATTGGCCGAGACATCCTCACCCGGCAGAAACAGCATGGCTGGGGCGCAAAGGTCATCGATCGCCTGGCTGCGGACCTGCGGCGAGAGTTTCCCGGAATGGAAGGATTCTCCCCGCGAAACCTCAAGTACATGAGAGGTCCCCTGGGGTCGAGAGGTCCCCTGGGGTCAGACCAAGTTATTAGTTAACTAATAACTTGGTCTGACCCCGCAAGAGTGCCTGCCCCCCAAGGCTCAGACCGCTCAGGAGCTTGGCGTGCTCTACCACAAGGCGCTGAAGGCTGAGGCCGAGGCCGAGATGTTCGAGAAAATGGCCAAGGATCGCTCCGATCTCATCAAGGAGCGTTTGACAGCCCCTTTCTTGCCGCCCGACCCCGCCGGGCCGAACCAAGCGGGTGCGCCCCCGGCCGCGTAGCGAGGGGCCTCGGTCCCTCGACTCTTCATTTCGAGCCGTGCGACATTTCGGCCTGCGAACTCAGGAGACTCGCTCGATGGCAAGCGTCTTCATCCTCGGACCATCCCTCGACAACGTGATCGAGCCGATGCCCCAGGTGACCGTCCCCGGGGCCGTGACCCCTGGCCGACGCCGGATCGCGTTCGCCCAGCCGCCCACCGCCCCGGGAGGCAACGTCAACCTCACGTTCCTACCGGCCGACGCGCCTGGCGACGCGATGCCGGTCAACGTCTAAGGGAGCCTTGGGGTCAGACCGATTTAGAATTTCTTGTAGAAAATTCTAAATCGGTCTGACCCCAAGGAGACCCCAAGGAACGCACGGATTGCCACGTCTGCGCACCTGCACGCTTAGCGAGTCGATGGTAAGCACACCTTTGAACCATGTTAACAAGAATTTTGGAGGATTTCACCGACTCGGGGAAGTTGTCAGCTCGCTTTCGTGGGTCACGGGTAAAACGCTGCCCAGGCACTTTCGTCCGGGATAATTAGGGCCTCTGGCATGCCAGCCTGCACTTTTGATGATCTTGTCAGGTCACTTACAGATCACTCGGCTCCCCGATTCTTCCCAATCTAATGTGCCTGGCCAAGCCCATTGTGGCCAAGCCCATTGCCAAGCCCATTATGGCCAAGCCCATTACTGGGTCGATGGTGCCTGGCCCAGGCGCATATGACCGAGGCGCATAATCCGATCGGATCGCGCAAAGACCGCTCAGGAAACGGCTTCCCTCTTCCGGCAAGCCTTCATTCGAGCGGAAAATTTTACATGAAAGGTGCGCGGTTTGATTAAGTCATCGTAAGCTATCAATGGGGACTCAAAAAACAAGAAGATCACCTGCAGGGAGTACCCCACTCACGGAGTCGCACCATGTCAACGAAAGCCGCTGAGGCTGCCACAGAGTTCGCCAGACAGCTTCGCCGCGCCCGTCGGGCCAAGGACTTATCCCTCAAGAAGCTCGCGGGAATGATGGGCTGCTCTATCAGCTCTGTCTCGCAGATCGAACGAGGCCTTTCCGGAGTGCCACGGTTCTCCGAAGTCCTTCGGTTTGCGCGCATCCTGCAGCCTGAAGCCGGTACCGAAGAACTGCTTACCAAGGCTGCGGAGGGCCGTCAGTCGATCGAGATCGACCTGGTAGGGGCCTCCCCAGAGGCCATCGAACTGTGCGTCAAGCTCGCAAGGGCAGTCCAGGAAGGCCTCGATCCGTCCCTGGCCTCGAAGCTGAGCAAGGCGATGAAGATCGCCTCTTGAAATGAAACAAGCCGTCCCGGGGCACATCTTGTCGGAGGTCCCCGAAACGGCTCGGCATGACCAACAGCACAGGGTGCCATTGGCTCTGCAATCGAACGTAGAGCACTCCCTGGGCTGAGTCAACTCGACGATGGCCGAGTTCTCTTTTCCCCGGAAGGGTTACTACGATGGTTTCTTGGTTCCTGTTCTGCCTGTGGAGCTTCGTTCAGAGCGGATACGCCTTCGTCTGCCGCGGCCCCTTCGGTCTCTGGATTTATCTTGGACCGGGGCGCAACGGCTCGGCCGGTCCACCGGCATCGATAATCCCCGAAGAGATCGATCACCGACAACTCGGCCCGCCAGAGTGAGAACCGCAAAAGGCGGACGATGACGACACTGATATGCCTCCAGACTTCTGGCTCAGCCCCCGAATCGATGGCAAGTGTAGTGTAAGGCTCGCTTCGCTTTCCTGAAGAGCTAGACCGCTTGCCTGTCTTTCCTGCCTTTGTAACTGCGGAACGCGGACCGGTTAGGCCGAGGAGGAAGGATCGGGAAAGACGGGCCGATGAGACACCGGACGCACCTTGGCGGATCATGACCTTGCCAAGCGTCTGCAATACGGACAGAGGCTTTCCAATAGCTAAGGTCCGAGAAGAAAAGGGAACGCGAGTCGATTACTTGTGGGATCAAGCGAATCCTCCCGCCGCCCTCGGGGCCTGCCTCGAAAGAGCGCTCCAGAGCCTTTAGAATGACTCTCGCCCCCTTTTCACTTCTCCGGTCCCCTTTTCCCTTCCAGCGTCCAGAGCTGGTCCGACGAAACATCGGACTGGGTCGTGTAGCCCAGCCCGCGCAGGAGGGCGCGGTTAAAGTCCTGTTCCACCTGGGTCTCGCGCAGTTGTTGCAGGACCCATTGTTTCAAGTTTTTTGCCCATTTCCGGAAGGCGGGATGGACCTGCTCGCGGCGGTTGGCGTCGATCTGCTTGTTGCGAGCGATTCTTTTCGCCCATCCCTTCTTGATTTCGCCTACCGATTGTGCTTGCGATTTGGTATAGTGTTCGGTTGTACGCGTCGGGTAATGGCACCGACAGCGCGCATCCATGGTCTCGATGATTCAGGCATGCACGCCGGAGTGTTTTTAGATGCCCCAGCGCACGAACGATTTTCAGGAACTTGTCACCTTAGTTCAAGAATCCCTGGTACCTCTGGGGGCCAAAGTCACTCCTTCAGCCATGGTACCTAGCCCAAACTCGGGAGCGATGCGCGAGATTGACATACTCATCGAAACTTCGGTCGGCCCGTATGCCATGAAAATTGCGGTGGAAGCGAAAGATGAGGGCCGGAGACTCGATGCCACCAAGATGGAAGCGATCATCGGTAAATATCGAGGTCGAGGCGGCCTCCTTGTGAACAAAGTCGTCGTCGTAGCACATCGGGGGTTCACAGAGGAGGCCACGAACCGAGCTAGAGACGAGGACATTGAGTTGCTGACGCTTGACGAAGCCAAACTATGTAATTGGTGCCGATCCACATTGCCGAAAGAGTTCCATTATCACTCCGATCCGATGCCGTATTCCATCGAGATCGATCCTCCGCTTCCATCCGACATCGACCGCGCTGTTGCCATGAAAGAAGGTCATTTCGTGTGTAGATGCCATGGGCATGACAAGGGAGCAGTAATGGCACATATGTTTGGAATATTGCATAGATTGATTCTCCCAAACAAGTTGATAGTTCAAAAGATGCACGAGGTCGCCGTGAATAAAAAGGGCCGGAGCATCTTGTCGTGGGATACCGCGATGAACAACCACGTTTTGCGACTCAATGGCGTTGATTACCCAATGGAGAAGTTCACCGCCAAGTTCCAGTACATTCACGCAACAGGATCCGTCGATTCAATGCGGTATGAGGTGTTCGGGAACGATGGGGAGCGGATGCAGGTAATGCACTCACAAGGCCTGTTGGGGGGCCATTACATCAAAATGCTTATGCCACTGGGTATTCCGGACGCGAGGGGAATCATGAAGATCATTGAGGATCCAGCGGCCAAGATAGCTAGCCTTTCCGCAAAAAAAAGATGGCGATTGACCCCCGTTGGCTGGATTGAAGAAGAGAAAACTGATTAGGCCTGTTGGGAAGCAGATTACCCCACGTTCTGGAATCAGAAAAGGTGTCTGTCACCGAAGGAAGACTTTTATGCATCAATGTGGCCGATGTAGGTTCCCGACACCTTTTCCGCCTAAGCTTCTTAATGTGTAGGAAATCACGTTATGAGTGTCCGAAGAGGACCGAGTATTGGCACCGCACCCCCCGGTGCTGAAATCGCTCGATGAGGTTGGGCGAATAGCGCCTTAGCCTTTCCTGAAAACAGTTCACACGGATTTCCGATGCCACGACTCGCGTTCAAACCCGATGCCAGTTTCTTTGAGAAGATCGTCAGGGGAGCAGTTGGGACTAGACCTAAAACAAGCGTGATATATTAATCGAGCTATGTACAATCGAAGTAAACAAGTGTTTCCCTCGATCACGTACCTTCTACTACCCGGAGGCCCCGACCCCGGTCAAGCATTGCCGAG
>JBEKTN010000349.1:0-8985 GCA_049516015.1 Isosphaeraceae bacterium | reverse complement strand
GGGCCAAGGCTAGCATCTCATCCCTCATCCGCCCCTGCGGGGCACCTTCTCCCGCAGGGAGAAGGTAGGATCGCCACGGCCTTTCTTGATCGCTGTATGCAACGCGCGAGCAAACCGCGCTAGTAAAGCACAACGACGCCAGACGTTCGACTTGAATGAGTTGGCAACATAGACAATAATTTCTAGTAGCTCGTGTGCGCGCCCAGCGCGTTCCCGTTCGGGGAAGGACTCGACGATGGCCACTAGGGCAAAGAAGCTGGTAACCAAGAAGGCCGTGCCCGCGGAGAAAGCCGCGCCCGCAGAGAAGGCCACGTCCAAGGTCACCAAAACGAGAAAGGCGTCGAAGGCGAAGAAGCCTGGTTACAATGAGGAAACCATGCAGGTTATCCGGGACGCCAAGGCTGGTAAGGACCTGCTCCGCTATTCGACGGCGGAAGACATGTTCGAAGACTTTGGTAGCTAAGAGTGGCCAAACATCCGAGGCGTCCCGCTCCCGCACCACCACCTCGCGTCCAACCGGCTGCACCCGCACCGCTCCCCCCTCGCGTCCAACCGCTTGCCCTGCGGCCCACCAAGCAGTTTAAGCGCGACGTAGAGCGCATGAAGAAGCGGGGGAAAGATATTGCCAAGCTCCAAAGCATCATCAACTCTCTGGTTCAACGTAACCCCCTGGGACCCCAACACCGGGACCACGCTCTTACCGGTGAGTTGAAGGGATCGAGGGATTGCCACGTTGAGCCGGATTGGATCTTGATTTACGAGCAGAAGCTCGACGAATTGATACTGTTCCGCACGGGCTCGCACTCCGACCTTTTCAGCTAGAGCCAACGCACCGTGGTACCGCGACCGTGCCCGAGGGCTGGACGGCTTGCCCAGATACTGCCCGCCCCGTATGTCTCGAATTGTCAGACTGGGACCGACGATTCCCCCAGTTTTTCGGCCTCGTTGCGTCCGGCAAAGATCCATCAAGAGATGATAATCGGCCTCCGGAGCCGAAGGTTGAAGGTTCAAATCCCCCCGGGCATACTCCTCTCGGCGACGTGGATCTACCCACGCCCGCCTTTTCCCGGTGGTGTTGGACTGTTGATGGAGCTGGATGTTACGCGGCCTGGAGGTCACGACCGGGCTGAGGGTGCGGCCTGGAAGAGGCGGTTCCAGAATCGGCTCGGGGGCAAGCTCTGCGAAACGGTCCTTGCCGAAGAGGACGTTGTTCTCGCCTTTCTTGGAGGTGGAGGCCGAAGTCCACGGATGTAGCGGCCCAGATCGACCAGCAAGAAGAGGGCGGCGGCGCCGGGGACGAGGAGCAAGACCGACACCACGCTGGAGACGGCGTCTGAGCGGCTCGTCGGTCCGCTTGCGGGGACGAATTGAAGGAACAGGCTGCGGGCCAAGATCATCGCCGCCCAGATAAGGAACACGATCCCCCAAACCTGGAGCACGCGGGAATACCAGGGCTCTGCCCTCGCTGCCTCCGAGACGGACAGGGAAGGCGCTGGTGTTTCCCAGGGTGCCGCGGCCGACGAGATAGGGCTTCGGGCTGGATCGACCCGATCGTCGCCGCTCCCGTTGAACGCAACTGCTCCTTGATCATGTCCCCAAGGATCAAGGCGGTCTGCCGCCGGTTGCGGCTGCTCAAGGTCTTCAGTGATCGCCTTGAGCTCATACGAGGATGAGCCGGGTCCACTGTCCAGCTCCGATTCCGCGAGCATCCCGACGTCCATGCCGGCAAGAAGCGCGTTCAGCTCAAAGCGAAATCGACACTTTGGGCATCTCGCGATGTGTGGACTATCCACGGCAGAGCTGCGGACCCTGCCCGAAAACCGACAGTTCGGACACTGGATGATCATGAGGATCGCCCTGGTTTGCCGGAGTCCTGGGTGCAGCACACCATGTTAAGAAGTGCAGTGAAGTTCGTCCAATAAAAAAATCGCTATGTTCGCTAAAAGCAGCAAATCCACGGTGACGAGATGCATGGACTGCTCGTCCGGACACGAATTGTGCGGCTCTCTGTAATTCGCGTTGTTTTTTTGATCGGAATTGGCCGATCGCTGCCTGGTCTGCGCTGGAGAGCAGCCCGGCCCTCGGCTTTTGTTGAGATGCCATTCAGTGGGGGGGAGCGTAGGCTGTGACGATGGCTCGGGCCGTGCGCAAACCATCCACGGCTGCGCTGATGATTCCGCCGGCAAAGCCGGCCCCTTCGCCACAGGGGTAAAGGCCCTCGATCCCGGGGCTTTGGCGCCCCTGCGGGTCGCGCAGGATTCGGACGGGCGAGCTGCCGCGGGCCTCTGGGCCCGTCAGTGTTGCGTTTTTGAGGAAGAGCCCGTGAAACCGCCGGTCCATGATTGGCAGACCGTGAACCAGGGCCTCGGTGACCTTTGCGGGCAAGAGGCCATTCAAGTCGGCGGGTACGGTGCCCCGGCTATAGCTCGAGGGAAGCTTACCCCGGCTTGGTCGGGCCAGCAGGAAGTCGCCGGCCCACTGGATCGGCGCGGCGTAAGATCGGCCTGAGACGAGATAGGCGAGGCGTTCGTAGCGCTGCTGAAAGTGAACGCCGGCCAGAGGATGGGAACTTCCGGTTGCCGCGGGGTCGACAGTCAGTACCAGTCCGCTGTTGGCAAACGGGGAATCGTGCCGGCTTTCGCTTTGACCGTTGGTGCAAAAGTAGCCGGGTTCGCTGACGCTGGGCATCACATAGCCCCCCGCGCACATACAAAACGTGAACAGGTCGCAATTTCCGGTGCGAACCGAGAGGCCGTAATCGGCTGCGCCGAGCGCGGGATGACCGGAGCGGGAGCCGTAGCAAGCCGAATCGATTTGCTGCTGGGGCTGCTCGATCCGGACACCGAGCTGGAATGGTTTAGCCTCGAGGGGGACGCCGCGCCGCAGGAGCATGCCGTAGGTATCCCGAGCGCTGTGGCCGATGGCGAGGATCACAACCTGGGCCGGAAAATGCCCTGAGCTGGTCAAGACGCCCCGCAGCCTGCCGTCCTCGAGATCGAGGTCCTCGACCCGGCACGAGAACCGTATCTCCCCGCCCATCTGCTCGAACTTCCGCCGCAGGGTGCGAACCACCAGAGGCAGCCGGTTTGACCCGAGGTGGGGGCGATGCTCGTAGAGGATGGACGGCTTGCCGTGGCAATCGGCCAGAATCTCCAGGATCCGCAGCACGTCGGGCCCGGTATTGCGCGAGGTGAGCTTGCCGTCGCTGAAGGTGCCGGCCCCCCCTTCTCCGAAGAGATAGTTGCTTTCCGGGTCGAGCGAGCCCCCAAGGTCGAACCGGCGGACGTCGGCCACGCGTTCCTTGACAGCGCGGCCGCGTTCCAGGATCAAGGGGCGGTAACCGTGCTCGGCCAGGAGGTAGCCGGCGATCAGACCGGCCGGGCCGGCGCCGATGATCACGGGCCGGTGGTCCAGAGGTCGTGAGCCGGGTTCGGGCCACCAGAATCGCTCGGGGACAAAAGGCTGGACCTCGGGATCCAGCCGGGATCGAACCTGGCGGGCCTCGAGGTCGGGCACCTCGACTTCCAGCGCGTACATGAAATGGAGATCATCATGCCGCCGGGCATCCAGGCTCTTGCGGAGGATGCGCCAGTGCAGTACGGCCTCTCGGTCCAGGCCAAGGCGGCTGGCCGCGCGCGCGGGGAGGACCTCCTCCGAATCATCAAGGTCCAGCCGTATGTTGTTAATCTTGACCGACATGGAGAGGGGTCGCGGACGACGGGATAGATCGAGGCGACGGGGACCGCCCGGGGCAGCGCCTCAGGCGGTCGCGGGTCGTGAAGCCGCCGGGGCGACGGGTCCGAAGCAAACCAAGGTGATGTCATCGACCTGGACATGGTTGGTGGAATATTCGCGGATATCCTGGAGGATGGCGCGTCCCACGGTTTCCGGCCCGCCCGCGGTCTCGGCCACCCGGCGCAGCAGGCGCGGGTTCTCACGCGTATGGTACAGTTCATCGCGCAGGTTCCGGGCATCGGTCACGCCGTCGGAATAAACGACGACGACATCCCCGGTGTTCAGGCTGACCTCGCGATGTCGGTAGTCCGACCCGGGCATGATGCCCAGCGGGTACCCGGCGATTTCCTCGCCCACCTCCTCGACCTTGCCTCCGGCCCGACGGATCATGATGGGCGGATGCCCGGCCGAGCTCACCGACAGGGTGCGATTGCCGATGTCGAGGACGCTCAGGCTGAGGGTGATGAACTTCTCGTCGATGCCGGCCGAGAGCAGCAGGTGATTGAGCTCGATGGCGGCCGCACTGGGCGAATTCTCGGTGAGGATGCAGTAGCGCGTGTCGCCGGAGAACTTGGCCATCATGAGCGCCGCGGCAACCCCCTTGCCCGAGACGTCGCCGACGGCGATGGCACAACGGTCGCCCGGCAACGGGACGAAATCGTAATAGTCTCCGCCCACCTCGTAGGCCGGATCGTAGTGGGCGAAGAACTCGAAGCCGGGAATCTCCGGCACGGATTGTGGCAGGAACCGCTTCTGCACCTGCTCGGCAAGCTTCAGGTCGCGATCGAGCCGCTCGCGTTCCAGCAATGACTCGTGCAAGGTGGCGTTCTGGATCGAGATGGCCGCCTGGCTGGCCACCGCGGTGAGCACGTCCAGGTCTTCCTGGTGGAATTGCTTGCGGTCGCTGGTATCGAGTTGCAGGATGCCCAGCGCCTGGCTGTCGGGGGTGAGCAAGGGTACACACATCACCGAGCGGATCTTGAGGTCGGCAATCGAGGCGCTGGTCGGCAGGTTCTTGTCCATGCTGGCATCCTGGCTGAGCACGGCCTTCTTCTGGACCAGAACATGATTGACAATCGAACGGCTGATGCTCACCTGGGCTTCGTCGGCCGGGATCGTCGAGGAGAAATGGGCCCCCCGCCGCCCGGGCCGGCAACGAAACGCCTTGCGGACCAGGCGCTTGGTTTCCGGATCGACCATGATCAGGAAGAGGCGCTCGGCCTGGGGGAAAAGCTCCATCAGCGAATCGAGGATGCGCGGGGCCACATTGTCGATCTTGAGCTCGGTCGAGAGGTCGCGGGTGATTTCCAGGATGGCCTTGAGCTTGACCTCGGGCTTGACCATGCTCGCCATCGCGCTGGAGCGAAAGGCGTCCAGGGTGTGCAGGTGGGGCACGTCCGCGCTCTCGGCGTCGGCAACGATCACGATCTCGCCGTCGTCCTTCAGTCCACTTTCGGTCGGCAGCTTGTGATAAAAGAGAAATTCCACGTCGCAGATGTTGATCCGGTCTCCAGGATTTAATCGGTGGTCCGCGCCCGGGAAGAGCTTGCCGTTATTGACCTTGGTCTGGTTTCTGGAATTGAGATCGGCCAGGAAGTAGTCGTCTCCCTTGCGGTAGATCTCGGCGTGCCGCCGGCTCACGCCGTTGGGATCGAGCACGACGTGACAGTGCTCGGGGGATCGGCCGATCAGGGTCCGATCCTGCTTCAGCTCGATGATCTGGCCGGCGGCTACGCCGTTGGCACGTTTCAAGAAAGCCATGACCCTTGCTCCCAATCCACACGCGATCACTCGGGACGACGTGAAACAGCGGCGGCGATTAGCGACTGGCCCATTCCGACATCCGAACCCTTCTCAGATAGCTGATCAATCGATTCTGGATCCCGACCAGCTTTTGCTTCTTGATTTCCGCGGCCTGAGGGCCCGGCTGGGAAGCCAGCTTGAGAGCATCGGCGAGAATCTCCACGCTGAACTCGAGAAGCCCAGGATCGTAGATGTTGGGCTCATCGCGCGCCCCGGCCCTGGCACGCTCGTCCGGGCCGGCAATCCGCGACATGCCGTCGATCACTCCGTCGAGGTCCTTGTTCAGCAGCTTGAGAGCACAATCGATGATCCGCGCCAGCTCCTGGTCGGGAGTTTTGGCGGCTCGCCAGGCAACGAGCTCTCCCTTGAACGCCGACAGTCGATCTTGGTCGCCCTGGCGGTAAAGCCGCCGCGAAAACTGAAGATACGCCGGCGAAACCCACTCCGGGGAATGCGCATGGAACCCGGGTACGGCAAGCCAGGCCGCCGCCAGATCGAGGTCGGCAGCGCGGAGCTGGGCATACCGGTACTGTTCCTCGGCGCTATCCTGCCTGGGAATCAAGGCCCAGCGCGGCTCGATCGCCAGACCGGGAAGCCTGCGGGCGACAAGATCGCCCCCCGGCAGATCGGACGGGCGGGCACTCCACCCCAGAGCGGCTCCCACCAGCGCGAAGATCATTCCCGTCAGGAGCAGCGTCCTGGGCCGGTAAAGCCAGCTCGTGACCAGGGATAGCGTGCCCGTGGCGGTCGTGGCGGCCAGTGCCACGCCGCTGCCGGTTCCAGCCTTGGCGGCCTCATCGACCCTGGGCAGCGAGATCGCGTTCTCATCGCCGATCGAGCCGAGAGTTGCCTGCAGCGAGGCCCGGACCTTGGCCAGATCGGCCAGCATCTCGGCTGCCGACTGGTAACGGTCCGCCGGGCTCTTGGCCATCAGCTTGAGCACCAAACGCTCAAGCTCCAGAGGGATGTCTGGCCGGCGAACGCGCAGGCTGACCGGCTGCTCGCTGACATGTTTCAGCGCCAGCGCGACGGCGGAATCGGCCCGGAATGGCGGCTCTCCGCTCAGCATGTGATAGAACGTGACGCCCAGCGAGTAGAGATCGCTGCGGTGGTCCAGGGGCTTTCCCTGGGCCTGCTCAGGACTCATGTACAGTGGCGTGCCCATCGTCGTGCCCGGCTGCGTGATATGCAGCCGGCCCGCCCCCAGGTCGCGGCAGAGCCCGAAATCCGCAACCTTCGCCCGCCCCTTGCGCGTCAGGAGCAGGTTCTCGGGCTTGATGTCCCGATGGACCAGCCCCACCTCGCCAGCGGCACCGATCGCCTGGCCGGCCTGGCGCATGATCGACAGTGCCAGCGGCAGTTCGAGCGCGCCCTTCTTGTTGAGGTACTCACGCAGGTTCGTTCCCTCGACGTACTCCATCGCGATGAAGCGAACCCCGTCCACGTAACCGAGCGTGTACACGTGTACGATGTTGGGGTGATTGAGCTTGGCGACCGCCGTCGCCTCCGCCTCGAAACGGCTCAGATAGATCGGTTTGGAAAGGTAATGAGGGTGGAGTACCTTGAGGGCCACCGGCCGGTTAAGGCTGATCTGGGTCGCGAGATAAACCTGCCCCATGCCGCCGCGGCCGAGCAGGCGTTTCACCTCGAAGTCGCCCAGCTTGGTGCCGGTCAAATCGCGAACGGGGCTCTCCATCGAGTCAGACGACCAGGCCGGGGTTTCCGCGGCTGTTCCCTGTTCGTGCTGACTCATGATCCCGATCCAGGACCTCAAGAAGAGGAATTTGAAGGTGGTGCACCCAGTTGTGAAGGTCGGACCTCTGTCACATAGTCTACATGAAACCGCTGGATGACCGCAAACGCGAAAACCGCGCCTGGCAGTAAAAACCACGGCCCGCGGCGAGAACCGGCCCGCGGCGCCGGCAAGGCGACGCTGGGCCGAAAACCGAAAAAGAGAATGTTGCTCTAATTGATCAAAAGGCATATCGTGAAGAGCGCTTACTGAGCGAGAGCCGGGAGGTTACAACTTCCCGTGCGCGTGCGCCCCACGGTTAACCCGACGCCCGAGATGTCCGGAGGAGAAAAGATGCTCGACACGCGGCGGTTTGGGTTTGGACTCCTCGTGGCCTTGCTTTCTTCCTGCCTGCCGCCCGGTCTCGTGGCCAAGGCTCAGAATGGTGATGTAGCCTTTCAGGCCGTCGTGGGACAGCCCCGAGGCTTGCCTCAATTGCCTCCCCAGGGCGCCTGGGGCGAGGTCATCAACGTGACCGCGCGGTGGATTGTCGTTCAGAACCACTCCGGTCAGCAATTCCCGATCGCCATCGACGACATCCAAGAGTTCCTGATCCGCTGGCCAACCAGCATGAACGACCTGAACGGACAATCCCTGGTCGAGGCGGTGGGCCAGGACGCAGGGTCGAACGTCGTCCGGGTGAACCACGTCGATGTCTTCAATGGGTCCAACCGAACGCTCGTCGCTCCCACCTACAACAGCATTCTGCCCAACAACATGGTCGTGACCACGCTCGACCCCGGGTTCAACCGCTACATGAACCCCTGGGACTACGCGGGGCAAAACATGCTCTACGGCTGGGCCTACCCCGTTCCCGCAAACATGAGCGGCATCCCGTCGCGGCTGCATGTCGTCGGCAACGCGGTTGGTCGGGACCCGCAAAGCCAGATGATCCGGATTGGCCTGCCGGGCAACAACATGGCCACCATCGTTCCCGACGACACGGGTCAGATGACGATGACGGAAGTCACCCGCGGCTCCTCGCACTATGCCCGCAAGGGCGACTTCGCGTTCATGATGCCCCTTCAGATCGCCCCGCGCGGGCTCATCCTCTCGCAGCTTGTGCTCTACAAGCAAATCCCGCTGGCGCAGTTCAACCCGAACGTCAACCGGTGACCGGCACCTCGAAGAGAGCCCTGCAAAACCGAGCCTGGTCTCGGCTTTGCAAATTGGGTTGCTCGGGAAATCCTCCTGGCGTCTGGAGGAGGCTTCCGACCGTGGCGCACAGACTTTGCCCTCCAGCCTCGGCCTGAAAAGCTGGGGCCGCAACTTGTCTAGAAAAGTCCGAGAAACGCGGAGTTCAAGCAGCCAGAAACGGTCCGAGCGAAGTGCGGAAGGGCCACCCACTTTGTGGTACCAATGTCAACTTGTACAAGATCCACGTTCACCGGTACTGGACGGGCGTTTGGTAGAGATAAGGAAGAAGCCTGTACCCGAAGGGCCGGCGCAGACGATGGCTTCACCGCAAGCCGTTCCGGCCTTTCGGGTACAGGCTCTTGAACGAAGCCGTGGGGCGGCACACAGTTTGCTTTGATACGTAGATTGGTCGCGCGGGCAAGAGGGGCGGTTTGGGCAAGCGACTTGTGACGCGAAGCAGGAGCAAAGCAAGGCCGACGCGGGCTCGCCGGGTGACTGTGATTTTCCCACCGCGGAGC
>JBEKTN010000348.1:0-12449 GCA_049516015.1 Isosphaeraceae bacterium | reverse complement strand
CCTGGGACACGTCACTGGTCTGCGTCCCTGGGGCATTCTGCCCCAGCCACCCGACCGTTCGCCCTCGAAGCGGCGAACGTCTATGACCGAATTACCGGCCGAACACTAGGTCGGGTGACACTACGGTCAGCCCCAGCCACCCAAACGTCTTTCCCCATCATGGGATACAACGAATCTCGGTGGAGTTCAACGAGGAGTCTCCATTTTTCCGCTTGAGAACTCTGTCAAGTTCATGCTCCGGGACGGAAAACCGCCTGGTCGGCGTCGAACCGAAACGCCCTCCGCTTGAGCCAGGAATAGCGACTCAACTGGGCGGCCTTCGAGACGTCGCCTGAGAGCCGGCAGCCGGGGACCTCATCGGCTTTCAAGATCAGTTGCACGTCGAAATCAAACTCGGCGCGGACATAGAACCGCACCAGTTGCATGAGCCGTTCGGCTGCCGCTCCGCCGGGAAGGAACTCTTGAAACTCGTCAAAACTGAGAGGGCCGAGCCGAACCCGGAACTTGCTTTGCAGATCCCAGACCTTGCGGCCGACGACGATATCCCGGCCCAACTGGTTGAAGGCCCCGGTCTGTCCCATCCGGGATCGCTGCTCGGGCTGCAGTCGAAGCCACTGTCCCGAGAAGGAAAGGACCGAGGTGGGATGACCGAAGTAGTCGCGCAGCAACCGCTCCAGCATCAGTGCCGACCGGTGCTGCTGAGTGAAGATCCCCGTGTAGAAGAGCAAGGAGGCATC
Source organism: Isosphaeraceae bacterium (assembly GCA_049516015.1). Taxonomy (GTDB): domain Bacteria; phylum Planctomycetota; class Planctomycetia; order Isosphaerales; family Isosphaeraceae; genus Aquisphaera. The sequence continues at coordinate 11,712 of JBEKTN010000348.1, read as the reverse complement.
GGCAAACGCCTGGCGGTCACGTAGCGATCCCACCCCCAGGCCGATCAAATCGAAGAGGTGGACGCTGAGCGGATCGTCCACCGCTCCTTCCCCCTTGGCTTCGTTCCTGCTGGTTTCCCATAGAGTCGGGAGGTTGTATTTCTCCCAGGCGCGGTAGAAGAACGAGACCAGACGATGGTGAAACAGGTTCAGGAACTCGAGCGCGGGTTTTCGATCTTGTTCCTTGAGTCTGATGAGTTCCTCGGTGTAGACCGTGGGTAAGGCGCCGAGTGGTCCGATCAACCCCATGAACGACGTGACCAGTTGAAGGGATTCACCGGCGGAGTGGAAATCGGTGAGCTCCCCAAGAGCGCCGGAACGACCGGGCTCGGGAGTGTTGAGAAACGTGTGGAGGGCACTGGCAGGGAACTGCAGGGTCAATTGCTGCGCGAAGTGGACGATCTCGCGGTTAAAGGGGCCGTCATGGCCCACGGAAACACGCTCCGACTCGATCCGCTCGAGCAGGCGCACCGCCTGAAAGAAGTCAAACCGATATGGCTCCTGGAGGAGCCGGTCGATCAAAGAAGGGTCCGATCGCCACTGCGGGCCGGCCATTTCCAGTTCACCTCGCGTTGCTTGCTGGTCGCCACCAGTTGGGTGAAAGAATTGATGCTCACGTAAGCGCCAAGGAACCGATCCAGGACAGTGGCCAGGAGGTATGCCATCCCCCCCGAATAGGCATCCTCGTCGAAGCGAAGCCTGATCTCGACCCCGAGGCTGAGCGGCTTCCCCTTCAGTTTCTGTTTTCGGGCCCGCTCGTCGGAAGACTCGCCCTCGTCAGTCGGTTCCGGGAATGTGACTCTCCCGGCGATCCGAGCGTGGGAGACTTCGAGGATCCCCTCGATCATCTTGCGGGTTGTCGCGGTCCGCGCGAAGTCGTGGAGCGTGAGCAATTCGCGGAGTGCTTCGGTTCCCTTCGGGGCGCCCACCAGGGAGAGGTGATTCAGGCCGAGTTGAGAGATCAGTCGCCACTGGGCCGATCGCCCCAGTGGAGGGCGAAGGGGCAGCGACGGTTTGATCAGCATCCGGGCCAGGCCGACCGCCATCTCGGCCTCGGGCTCCAGGTAGCCCTGGTCGCCTCCGAAGGGGAGCTTGGGTGGAAGGTCGCGGTTACTGCAGGTCAGAAATGCGGTGATCTTCTCAACCGCCGGGCTGTGAGGATTGAACTTGGAGTCGGTGAACGACAGCACGATTTCAGTTCCCTCCTCATCGCGCATCGATGGCTGTCGCGTGGCGAACCAGTAGGCCGTTCGTTCTTCCGCACCGACATCCTTCCTCGTCCTGGCCGATGACCTGGCGGGCTTGTCCGGCTGGTTGGCAACATGCCGCAAGGCATAGAACGGCTCGAACATGGCCCCTTGGTCCAGGTACGAGCCGGAGCTGAGGACACGATCCACCGAGTAGACCTCGTAAGCCTTCGGGTGATCCGTGCTGGGAACGATCTGGTATTCGGTCTGGAGCTGGTTCCAGGCGATTGGCTCGGGGGCCCACCTGAACAGGTTCACCGCGGGAGTGCATCCCAGGCGGAAATTCTCGGTGCGGACGACGATCTCCTGCCGTGGTGCTTGATCAAGCCAGAACAGAAGTTCGATCGGACCATCCCGCCCTGCCGAGCGCAGCACGCTGTTCTGAGACTGTCCCGAATCAGCGAGCTGGAGATCGAAGAAGAGATACTTCGCTGGAAACGAAAAGAAATCCTGCAGCAAACGGTAGCCCGGAAACGAGCGCTCGGGGTACGGATAGAGTTGCTCGTCTTGCTCGAAGCCGACACGGCCCAGCTCGGCACTCTCGAGTTCCCCGTCGGCAGAAGATGGATAGAGTTGATCACCGGCCTCGAAACCCACTCGCGTAACTGCTCGGCGCGGCAGCACCTTCCGGTATGCTCCGCTGGAGGTGGACTTGCCCTGGATCCAGACCTCGCTGACTCGACTGAACAGGCATTCGTACAGGACCGAGGGAATGGGCTCATTGCCACCCAGGAAGAACCTGAGAGATTTCAACCCCTGCAAGTCCTGCCAGCCACCGGGTGCGGAGCAGCTCAGGACGATCTTGAGCAGGGAGACCGCGGCGGACGGCTTGCCAGCCTGCACGACCCGATCTGCGATCAGACTTGCCGACTCGATGGTGATGGGCCAGAGCGTGACCGGATAAGACGTTTGGAACTGACAGCGGACACCGTCGATTGCAACGAGCGACTTGAGCTTTGTGCCCCTGGGGATCGTTTGCCCGGCAACAGCCTTGGTAGGGTCGCTGGAGCCCTGAAACTGAAGGATCGTCATCGAAGGGACCGGCCGCAGGTAATGAGGGAAGATCACCGAGAGCAGCGCATTGGTGATCTCGGGATACTCATCGTCGAGCTTCTTGCGAATCCGTGCCGCGAGGAAAGCAAACGCCTGGATGAGCCTCTCGACGTGTGGATCCTCACTCCCATCGGCTGTGAGCTCGAGCAACCCGGCAACCCCGGGGTTCGCATCGGCGAACTGTCTCCCCATGTCTCGCAAGAAGACCAGCTCGCGGTTGTAGTAGTCGAGGAAGTCTCGGTCCATTTCTTGAGTTAGCCCTTCGTCTGGCTGTCAAGCCAAAGTACTCGTAGGCCGGCGCTCCAACTAGCGCGGTTTGCTCGTGCGTTGCATACAGCGATCAAGAAAGGCCGTGGCGATCTTACCTTCTCCCCGCGGGAGAAGCCGCAAATTCCCCTCATCCGGCCGTTCCGGCCCGACCCCGCAAGCGGGGTTCCCCCCGCTCCCCGCGGGAGAAGGAGAGGACGTCCCGCCGCGTCTGCAACTCAACGGTAAAACGCGCTAAGGAACAGGCCGGTAATAATTTCCCGGAGTTTTCGTAATCCCGGCCCAAGTTGTGGCAAGGTCTCCTGACCCCAAGTTGTGGCAAGGTCTCCTGACCTTGCCACTTCGCCGACCGAAGGTCTCCAACCCCGACCCCGGCGGGAGACCTGCGGTCCGGCCGGGCCCCCGGAACGGGGTGGGCGGGGTCAGGAGACCCGCGCCGAACAGTCGAACAGCCGGCAAGTGGAAATCGGGAAGTTATTGCCGGCCCGTTCCTCGGACGCTCAAATCAAACGGGGTCTGGAAGCGGGAGACGGCGAGAGGGGCCTGAGAGGACAGCCATGCCCCGATGAACCAGATAGCCCCTTCGAGGCAGCGGCGACTCCCTCTGTCATCCACCCTCGCCTTTGACGATGAAGGTCTTGTTCCCCAGCTCGAGCACCGTGTCAAACGCGACCGGCTGGGGGATTGGCTCAACTCTCAGCTCGGCTCGAATCCGGTAGTGCATCATCGACCGGGACTTGTCCTGCTCATTTTCGTTGAACTCGACTTCGACCGTTTCCTTGACCAGCCGCGGCTCGAAGTTCCGGATCACCGACTCGAGGATTGCTGCCAGTCGATCCTTCACTTTGGGATCACCGAAGTTCAGCGTTGAGAAATCCGGCAAACCGAACTTGACCAGCGAACTCTGGAGATCCTTGAGACCATCGGGAATGTCGATCGGTGCGGTCCGGGTATTGAGCAACCACTCGAGGTCGCGACAAACTTCGCTCTTCAGCCGTTCAATCTCGCTGCCGGGAGATACGACCACATTCTCTCCCCGGATCAGCTCCGGATTGGTCAGCCGGTCCCAAAGTGAGTGTTGAAGACGGGGTGAGCGTGAATGGCGCAACATGACACCGACCTCCTGGCCGCACCAGGCGTCACGAGTCGAACCGCGGATCGCTCCGGGAGAGGCGGCGATCGCGGTGTTTCAGCCAGACCGACAGCGACTCGAGACGCCAACCGAGAGATTCTAGACCTTCTTGTTGGCCTTCGCGTCCCAGCCACCCTTGGTGACTCCACCCAGCTCGCCCGTGGGTTTTTGCTCCTTGTACTCCATCTCGATCTTGGAGAAGTTCAGGCTGATCTGATCGACCGGAACGACTTCTCCTTGTGAGCCTCCGGTCTGATAGCTGGAAACGATGAAATCGTGAAGTGTGACCTTGAGGTACTCTTGCTGCTGCTTGCCCGCCTTGCGACACGTGAGAATGCCCTTCTTGATGTGTTCCCCTGTGGCGCAGGCTTCCATGACCTTGGGTGTGGCCTTGTTGACCTTCATCACGAAATGAAAGTCCTGCATGGCGACCTTTCCGGCCCCGGCGCCGCCGCGGTAGGCCGCGTCGCCGACGTTGGTCGCTCCCCAGCTCCACGACTCCAAGTCGATCTCGTTCTTGTGCTTGTCGTCCTGTGACTCGCCATCGATTCCATCGAGCTTCAGGAAGTAATCCACGAGAGCCATCTGCTGTTCTCCTTTGTCCTTGCCGGTTCCCATCGGGAACCATCAAATCAATCCAGAGGGAAGAACCGTGATCTTGCGGAACCTGTCGATCGGTTGCTCTGCGTTTGAGAAGGGCCGCCCCGACAGCTCACTTGCTGACAGAGGCCGGCAGCTCCGAGACCAGACGCAAAGAGACTGTCAGCTCGTCAAGCTGGTAGTGGGGTCTAAGATAGGCGATCGAGCGATAGCAGCCTGGCCGCTTGGGATCGTCCTCGACGTCGATGCGGGCATCAAAGAGCGGGTATTTTCGCTTGGTGTCGTCCGATGCGGTTTGATCGTTCGACACGTAATTCATGACCCATCGGTTGAGCCAGAGCTCGCAGTCCTTGCGGCTCATGAACGATCCGATCTTGTCCCGAGCGATCGCCTTCAGGTAATGGGCGAAACGGGAGACCATCAGAATATAGGGGAGCTGGGTAGACAGGCGGGCGTTGGCGGTGGCATCATCCCTGTCGTACTCGAACGGCTTCTGGGCCGACTGGGCCGAGAAGAAGGCCGCGAAGTCGGTGTTCTTGCAGTGGGTCAGGGCGATGAAGCCGAGATCGGCCAGTTCCTTCTCCCTCCGTTCCGTGACGATGACCTCGGCGGGACACTTGGCCGCGATCTCGCCGTCGTCCGTGAGGAAGGTGTGGACCGGAAGATCCCGGACCAGCCCACCACCCTCGACGCCCCGGATCGATGCGCACCAACCGTAGCGCGCGAAGGCGTCGGTCAAGCGTGCCCCCATGGCATAGGCCGCATTGCCCCAGAGGTACTTCTCATGGGAACGACCGTCGACGTCCTCTTCGAAGTCAAAGCCGTCGACGGGAACGGTCGCCTTGCCATAGGGCAGGCGCATCAGCGTATGAGGCAGGCAAAGGCCGATATATCGTGAGTCCTCGCTCTCGCGGAAAGACTTCCACTTATCGTACTCGCGAGTGCGGAAGATTTCGGCGAGGTCCCGGACCGGGGGCATGTCGGTGTAGCTCCCCCAGCCGAAGAGCTGCGGTGAGGCGGCGGCGATGAAGGGAGCGTGTGCCGCCGCGGCGACCTGGGAGACGCGCTTCAACAGGGCAACGTCTTGGGGATGCTTACCAAACTCGTAATCCCCCACCAGGGCGCCATAAGGCGTTCCTCCGAACACGTCGTATTCGGAAGAGTAGATCTTCTTGAACAGGGCGCTCTGGTCGAACTCTTTGGCTCGCTCCAGATCACGCAGCAGTTCCTTCTTCGAAGTGTTGAGCACCCGGATCTGCATCATCGTGCCGGTCTCGGACTCGAACACCAGGTAGTGCAAGCCTCGCCAGGAGGCCTCGAGCTTCTGGAACTCCTCCTTATGCATGATCTCGTTGAGCTGGTCGCTGAGCAGTTGATCGATCTCTGCGATCCGGTCGTTGAGCATCTGCTCGGTCTCGCCGGAGACCTTCATTTCCCCCTTCATGATGTCTTCGACAAGCTGGCCGACCAGGTCGGAGTGATACTGGCGAACCTCGGGTTCGGCCTCCTTGATGCGATTCGCCTTGAGGATCTCGTCGAGCAGGCTGGGACCGGCGGTCTCGATGGTGACGGCCTGGGGAGCGGCCGGCGTGGCTTCGCCTTGGGCTGTCTTGTCGACGGAGCTCATGATTCATTCTCCTCCTCCGCCGGCGCGGGCTCGGTTTCCGGTTCAGATCCTGCCTGGGATGGGGCCTCGGCAAACCGGCCAGTCTCACGGCCCAGGCGTTTGAGCTGATCGGTGTCGTGAATGATCCTCTGCAGCAGGGCATCAAACCGATCGTTGGTAGTGATCTTCGACTTGAGTTCGGACAGACGCTGGCGAGCCTCCAGCAGTTTCCTCAATGGCTCGACCTGGTTGACAACGTTGACCGGCTCGAAGTCGTCGAGCGTGTGGAACTTCAACTCGACCCCGACCTTCGTGTTGTCCTTCTCAATCTTGTTCTCGACCTTCATCGCCAGACGCGGCTTCATCCCTCCCATCACCCTGTCGAAGTTGTCTCGGTTGATCTCCACGAACTTGCGCTTTTCGTCCTTGAGATCCGGCAGAGGTTCTTCGTCGGGGTCGGGATGACCAGCCAGATCCGCCAATACCCCGACCACGAAAGGAAGCTCCTTCTTGATCTGCGCATCGCCCACCTGCACGTCGTAAGTGATCTGGACTCGTGGAGGGCGAACGCGATCCAGCTTGTGTTGAAGGCTTTCATCTTTGGGCATGGTAGGCACCCTATTTCGCTGAACGCGAGATGACTGGAGCGAAGGCCGACCCGGTCGGCGATTGAGCCGGCCGACTCAACCGTCCATGGACCGAACCTGGACATAACGATTCCCGATTCGCAACCGGCCACGTTGACGCCTCGACCGGGGTGCTTCCAAAGCCAGTCAGAAATGGCATCACGACAACGAGGCCAGTCGCGCGAGCATTCAACAATCAATTTTGATCGCGGCGGTCTGCCGAATGCAAGAAAAAAGTTGGTCCATACCTCACGCGGCCATGAGTGAAACATCATCGAATTGCTGGAAATTGAGGAGACTCCTCGCTGATCTCCACCATTCCAGAGCTGCCAGGATCCGGGTGGCTGGCGGCGGAGCCGGAGCGGGGGGAACCCCACTTGTGGGGTCGGCCCCAGACGCACAGGCTTCGGCCCTGGGGCTTCCCTACGGTCAGCCCCAGCCACCCAACGATCGCCGAGAATAAGCCCCACCGGGTTTGGTCCCAGTATTTTGCCCGTTCCCACCAAAACAACAGTTCCCGCACAACCGCGATGGCGTCCCTCCTCCTGGTCTCGTGAACTCACCTTGTCCTCACGACCGCCACCTTTATCGCAATCGTTCCATACCATCCTTTTTCATTTGTATCTGGGCAATCTCACGACTTTTAGGTTGATTGGGTGTTCTGGGTAAGCCAAGCTGTTTAGCATGTTGACCCTGAAGCTGACCCGTCTCCCCCCGTGGGTTGAAGCCCAGGTTCCTCTTCGTGTCGACTTTCCGAAGGAAAAGCCATGAAACTGTTCAACCGGATGAGCCGTTGTATTCGCACCCAGAGCCGCAAGCGGCCGCCAGTCCGTTTGAGTTTCGACTTGTTCGAGGAACGCCTACTGCTGGCCCCGTTCACGGTTAACAGCAACCTCGACACCAACACCGGCACAGGCAACACCGGCACGCTCCGCTACGTCATCACCCAACTGGACGCGTCGACCGACGCTACCAATACGATCGACTTCCAGATCGGTCCCGTGGGCACACTCACGACGATCACTCTGGATCCGCTGAATCCAGACCTGCCGGCGATCACCAAGCAGGTGACGATCAACGGCTACAGTCAAGGGGGGACCCCCAATACGGAGTCAGATGGCAGCACCAACGCCGTGATCCTGATCCAGCTCAACCTGAACAACCACCTTGGCTTGGTCTTCAACGGCGGGGCGACGGGTTCGGCAGGTAGCACCGTTGGGGGGCTGTCGATCTTCGGCGGCTCGGCGGCTGCGATCGACATCAACGCCAATAACGTGACGGTCGCCGGCAACTTCCTCGGCATCCAGGCGGACGGGACGACCGTGGCGGCCAACGTGACGGGGGTCAACGTCGCCGCCGGAGTGACGGGGGCGCAGATTGGCTCCGCGGCGCTGGCCGACCGGAACCTGATCTCGGGCAACACCGGCGACGGCATCGACATCTCCAGCGACGGCAACTTCGTCCAGGGCAACCTGATCGGCACGAACGCCGCGGGTACCGCGGCCAACGGGAACGACGGTGCCGGCATCCACGTGCAAGGGGCCAACAACATCATCGGCGGCACGACAGCCGCCGACCGCAACATCATCTCGGGGAACAAAGGCCTTCCGCTGAGCCCGGTTCACAGCGCGGGCGTCTTCATCACAGGCAGCGGCGCGACCTCCAACGTCGTCGAGGGAAATTACATCGGGACCGACAAGAATGGCGGTTACGCATTGCCCAACGTAGGCGACGGTATTGAGATCTCCGGCGGGGCGGGCGGCAACATGATCGGCGGGAGCACGCCCGGGGCCGGAAACCTGATCTCGGGCAACAAGGAGACCTCCACCGGCTTCGTCGGGGACGGCGTGCTCATCGCCGGGACCGGGGGCGGCAACACGGTCCAGGGTAACAATATCGGGACCAATGCCACGGGAACAGCCTTGGTCCCGAACACGAACACGGGCGCGGGCGTGGCCATCCAGGGCACTTCGAGCGGTAACCTGATCGGGGGGACCGCAACCGGTGAGGCGAACACGCTGGCCTTCAACGGGTTCTACGGGATCTACGTCTCCAGCACGGGCAACCACAACACCTTCCGGTGGAACCAGATCTTTGCCAACGGCAGCGGCGGCATCACGCTCACGTCGACTTCTTCCAACGACGGCCAGTTGCCCCCGATCCTGACGGCCAGCACGTCGTTCCCCGGGCATACCGCTATCGAGGGGGTCATCCAAGGCCATGCCGGTGACACCTACGATCTCGACATCTTCACCAACCACGCCCCGAACAACCAGGCCCAGACCCTCTTCACCACACAGACCCTGGTGATTGGCGCGGGGGGCACGACGAACTTCTCATTCGATATCCCAGTGGGCGTTTCGGTCGGCACGACGATCCTCACGGCTGAGGCGACCGACGTCCAAATGGGTTCGAGCTTTCAAGGGGACAGTTCCGGGCTGTCGAGTCCGATCACGGTCTCCAGCGCCTTCGTCGTGACCAACGTCAACGACAGCGGCATCGGCTCGCTCCGCCAGGCGATCCTGAATGCCGACCAAGAGGCCGGCCAGACGATCAGATTCGACATCTCGGGCATGGGCGTGCACACGATCGCCCCGACCTCGGCCCTGCCCACGATCACCGACCCGGTGATCATCGATGGCACCACTCAGCCAGGCTACACCGGCACGCCCTTGATCGAGCTTGACGGGGCCGGTGCGGGCTCGAGTAGCGACGGCTTGACGATCACCGCCGGGTCCAGCACGGTGCGCGGGCTGGTGATCAACCGTTTCAGCGGCGACGGCATCGAGATCACAGGATCGGGCGCATCGAACAACGTAATCTCGGGCAACTTCATCGGCACCAACGCCGCGGGCACCGCGGCCCTGGGCAACCAGTTTTATGGCATTTTCGTCAGCAACTCCCCCTCGAACACGATCGGTGGGACGACGGCCGCGGCCCGTAACGTGATTTCGGGAAACCGACAGGCCGGCATCTGGATCTACGGTGCGCTCTCGACCGGGAACCTGGTGCAGGGCAACTTCATCGGCACCGACCTCACCGGCACGGCCAAGCTGGGTAATTCCGGCGACGGTGTCCTCATCCAACAGGGCCCGGTCGGGAATACCATAGGTGGGACGACGGCCGCGGCCCGCAACGTCATCTCGGGCAACGGTGGGTCGGGCCCCGGTGGGTTCGGCGTCTCCATCGGCCTTGCGACGAGCAATGTGGTGCAGGGGAACTTCATCGGCACCGATGTCACTGGGGCCAAAGCTCTGGGCAACGTTCATGGTGGGGTAATCGTCCAGGACGCCGCTTCCAGCACGATTGGCGGGGCGACGGCCAGTGCCCGCAACATCATCTCGGGCAATACCGGCAACGGAATCACTATTGATGGCCCAACCGCGACAGCCAACCTGCTCCAGGGCAACTTCATCGGCACCGATGTCACCGGCACCCTCGCCCGGGGCAATTCGGGCAACGGTGTGCAAATCTCCTCGGGCGCAACGAACAACACCATCGGAGGGACGGTAGGCGGGGCCGGTAACCTCATCGCGGCCAACAACGCGAATGGCATCTACATCACCGGTAGCGGTACGTCAGCCAACCCGGTACTAGGCAACTTCATCGGCACCAACGCCAGCGGTGCCACCAACTTGGGCAACGGCGCGGGCGTGGCGATCGACAACAGCGCGTCGAACAACACGATCGGCGGGACAGGAGCCGGCGCGGGGAACGTGATCTCGGGCAACAGCGTCGACGGCATCGACATCTCGAGCGACGGCAACTTGGTGCAGGGAAACAAGATCGGCACGAATGCCGCGGGCACCGCCGCGCTGGGCAATACTTTCGACGGCATCAACCTGAACGATGCCTCGAGCAACCGCATCATCGGCAACGTGGTCTCGGGCAATGGGATCAATAATGGGAATCAGGATGCCGCCGGGATCAACCTCGAGTCCAACGACCAGTTCAACATCATCGCCGGCAACGAGATCGGCACCAACGCCGCTGGCGATGCCATGCTGGGCAACTCCCTGCACGGCATCTTCCTCGGCAACGGTTCCAGCAACAACACGATCGGCGGAACGACGGTCAACGATCGCAACGTGATCTCCGGCAACGGCAAGTTCCCCGTCGCCGATTTCGCCACCCAGGGGGGCGTGGGGGTCTACATCTTCGGTGCGAACACGTCGAGCAACGTCGTGCAGGGTAACTACATCGGCACCAACGCCGCCGGCACCGCCGCGCTGACCAACTCGGTCATCGGGGTGCTGATCAACCAGTCATCCGGAAATACCGTGCAGGGTAATCTCATCTCCGGCAATCGCTCCGTGGGTGTGGAAATCGCGGGTAGCACTGCCACTGGCAACCAGGTTCAAGGCAACATGATCGGAACTGATGCTGGAGGGACCAGGGCCATCCCGAACGGGCTTGATGGAATCTTCATCAACGGAGCACCACACAACACGATCGGCGGCACGGCGGCCGGCGCGGGCAACCTGATTTCCGCCAACCTGTCCGCGGGCATCCAGATCTACGGTGCCGGGGCCACCAACAATCAGATTTTCCGGAATCGTATCGGGCTGGACGCCAATGGGCGGCCGACCCTGCCGAATGGGACGAAGCCGTTAGTGACCGGGATCTTCAGCCAAATCTCAATACAGAAAAACGACTTCGGATTCTCGACAGTCAACCGGAATCTCGGACAGGTCCTGCCATGGCAGTCCCCTGCCTCAATTGGCGGCGGTACCGTATCGGGGGACAGCCAGGCTGCGGTGGCGGCACAGAGGAAGGCCTCACTTGCAGGGAGTGTCTCGGGGCGCCACCGCGCACTCTCGAAACGGAAGACCGTAATCGTCACGGCTGTCCACAGCTACCCCAACGCAAAACTGGCACTGGGGTTATCGCGGAAGTCCCCGGCCTAGGGTAGGGTCAAGAATCTCACTCAGGTGGCTCATTCAAGGTCGTGACGGGCCGGCGGAGCGTAGGTCGCCACACGAGTCATTGACTCGCTTTCGGGTTGCGAAGTGGGCAAAGAAAAACAATGAGACGACACGGGGCTAAGAACGCCGATTATCGCGGAGGCGTAACTTGCCTCTATGACACCCAACTTCCCGGCGCCTGCTTGCATGCATCCGAGTCCGGTGGCCGCTCTCGCCC
>JBEKTN010000347.1:0-13037 GCA_049516015.1 Isosphaeraceae bacterium | reverse complement strand
CGGCGCTCTTTACCGGCCTCGTCCGCGCCCCAGAGCTGACCGGGGAGATACCGCCTCGCCACATTCGCGTGCCCCATCTACTCCGCGCAAAAAAAGCCGCGTGCCGAGCGGTGTTCGCATATGCGCCCAGCCCGCCCGACCTCCCACGACTACCTCGAGTGGCGCCGTCTTCCTGATCAAAAGTGGCACTGAATTCCTGATCGGTATCAGAACTCCGCGTTTCTCGGACTTTTCTAGACTTTTGGGCCCATCTGTACAGGACATGGGTGCACAGCTTAACGCTTTGCCAACACGGCATGGTTCAAATCTAGACAATGACAAGCTTGGTCCGCAGGGGATCAGGCAGGGTTCAACACCCGGGTCTTCGCAGGAGACAAGAGGGGTGGCTGGGGTCGAGCTGGCAACAGCTAGCGAGCCCCCAGCGCGCCAGCCTCGGATCTGGAGGCATCGCCCTTCGGGCGTCCACCTTATCCATCCCTGAGCTGTGACCTGCGTTTCAAACATGCCCGAGCCGATAGCGGCGTTGGCAGTGCGGAAGTTTGTCGCTCGAGTGCCCATCCATCCCGGCGGCAATTCGACCCTGCGGGATCAACTTGCCGTCAGATTGCCCCGGCACGCTGCAATCGCCAGTGCTGCAGCCGGAACCAGCCGCGCTCGTCGGTCCACGCCGCCTCTTCCACAAACCCCGCGCGAGACTGGAGATAGGACAGCGTCTTGGCGGTGTACTTGTGGGAATTCTCGGTGTGGATCGTTTCGCCCTCGGCAAGGCGGACCGTCAACCCCGCGGCCGTGATGTGCACGACCTGGTCGCGGGTGCTCAGCAGGTGCATCTCGACGCGGCCGCGGTCCGGGTGATAGACCGCCCTGTGCTCGAAGGCCTCGACCGCGAAATCGGCCCCCAACTCCCTGTTGATCCGTCGCAGCAGGTTGAAATTGAAGGCCGCGGTCACTCCGCGGGAATCGTCGTAGGCGGATTCCAGCAACGACCGTTCCTTGGCCATGTCGGTTCCGAGCAGCAATCGGTCATCCGGTCGCATCGTCCGGCCGATCATGGTGAGCAGCTCGACGGCGGCCTCGATCTCGTAGTTGCCCAGGCTCGAGCCCAGAAATACGATCAGTCGAGGGCCCTTGGCTCGGGCCATGATCCGTTCCAACCCGCGCCGATAATCGGCCACGTAACCGGTGACCTTCAGGGCGGGGAAGCGCCGCGTCAGCCGCTGGGCCGAATCTTCGAGCGCCGAGGGAGAAACATCGATGGGGACGTAATGGAGCCGGTCACGCCGCCGCAACCCCGCGGCGAGCAGCCTTTGCGTCTTGACCGCACTGCCGCTGCCGAGCTCGATGATCGTCGGCTCCAGGCCGGCATCGCCGCCGGCAGCCAGACCAGCGACCATCTCATCGGCATGCCGGCGCAGAATTCCGTCCTCGGTTCGTGTCAAGTAATACTCGGGAAGCTCGCAAATCGCCTCGAACAGCCGCGATCCCTCCTCATCGTAAAAAAAGGCCCAGGGCAGGCTCTTGGGCTGGCTGCTCAACCCCGATTGGACGGCCCTGGCAAAGGCAGCCAGGTGCGTCTTGTTCTCCCGCGGCTCGATGAGCCTGACGATTCTTGGCCATCGAGATCGTGACACGGTCGAGGACGAGGCCGTGGAACGGGGCTTGGCGGACAAGAGGCACCTCCGTCGGAGTGGAGTCTGGGATGCATGTCATCAACAGTGTTGTTTGGAGGCTATCCGTGCCGCTTGACGATTGTAGGCAGCTTGGGAAGGGGCAACAGGTCAGAACGAGGCCAAGACGAGAGCTTGACCCGCCGTCTGGCTCGAACCGGGAAATGAGTTAGCGTAAACCGTGCCGAGAAGAGGGGAAAATTGGTCAAACCAGCTCGACCCTGGTTCCACCTTCGATCTGAACGACATCACCGACGGTCATCTGTCGCCGCTTGCGGAGCTCGACCTCATCATTGACGCGGACGCGTCCCTCGGCGATGAGGGCTTTCGCCTCACCGCCGCTCAGGACGCTTCCCGACAGTTTGAGAACCTGGGTCAAATTGATCGGACGGTCGCCGACTTCGAGGCTCACGCCCTGGACGTCGCTCATTGCTGGCCTTTCGGCGTGGCGGACTTGAGACCTCCTAGCCGTTGCAGTTGCCGGTCGATCGAGTCAGAGACCGCCTGCTCGACTTCTTGCCGTCCCTTCTCGAGAATGCCGTCCAGGCCGGCCCCGCCCTGTGGACCGTCCAGCGCAGGGCGCGCTTCGGAGCGGTGCGAACCACTGGCGCGCTCTACTGCTTGATCCTCGACCGCGGGGGATTCGAGCGCAGGCAGAGCAGGCAGTGCGGGTGCCGGGGAGGAGTCACCGGCTGCATCGGGCTCGTGGAGAGCGGGAAGTTGGGACGACGTCGCGACCCCGCCAGAAGTACCGGCCGGGTCATCGGACCCGACGGCGTCTTCATTGGAATCGTGAGCGGCCACCGCCTGTGAGAACGACCCATCCCAGTGCGGAGCCAGCACCTTACGGACCTCGCCGGGGAGCACCGGTCCCAGGTTGTTCATGACTGTCCCGACCACGCGGCCAGCGGTGCTGGAGAAGATCGGCTGACGGGTGGCAGGCGCCAGGCTGACCACGAACATCGTTGCCAGCATCCCCACCCCCACGCCCTCGAGCCCGCCCAGCAACATGCCCAGGTGACGATCAAAGGCCTCGAACTTGAGCTTGCGCAGCGTTCCGCGGATCATCCAGGCGATCCCGAAGATGCCGCCCGAAACGGCGATGTAAACGACGCCCATCGCCAGCATGCGTTGCACTTCCGGCTCACCCGGAAGGTGGGAAGCGATCCGGGCCGACGTCGTATGTGCTGCCGTGTAGCCAAGAACGAGCGAAGCAATGCTTGCCATCTGCCAGGTGAAGCCTCTCCAGGCACCCCGGACCATTCCCAGCACGACCACGATCACCATTGCCGCGTCGTAAGTCGTCATCCCTGAGCCTCCTGTAGGGAGTGTGCATGCCGCTTGCGTTTGCACGCGGATCCGGACCGATCCGTCCAGCCCGGTCCAGGCGGCGAAATGGTAGCGAAGAGGTGCAAAAGCGGGAAGGGTGGTTTCGGGACACCCAGGCAATGGCAAGCGGATGCTGGGGTGCCCGGAGAGGGGAAAGGAAAACCAATCGTTCCGCCGCAAACACAGGCTAGCGAACCGGGTAGAGCTCCTGCTCGAGCGCGAGTCGCCCAGCATGATCCTCGAGCGCGATGGGCACCGGACGATCCAGCACGCCTTCCTGGATCCAGGCGGCAAACCGCTCGGGGGTCACGAAGTCGGTGAAACCGTAGTTCCCCGGAGCGCGATACCGGTTGATCTCTTTCCAGTCGACGTAAACGTGCGTGATGCCGCGATCCTTCAGGGTCTGATGGAACTCTTGAGGACTCTTGCCCGCGGCCAGGGTCTCGATGGTCTCGGGATTGAACACGGTGTTGTAGAGGATCTCATGGCCGACGTGGAACACCGCCGCCTGGCCGACGAGCAGAATTCTCGCGTCAGGGGGAAGAACCCGGTCGATGGCGGCCAGGGGGGGATTGAGCTGGCGGGGTACATCCCCGCGGAGGAAGGCCAGGTTCCCCGTCCACTCGTTGAGACCGGTCAGGGCGGTTGAGCAGTCGGTGAAGTTGCAGACCAGGGCGATCGCGAGGATTGTCCCGCGGAGGATCCTCCACGACCAGCGCTCGGACCAGTCGGCACCCAGTCCGGCCAGGGTGGCCAGGCAGGGAAGCAAAGGAAGCCAGAACCGGTCCAGCCGGTGCGTCAGCAGCCACCAGGTGAAAAACAGATACGCTGCGTAGCCTCCCAGCGCCAGCACCAGCCTGCGCGAGCCGGGCCGGATCAAGGCGAGGGGAGCGAAAGCAAGGTAAAGGGGCGATTGCCAGTCCGACCGTCCCGCGACGTCCACCAGCGAGCTGCCAAGCGAATCCAGAGTCGCCGCCTTGGGCCCGTGCGCGCGCTGCCACTGGGTCTCGCGGGCTTCGTTCCAGAGCCGGCCTCCGAACACCTGGTAACCCAGGGGATAGACCGGGTTGCCGGTGTCCACGACGTTCCTCGCCAGCCAGGGCGCCATCACCATCGACCAGCCGATTAGACACGCCAGGACCGGGGCGATCGACCGCGCCCGCCAGCAGTCAACCAGCGCGAGCAAGCCCAGCGGGATGACAGCGGAGATCAAGGCCGGGTACTTGCAGGCCATCGCCCCGCCGGCAAGGAGACCAAGCAGCAGCCACAGTGGACCGCGCTCATTCCGCGTCTCGGTCCAGCCCAGAATCACGCCCCAGATCAAGGCGGCGTGATAGAAGCAGAGCGGCCCCTCGACGTAGGCGATCACCGCCATCCGGTAAATCCAGGGCGTGGACAGGTAGATGACAGCCGCCAGCCAGGCCGCGCGCCGGGTTCCCACCCGCCCCGTCGCCGCCGCGATCAGCACGGCGGCCGCCGGGGCGTAAAGCGCCACCAGAAGCTGCCCGACCAGCCCTCCCCACCACCAGTCGCCCAGCACTTCCATGCCCATCAGGTGGAGCATCTCCACGCCAAAGGGCATGCTGGTGTAAACATTATGCGGCAGAAACGCGATCCGCCCGGCCTGGAAATATTCCTTCGGACCCTGGAGGTGATATTCGAGCACGTCGAAATCGATCGCCGGCAGCATCGCTCCCAGGAGCATGATGACCAGGAACGGGGCGATGATCAGGCCGGGAAGAAGCCAGCGCACATCGAGCCGCGGCCGCTCAATTTGCCAGAGCTTCGATGTGCCCAGCCCGGCCATGGCGATCACGCCCAGGCCGATCCGGAAGATCCAGGGATCGAGCAACCCGGCGCGCCCGGCGAGCAGCGTGAGCGCGCCCAGCGCGGTGGCGCCGGTGCCGAAGTCGACGGCCAGGCGCTCTCCCGTCCGCATGCCAGCGCGCAAACGCAAGCCGGCCAGGATCAATTCTCCCAGGCCAAGAGCCGCCAGCACGACCAGCGCGGCCGCCCCCACGATGGGCGACCGCTCGGGCAGGTTCTCGACGTGGCTCAGTTCCCGCGCCGCCTGGCCGATCAGCGACTCGCGAAAGGTCGTCCCCGGAACGACCTCGGGGAACGCGTTCAAGAGCAAGAACCCCCTGCGCATCGTGCCCGACTCCCTGGGGAAGTTGGGCAGGGGCTCGACCAGGAACCAGCACAGCCAGCTCAGCTCCAGTACCGCGAGTAGCAAGAAAAACCAGGCGGAAGGGTGGGACCAGCCGCGGCGAACCGGGCGCTCGAGAGCAACTCCCCGCCGTTTGGAAGCCGCCGGCGTGGTCACAGCGTCGGCCCGATGGTCCACGGGGCGAACTCCTCCTCGCCGACCTCCTGTTGCTCGCTCCTGGTCGTCGTTCCGCTGGCAACCTCCATGATCAGCTCGAAGAGGCGGCGGCCGACGCTCTCCACCGGTTCGCCTTCAAGTATGGTTCCAGCATTCATGTCCATATCATCGCTCATCCGGTCGTACATCGGCGTGTTGGTGGCAAGCTTGATGCAGGGGGCCGGCTTGAGGCCCAGCACGCTGCCGCGGCCGGTGGTGAAGACCAGGACGTTGGCGCCGCTTGCCACCAGGCCGGTGGTGCAGGGGGGGTCGTAGCCGGGCGTGTCCATGAAGACGAGGCCGGGAGTCGTCACCGGCGCGGCGTAAGGGACGACGTCGACCAGGGGCGTCGAGCCGGCCTTGGCCAGAGCACCTAGCGACTTCTCGTAAATGGTGGTCAACCCGCCGGCCTTGTTGCCCGGCGTCGGATTGTTGTCGATGCGGGCGCCGAAGACGCCGGTGTACCACTCCCACCACTTGATCCGGTCGACGAGTTTCTGGCCGACCTCGCGGGTGACGGCCCGGCGCGTCAGCAGGTGCTCGGCACCGTAGATCTCGGTGGTCTCGCCCAGGACGGCCGACCCCCCCTGGGCGATGACCAGGTCGGCCGCCACGCCGAGCGCCGGGTTGGCCGTCACGCCCGAGTTGCCGTCGGAGCCGCCGCATTCCATCGCCAGGCAGATCCTTGAAGCCGGCTGCTCGGACCGCCGCCACGCGTTCGCCTCGGGCATCAGCTCACCGACAGCCCGCACCGCGGCCTCGATGGTCCGCGTGATTCCGCCTTCCTCCTGGATGTTCAGCACCCGGGGCCGGTACGGTTCGGCTGGCTGGTTCCGGCCAGCTTGCGGTCCATTTCGATTCGGATGCAGAAGCGTCAGTTGCTGGCTTTCCACCAGGTGCTGCGCATAGGCCCCCTCGCAGCCCAGGCCGACGATGACGTAGGCCGCCACGTTGGGATGGCGGGCGAACCCGGCCAGCACGCGCTCGAGGATCTGGTGATCGAGCCCCTCGAACGGCAGCCCGCAGCCTCCCTTGTGGGTGATGGCGAAGACGCCGTCGATATTGGGGAACTGCGACCGCCAGCGCCCGTCGCGGAACCGGTCGGCAATGCAGCGCGAGGTGCTGGCCGAGCAATTGACCGTGCTGATCACCGCGATGTAGTTGCGCGTCCCGACGCGGCCGTCGGGGCGAAGGAAGCCCCGAAACGTCCGGGGCCGCTCCGGCGCGGGCACCGGCGGCCGCTCGCTGGCAAACGCGTAATCGCGCTCGAACAGGTCGGCCCGCAGGTTATGCACGTGCACGTGGGCCCCGGCGGCAATGTCCCGGGAGGCAAACCCGATAATCTGGCCGTACTTCCGGACCGGTTCACCCTGGGCGATCGCGCAGAGCGACACCTTGTGGCCCAGGTCGATGGGCTCGCGAACCTCGACCGTGACATCCGTCAGGTTCAGCGCAAAACCCTTGGGAATGGGCCGGGCGGCCACTGCCACGTTGTCGTCGCCTCGGAGCAGAACGGCCCTGGGCGATCCGGCGGCAGTTGCCATTCCTGGGCTCCTCGGAACAAGACCTGGAGTGGTATCGAAACTTGCACTCAGTTTAGTGGGTCACACTTCACTTGGGAAGTCAGCCTACCAGGCCCGGTCTCCGGCGTTACAATAGAAAAGGATGAAACCGCTGGCTCTATTCCCCCTTTCGACAGGATCATCGATCATGCCTTCGCCATTTCCGGGTATGGATCCTTATCTGGAAGAGCCAGGGCTCTGGCCTGACGTGCACACCAGGATCATGACTCGCGTCAGCGATGTTCTCACCGAGGTCCTGCGTCCGAAGTATTACGTGAGAATTGAGGAACGAGTTTATATCTCCGAGGAAGGGGATCCGGGACGCAAAGTCTTGATTCCCGACATCGAGATCTCGGTGCGCCCGGAGCACAAATTGCGGGGCTTTGCGCCTGCGGGGGGGGCCGTCAATGTCGCCGAGCCTATCGTGGCCCGGACCCTCCTCGATGAGGAAGTCCGCGAACGTTATCTGGAGATCATCGACCGACAGTACCGAAAGGTCGTGACCGTGATCGAAGTCATGAGCCCCACCAATAAGGTTGCGGGCTCTCAAGGTCTAAGAAGCTTTCGGCGGAAGCGAAAGAAGACCATGAACTCAAGAAGCCACTGGGTCGAGATCGATCTGTTGCGAGGTGGGGCTTCCCTCGCGCTGCGGAAACGACTTCAGCCACACGAGTACTTCGTTCACATCTCTCCAGTGAATCGCCGTCCCGACGGACTGCTCTGGGCGATCCGGCTCGACGAACGGTTGCCAACCCTCTCCATACCGTTACGGCCCGAAGATGAGAACATCGCGCTTGATCTCCAAGGCGTGATCGATACGGTCTATGACCGAGCCGGTTACGACCTGGACATCAATTACAACTCCGACCCCGTTCCCCCTCTCGACCCGGAATGGAACGCCTGGGCGCACCGCCTGCTCAAGGAAAAAGGTCTGCGCCCGGACTGATTCGCCAACCGCCGTGCGGCCGCTGCCACGTTGTCGTCGCCGCGGAGCAGAACGGCCCTGGGCGATCCGGCGGCAGTTGCCATTCCTGAGTTCCCCGGAACAAGACCTGGAGTGGTATCGAAGATTGCACTTAGTTTAGTGGGTCAGACTTCACTTGGGAAGTCAGCCTACCAGGCCCGGTCTCCGGCGTTAGAATGGAGAAGGATGAAATCGCCGGCCGTATTCCCCCTTTCGACAGGATCATCGATCATGCCTTCGCCATTTCCGGGTATGGATCCTTATCTGGAAGAGCCAGGGCTCTGGCCTGACGTGCACCATGAACTGATCTCGGAAACGAGGGCCTTGCTCAACACCCTCTTGAGGCCCAAGTATTACGTTCGAATCGAGGAGCGGGTTTATATCTCCGACGAGCATGATTCAGGGCGGCTGGTGATGGTTCCTGACCTTCGCATCGCGCTCAACCCCGATCGTGTGGGCCAGGCTTTCGCGCCCGGAGGCGGCACCGCGCTGGCGGTCGCGGAGCCGATCGAGGCGATCACCATGATCGAAGAGGAGATCCACGAGTCCTACATCGAGATCGTCGACCGCGTGGAGCGCCTGGTGGTCACCGTGATCGAGATCCTCAGTCCTACCAACAAGGTTGCCGGTTCGCGGGGACGGGAAAGCTACGAAAACAAGCGGTCAGACGTCATGAAGTCACCGAGCCATCTGGTGGAGATCGACCTCTTGCGCCGCGGATTGCCGATCCCGGTTTACGGGGGAATTCCGCCCCACGAATACCTGGTTCATGTCTCGCGGGCGGGTCGCCGCCCCAGGGCCACGCTCTGGCCGATCCGGCTATCTCAGAAGCTGCCTCCGATCCCGATCCCGCTCAAGCCGGAAGATGGCCATGTCGCTCTCGATCTCCAGGCCGTTCTCGACGCGGCCTATGATCGCGCGGGCTACGATCTCGAACTGGATTACAGCGCCGACGCCATTCCGCCGCTCGAAGGCGAGTGGAACGCCTGGGCGCACCGCCTGCTCAAGGAAAAAGGTCTGCGCCCGGACTGATTCGCCAGCCGCCGGGCGGCCGCTCAGCGGCCTGGGACCACTTCCCGGCATGGTTCAACTTCAGCATCTTCGCAGGTGACAAGAGCTGGGTGGCTGGGGTCGAGCTGGCGACAGCCAGCGAGCCCCTGGGGTCGAGCTGGCGACAGCCAGCGAGCCCCCAGCGCGGAAGCCTCGGATCTGGGGGCGTCGCCCTTCGGGCGTCGACCCCAGCCACCCCGAGGTGTAACCTGCTTTTGAACCATGCCCGAATTCCCCAGGATTTCCTTGCTCAAAGTTCAGTTGTTTGGTAGGGTTAGTTGTCATTATAGACATTTTCATCCCCGTCGGCAGCCCGCAGCCTGGAATGACCGAGTCGGTCGTCTTGATGTCCAATGATGGACCGTGCAGCCGTACCTGACGCTATGCCAGATTCTCGCTGCCACTGAGCGCGCGGGCCGGGCCATCAACTGGAAAACGCCATCGAGTGGATCGTGCGGGCGGCCGTGGCGGATGCGCCGCGCCGGTCAGCGCTCGACGTTCATCTCTGGAGTTCATTGGCAATGGCAAAGACTCGGGATTGGACGGAGATCCTCATCCGGCGGGGGGTCATCGGGCTCGATCAGCTCAAGGAAGCGCAGCGGGCGGGGGGAGCGGTCGAGGAGTCGCTGGTGAAACTCGGCTACGCCGAGGCCGAGGACATCATGAAGGCCAAGGCCGAACAGCACGGCCTGCCCTTCATCGAGCTCCGCGAGATCGAGATCCCGGCTGCGGTCATCGAGCTGGTTCCGGAGTCGCTGGCCCGCGAGAACATCGTCATGCCGCTGGCGCAAGGCAGCGGCAGCATCAAGGTGATCATGCATGACCCGCTCGGCTTCGAGACGATCGAGAAGCTGCGGTTCGTGCTCAACCGCGAGATCGAGGTCGCGCTCGCGCCCAAGGAAGCGATCGTCGAGGCCATCAACAAGTATTACGGAGCGGCCAGCGGCGAGACCGAGTCGGTGGACTCGATGCTTCAGGAGTTCACGGACACGGCGATCGACTTTGCCGAAGATGCGGGTCCGGGTGGCAAGGCGGGCGCCACCAACACCCTGGAAGAGGGCGACGCGCCGGTCATCAAGCTGGTGCACCTGATCATCCAGGAAGCCGTGACGATGCGGGCCTCGGACATCCATATCGAGCCGTTCGTCGACCGGGTCCGGATCCGTTACCGGATCGACGGCGTGCTCATGGAACGCGACTCGGCGCCGCGCCGCTTGCTCGCTGCCATCGTCAGCCGCCTCAAGATCATGGGGTCGATCGATATCGCCGAGAAGCGGCGGCCCCAGGACGGCCGGATCAAGATCCTGGTTGCCGGCAAGGATATCGACCTGCGTGTGAGCATTATGCCAACCACGCACGGCCAGTCGGTCGTGATGCGGATCCTCGACCGCGACAACATCAAGGTCGGGCTCCAGGACCTCGGCTTCGACGACGACGACTTCGCCCGGTTCAAGGCCCTGGTCAAGCGGCCCAACGGGATCTTGCTGGTGACCGGGCCGACCGGTTCGGGGAAGACGACCACGCTCTACGCGGCGCTCAACGAGCTGAACCGGCCCGACGTCAAGATCATCACGGCCGAGGATCCGGTCGAATACTACCTGCCGGGAGTGAACCAATGTGAGGTGAAAGCCAAGATCGGCATGACCTTCGCGCGGATCATCCGGGCGATGCTGCGACAGAACCCGAACATCCTTCTGGTGGGCGAAATCCGCGACTTGGAGACCGCCGAGACCGCGATTCAGGCTTCACTGACAGGACACCTGGTTTTCAGTACGCTGCACACGAACGATGCGCCCAGTGCCATTACACGCCTGGTCGATATCGGCATCCAGCCCTTCCTCGTGGCCAGCTCTGTGCTTGCAATCATGGCGCAACGCCTGGTGCGGAAAGTTTGTCCCAAGTGCAAGATGCGGTACGAGCCACCCGCGCACATTCTCGCTGGTCTGGGGCTGCGGCCAGAACTGGCCAAGAAGGCCAACTTCATGAAGGGCAAGGGGTGCAACAACTGCAGCAAGAAGGGCTATCGCGGCCGCATGGGTATCTTCGAGCTGATGACCTTGACCACCCAGATTCGCGAGATGACGTTCAAGGGAGAATCGACCCAGGCGATACGTAGACTGGCTCGCAAGCAGGGGATGCGCACTTTGTTCGAAGACGGAATCATCAAGGCGATCAAGGGCCAGACGACCCTCGACGAGGTCCTTCGCATCACCCAGCACGATATGGTTTCCGAGGGGTTGTTCGCCGGCAAGTAGGAATAAAGAGAGCCAAAGATAGCGGCATCCCCAGCCAGCAGGGACGTGGCTGCCGCCTGCCGGCCCCACCAGCCAGCCGCCGGTGGCGGCAAGTCGCGCGTTGGTTTTGCATGCTGCCATGACCCTTGATCCGATCACCTGGGGGCGAAATAATGGAGTTGTCTGGGCAGCATTGCTTTTTTGCTAACTCCAAGACGAGGCACTGGAATTCGGTGGACACCTGGCTTCCAGGACAAAGTCAACCCCCTGAGGATCGGCAGTGGCTGGCGGGTGAACGTTCCATCCATGTCTCCGCGGGAGGTCTGTGACGGCAATGGGCACGCTGCTCATCGATAAGCTGCTGCAAACGGTTTGCACCCAGAAGGCCAGCGACCTGCACTTGACGGTGGGAAGCCAGCCGGTGATCCGGTTGCACGGTCACATGCGGCCATTGGCCACCAAGATTCTCGAGGCTCCCGACACCGTGGCGCTCATGAAGAGCATCACGCCGGAGCGCTGCCAGCAAGAGTTGCAGGAGGTCGGCGGAACCGACTTCGGCTTCGCCTTTGGCGACATGGCCCGGTTCCGGGTCGCCGTGTTCAAGCAGCGCGGCAATATTGGCCTGGTGCTGCGGCGGATCCCCAACGAGTTCCTCACCTTCGAGCAGCTCGGTTTGCCGGCGGTCATCGGCGACTTGATCCAGCTCCCGCGTGGTCTGATCCTGGTCACCGGCCCCACCGGGTCGGGCAAGACGACCAGCCTGGCCTCGATGGTCAACTGGATCAACAACAATATGGACCGCCACATCATCACGATCGAGGACCCGATCGAGTATTACCACAAGCACAACAAATCGCTCATCAACCAGCGCGAGATCGGCATCGACGTGCCCGACTTCCCGGAGGCGATCCGCCGGGCCTTGCGAATGGACCCCGACATCATCATGGTGGGCGAGATGCGCGACCTGGCGACGATTTCGGCCGCGATCACGGCCGCCGAGACCGGGCACATCGTCTTCGCCACGCTCCACACCAGCTCGGCCGAGAGAACCGTGAACCGGATCATCGACGTCTTCCCCAAGGAGCAGCAGGACCAGATCCGCACCCAGCTCTCCGTCGCCATCATCGGCATTCTGTGCCAGGCCCTGCTGCCGCGCAAGCCCAAGGGGCTGGTCGCCGCCTACGAGATGCTGGTGATCACCCCGGCCATCTCCAACCTGATCCGCGAGAACAAGACGTACCGCATCGACTCGTCGATCCAGACCGGCCGCAAGCACGGCATGATCCTGCTCGACGAGAGCCTTTTCAACCTCTGGAAGCAGGGCCTGGTCGAGGAAAACGAGGTCCTGTACAAGTCGAGCAAACCCAACGACCTGAGAGCGCGGATCGAGAACGACAAGAAGGGAATCTTCGTCGACGAACCGGCCGGCGAGGACGAAGAGAAGAGATGACCGCCGGCGAAACCGGCGCTCGCCCGCCTGGCATAGTGTCACAGTGGGCCGGCGAAAAGGTGGTGTTGACCGAGCTGGAGGGACGGTTTCGAGACGCGTGTTCTTATTGCGCGTGATAGAATGACGTCGCGAGCGAGCGATCCCTTTCCCCCCCTTGCGAAGGGGGGGTTAGGGGGGGTGATGCGGGAGCCTTGGAAATCGAAAACGATTCTTCTCGCCTCGCGAGAGGGATGCGAAAGGACTGAGAGGGAGGGAGCATGGGAAGACCTTGTGACTGGTCGTGCCGGGCCCCGGGGCGCCCCCACCCCCCCCACCCCACCGGGGGGAGGGCGGCAACCCAGCATGGGATAGTGGCGAGGACAGGTTTATGGAAAAAAAATAAACAAAGCAGCTTGCAGTGAGATAAGCGGAGAAAG
>JBEKTN010000346.1:0-9100 GCA_049516015.1 Isosphaeraceae bacterium | reverse complement strand
CTGCGGTCGTGGCAAGCTGGCGCAGTTCAGTTTACTGCAAAGATTTGCGGTCTGGTGGGTCGCGCCACCATGGCCGATCCTCTCAGTGCCGGCGGTGCTTTTAGCTCTTTGTCGGCTCGTTGAAGTTTTTCGAAGGCCCTGCCGAGCGGCCAGAGCGTCGCGGATCACCTGAAACCTTGAACGATGTGCAGGCACCCTCATCCCATGACTTTCCTTACAGATTGCCAGAACCCTCTGTTTTTTCCTCAACTATCGACTTTGCCTGTCTTGTTCAGAAGAGGGTCAGGAAACACGGCCAATTGGCCGATTCTAAAAACGTGAGATCGAGGAGCACGCGGCCGCGGGGAATGAAGTCCCTGCAAGGTCGTGGCGCCAGCCGTGGCGACGGAGAGGTTCATGACTGGAACAGGGAACGGCCGGTTGCTCGCAAGGATGGCCAGCAGGATCGGGCTTGGCATGATCACGGCGGCCGTCCTGACGGTACCGGCTCCGCAGTCATGGGCCGGCCTGACCCGGCGAATCGATCCGGCGCAGGTGCTTCCTCTCGATCAGTTGCCGGCCGAGTTCCGCGAAAGCGTGGCGGAGGTGATCCGCGATCACACCTTCCATCGTCAGGGAGAGCCGGATTCGTTTCCCTGCAATGCCGGGCTCTATCTCAGCCTGGTCAACGAGCCCGTCCTGACGCTTGCTCTTTGGAAGGACCTGGCCGAGTCGCCCGTGCAGCTCAGGAGGCTGGGGGCCAATCGTTACCAGGGAGAGGACGGCGCGGGAACGACGGCCACCTGGGACTTCGTGCTGCGCACCCCACGGCTCCATGTCATGCTGGCCTACCTCAACTACGCCAGTCCTCGCAGCACCGCCCGCATCGACGCTCGGATCGTGCTCATCCTGCACACGGCATATTACCGCGAGGTCAACAGCGAGACCTACGTCCATCACGATGTCGAGGCCTTCGTGAAGGTTGATTCGAGGGGATGGAAAACCCTGGCGCGGACGTTCAGGCCCGTGATCGAACGGCTGCTCGAAGACCAGGTGCGCGAGGCAGGGCAATTTGTCTCGCTGATGAGCCGGCTGGTCGTCATGCATCCGAACTGGGCCACCCAGATTGCTGCCAACCAGGCCCAGCTTGATAGCGATGCCCGCAGCCGATTTTGTGATATCGTCGCCCAGAATCGCCAACCTGGCGCATCGAACGGCCGCCCCGTGGTCATCGCCGATTCCGGTGCCGAACCTGCCGACACGCGGCGCCGTTGAGCAGTCGCCAGTGCGAGATAGGCAATGCATGGGATCATCCTGTCTCACAGGATGGCACAACTTCCCTTCGATTTGCGCCCCGTGACAACTCTACTTTGCATGCATGATGCCACCACTCTGTTTTCGCAGCCGGCGGGTTTGCGGCGTGATACCGCCGCGGTGAGTGGCCCAGCCCGCAGGTCAGCCTTGGGGAAAGCAATACTCAGTATTAACGTGTTTTTATTTGCCTCGGCAATGCACGGGCTTAAAATAGGTCTATCTGGGTCTGCGCGAGTCGTTAGAAGAGTCGACAGGGTGTTCGATGACAACGGTTCTTGGGCCTCGTGCGATCCGCCTTGTCGGCCTGCGCAAGAACTTGTGCCGCGAGGGCACAACCTTGGACAATGCATCCTATTTTCAAAAGCTGGTGGGAACGGTCACGCGGATCGCGCGGCATTCTTTTTATCCCGGCAAGGAAGAAGCGGTCGAGCTCTGCCTCGAGGAAATCGAGGAACTGCGGGATTGCGGGCGGATCACTGACGATCAACTGGCGAGCCTGCGGGAATTGCTGCTGGGCGAGGAGCCGTTCTGCCTGCTCGAGGGGGTGATCCGCGAGCGCGAGCACCCTGAGCGAATGCCAAGCCAGGACCGGATCGCCCTTGTCTGCCAGGGGACCGGCAGCCACGCGGCCTTCACGGCGGGCGTCCTTCAGGGATTGCTGAAGCAAGCGGGCGGCGATGGCCAGATCGCGGCCCTCGCCGGCACGTCATTCGGCGCTCTCTGCGCGCTCCTGGCCTGGGACGGCTTGCTCCGGGGCGGGCCACAGCAGGCGGTCGACCAGCTCGAAGGGTTCTGGGGCGACTACGCGGCCGCTTCGCTGGTCGACGCCCTCCTCAATTACTCGGCCCAGATGGTGCTTCACCTCCGCGCGATGGTGCCGTTGCCGGTCATCGGCCTTCACGAGGTCACCGCGCTGGGCCCGAACCAGCTCCGCAGACTACTCGAACGCCGGGTGGATTTCGCCGTGGCTCGTTCACTGGCCGCACGGCAAAGGGCACCGGGACTGGTGATCGGCACCGCCGACGCCCACGGGGTCTTCGAGGTCTGTCGCGGCCCGGAAGTGAGCGCCGAGACGATGCAGGCGGCAACCGGAGTTCTGCTGCCGGGTCCGGCGGCCATTCTCGAGACTCACCCCCGCCCGCAGGGCCGCAGCCTTCCAGGCTCGCCAATCCGCGAGGTGGCCAGCTTCAAGCCCAGCGAAATCTGGTTGATCCAGGTCAACAAGGTTCACCGCGAGAGGTCCTCGACCCCCGCGAGCCATACCCTGGACCTGATCGAGCTGGCCAGCAACCAGGTGCTCGAGCAAGAACTCCGGTTCATCCAGACGATCAACACGCTGTTAGATCGAGGGACCCTGATCGACGGCGGCTATCGTCCCATCGAGGTGCACCGGATCATCATGGAACACGACCTCGACGATGCTTCGAAGCTCGATCATAGCGCCGGTTTCCTCAGCGGGTTGATGTCTTATGGCCGGGAGCGCGCAGCGCAATTCCTGGAGAAGCGCGCGCAACGGCTCTCGAGTCAGTCAGGCGTGCACCTGAGCCGGTGAATCCTACCGGCCGTCCAGACGCTCGCGGCGCCGGGATGGGGTCAGCCGCAGTTCTCTCAAATCTCCTGCTCCTCGTAGTGAGGCTTCGCAACGCCGAGATCAGGCTGCATGCATGCCCTGAATTTCGGTGATGTCCCTTTCCCCGCCCCCGGATCGGATCGGGGCGTCGATGGTCGTTCGACCCGGCCGAGGAAGCCGACGCCGACTTCGAGCGCGTACTGGAAGAGGCATCATGGTGCGTGGGGTGGTCGTGGAAAACTGGAAGCCGGGCCTGAACGCGGGAAGCCACTCGGAAGTCGTCGTGTGCTGGTACACCGAAGTCACTTGGAGCCGCCCAGATCGATGGCACAGCCCCGCCCCAGATCGACATGGTATCCTGGTTCGGTCCGTCTGCTCCATGAGGTGGCCAAAGCCGGCCGGTGCAGAAAGCCGGTGCACTTTCGAGGCTGGGTCGAGCGCCGCCTCCTCGTGCGGAGGTCCAACGCGGTGTACAACTGTGGTATTGCACGGCGGGCCTGATTCGAAATGACAGAGGAGCACCTCCGATGTATGTCGCACCACTGATCGTCCTCGTTGTCCTGGGGCAAACGGCAGAACCTGCGCGCGACGCGGCCGCGCTCGTGGAGAAGCTCGGCTCAGCGAGCTACGCCGAGCGCGAAGCCACGAAGTCGCTGGAAAGTCTCGGCAGCAAGGCCTTGCCCGCGCTGCGGCCCGCGCTCAAGTCCAGAGATCCCGAGATCCGCATGCGGGCCAGAGCCCTGATCAACAAGATCGAGGGCAACCTCCTGATTCAGGAGTCGCTGGTCCGCCTCGACTTCAAGGACGCAACTCTTGAAGAGATCGTCAAGTCGCTCAGCAAACAGGCGGGGTTCGAAGTCGGGCTCTCTCCAGTCGGGCTCACCCCGGCGGGGACCCGTCGACCGGGGACCAATTTCGGGACACGTCGCGTCACGCTTCTCGAGTCCCAACCGGTCCCCTTCTGGAAGGCCATCGACCGGCTTTGCGAGGTAGGTCAGCTCACGCGTCAATATCAAGTCGTCGATCTGCGTGGTCAGGGCGTGCCTCAGCCGGGTCTGGTCCTGTCAAACCTGCCGGATCCCTTGACCCAGCCCGGTTATAACCACGGCCCCTTCCACATCAATGTCGTCTCACTCTCCTATATGAACTACATCTCTTTCAACGCGTCCGACCGCATGCGTGCCCAGGTCCGCTCCGGCGTGCGAGGGGCTGATGGAGTGGCAAATCAACAAGGCGCACGCCCACCTGCGGAACCATTGCCCGTAGGCGCCCCAGGGCCGGGTGGGGCGGAGAACGTAAACGTCGGGGGTGCCGCGGCCAGAAGGGTCCAGTTCCAGGTCCAGTTGCAGATCGTCCCCGAGCCGCGAATGACGCTCGGCCCGGCCGCCCATATCCAGCTTGTCGAAGCCGTTGACGAACTGGGGCACTCGCTTTTGCCCACCGTGGCGGACGATGAGCGGGCCTTTGGCCCCACGGGCATGACGGGATTCGCCATGGGAACCACAGCGAACCTTACCATACGACTGCACCGGCCCGAGGCACCGGGCAAGCTGATCAAGACGCTGCGCGGCACGGTCGAGGTCTCGGTCGCTGCGCCGCGATCGAACCCGCTCGTCATCCCCCTGGAAGGCGCCGCGGGCAAGACGTTCCAGAACGAGGATCGGCGCGTCGTCGTCAACTCGATCGACACCGACCCGAAGCGAAGGCAGGACGTCATCGAGCTGACGATCGAAGACGTGGACGAGCTTTTCCCCGCGGAACCGGTCAACGGCCAGGTACTCGGGGCCCGCGGCGGGATAATGGGCCCGGGACTCGGGGCCCGTGGCGGGATGATGGGCCCGGGCTTCGGACCACGCTTAGGTGGCGATATGTCCGGGTGGCCGATCATCGTTCGCACGTCGAGAGGCCGGAACGCCTTCTCCCAGACGTCGATCGATCGGGACTCCGGACGCGTGACCCTGAGGGTGACCCAGATGCCTCAGCCAGGCGAGGCCAAGGAAATCCGAATCTCGAGCATCGTCCGCGCCACGGCCAAAATCCCCTTCGAATTCCATGACCTTCCCATGCCTTGAGGACGTAAACTACCTTGGAACCAGTGGCGACGACTCTCTCCAGGCAAGTCGCTCTTGGTCAACCCCGCTTTCCAACGGATGCACCACCCCGATGAACGACCTCAACCTGACGGTCGCCTGGCTCGCGATCCTGGTCGGGCTGATCAGTGGCACACTGCTCGGGCTCTTCTTCCATCGCGAAGACTGGCTCGGAGGCTATGGATCGTGGCGGCGGCGGATGCTCCGGCTGGGGCACATTTCCTTCTTCGGGACGGGGCTCTTGAACCTCTCGTTTGCCCTGTCGGCGGCTCAGTTGCGGCGCGAACCGCCACCGCGAGTCGCCGCGTTGGCCTTCGTCGTCGGGGCGATCGCCATGCCGACGGTCTGCTTCCTCTCCGCCTGGCGTCAGCCGCTACGCCACCTCTTCTTCATCCCGGTGACCAGCCTGATCGTCGCGACGGGGGATTTCCTCCTTGAAGGACTCCTGCGGTGAGAATCGGCCTGATTGCAATGAGCGGCGTCAGAGTGGTCGACACGGAGCTCCTGCAACTGGGGCTCACGCTACCCGGGTTCATCGAGCGCGGGCGCGTCGTCGCCTCGCTGCCGAGCTTGGGTTTGCTCACCCTTGCCGGAATGACCCCCGGACCCCACCGCTGCGAGTACCATGAGGTCCAGGATTTGCATAAGCTCGCCGCCCTTCCCATGGAGTTTGACCTCGTGGCGATTTCTAGCCTGAGCGCCCAGATCGGCGAGGCTTACGAACTGGCCGACCGCTACCGGGCGCTCGGTGTACCCCTCGTCATGGGTGGCCTGCACGTCACGGCCGTCCCCGACGAAGCTGCGCGGCGTGCCGACGCGGTGGTGATCGGTGAAGGCGAATCCGTCTGGCTCGACCTCCTGGACGACGCCCAGACCCATGCACTCGAGCCCTTCTACAAGGCCGACGGCCGCTTCTCACTCGATGATGCGCCGATGCCAGCCTACGAATTGCTCGATATCGAAAAGTACAATCGCTTGACCGTTCAAACGAGCCGGGGCTGTCCCTTCCAGTGTGAATTCTGCGCCAGCTCGGTCTTGCTTACGAGCCGCTACAAACAGAAGCCGGTGGCGAAGGTCCTCGCGGAGATCGACCGCATCCGACAGTTCTGGCGTCGACCGTTCATCGAGTTCGCCGACGACAACGCCTTCGTCAACCACCGTTACTGGAAAGAGCTGCTACCGGAGTTGAAGACGCGGAAGGTCCGCTGGTTCGCGGAGACCGACCTGTCGGTTCACGAGGACGACGAGTTGCTCGACCTGATGCGCCAGAGCGGCTGCGCCGAGGTCTTGATCGGATTTGAGAGCCCCGGGGAGTGGGGCCTGCGCGGGCTCGAGCTCAAGAGCGACTGGAAACGCAAGCACTGGCAGGACGCCAAAGAGGCCATCGCGCGGATCCAGGCGCACGGCATCCGGGTCAACGCCTGCTTCATCCTCGGCCTGGACGGCCAGGGAGTTGACATCTTCGACAGGGTCCTGGAATTCGTCCTGGAAACCGAACCGTTCGACGTGCAGATCACCGTTCAGACGCCGTTCCCCGGAACGCCCCTCTACTCTCGGCTTGAACGGGAGGGGCGATTGCTGAATCCGACGGCCTGGGAGACATGCACCCTGTTCGACATCAACTTTCGTCCGCAATTGATGACTCCCAAGGCATTGCGGACCGGCTTCCGCGACCTGGGGGTAAAGCTGTACAGCCAAGAACTCACCGATCGCCGCCGCGCCCACTTCGAGCAGACGTATCGCGAGGCGGCTCACCTCTGGGAGGAGCTGACAGGATGAACGAGAAGCTGATCCGACCGATCGCGGCGCTGTTCCTGCTAATCGCCCTTTATGACGGCGGTCTCGGCCTCGCTTTCCTCGCCGCACCGGCGGCGATCTTCCGACTGGCCGACGTTCCCCCGCCCAACCATTTCGGGTATGTCCAGTTCCCAGCCTTGCTCCTGATCGTGTTCGCCCTGATGTTCATCGCGATCGCGCGGAACCCGGTGGCGAACCGCGGGATGATCGTCTACGGCATCCTGCTGAAGCTCTCCTACTGCGGCCTGGTGTTCTGGTACTGGTTCAGCACCGACATCCCGGGTCTCTGGAAGCCGTTCGCCTTGATCGATCTGGTGACGGCTTTGCTGTTCGCGTGGGTCTACACAACGCTCGGATCAGCCGCAAGCGGAAAAGGTGTCGGGAACGAATAGCACTCGTGGGGGGTCCGATCGATTCTACCTCTGTAACTACTCTGCGCCGTGCGCGCATCTTGTGGAATTCGCTTTGACACTTGGGTAGGCCAACAGAATCAGCAATCGTGAACACTTCGCTCAGGAGATGGAGGCTGGGGTGAATGACGACCTTCTCACGTCGGACATCGACACTTCCAGCGATCTGGTTACGGTCGCCAGTTTCGACGATTCGGTCTCGGCGAGCCTGGTGATGAACCGGTTGAAGCACGCGGGACTGCCGGCCGTGCTGTCGCAAGAGAACGTGGTCACCTGGTTCTGGCACTTGAGCAATGCTTTCGGCGGGATCGGGGTCCAGGTCAACTCGAAAGACGCTGAAGCCGCGCGCTGCCTGATCGAACAGCACGAGCGGCTCACGGCGGCCGATGCCGCTGCCGCGGAGGCTGGATCCGAAGCTGAAACTGAAGCCGAAAAGATGATCGGTGACGATGTGGCGGACCTCTCCACCGCCGACGCTGAAGCCGAGACTGCGGCTGCGAACTCCCCCGAGACCGACCAGGATCCCCTGGACGACGAACCAGCATCCACGGAACGCGAGCGCAACGCCGATCGGGCCGCGCGCGGAGCCGTTCTGGGTATCATGTTTCTGCCGCTCCAGCTTTACGTCCTTTATCTGCTGTTGTTCAGGGTCTTCGCATCCGAAGAGAGCCTCGATGATCGCCACTTGCACAGATCGATAGCAGCGGGGGTGATCAACTTCGTGGTCCTCGTTGGATTCTACTTGCAAGGGGGGCTGGATCGCCCTATCGCCCGGGTCGATGCGCAGGCGAGCCGGCTCATCCGGTTCGTGGACGACAAGGGCGGCGAGCTGACGCGTCCGCCCGGCGGGAAGCCGGTCAACCCATTCTTCGAGAACAACAAGCCGATCATCGTGAAGCTGGGCCCGAAATCGCATGCCGAAAAGGTGTCAGGAACCGAAAACGGTTTTCTTCCACTAATGTGCCCGAAATCGGTTCCTGACACGAATGGAACTCGGTTAAGCTTAACACACTGGGCTTTAAGGTGTTACGGAGGAAAACACCGGCACATCGACTAATAATTAATAACATGATCTCTATTTCACTGGACCCTAAACCCCGCGTTTCTGAGGCATATTCGATATGTTAGATGCGTACATCTATTGATACGTGTTAAAGAAGAGTGAATTGTAACTCGTTAAACCATAAGACGTTATTCCTAATCCGAGTGCCATTCGTTCCTGACACTTTATCTGCCCCTGACACTTTATCTACCCCGTTTGCTCTCTGCCAGGCGGTGCGAGAGTCGCGAGGCCGCTGCGCGGTCAGGTTGTTTTGTTCCTCTTGATGCGGCGCGAGCTGGGGTTCGTCGCGGGTGGCTCGTCCTCGGTCCACAACTGCTCGTGTGCGACGTTCTCGCCCTTCCCGATCTGCACCCGGGATCGATCCAGGATGGCACGAAGCCGTGGCGAGTAAGCCATCAGCAGACGCTCGATCTCTTCCTCGTCCTCTACGCCGAGGAGCACGGCAACGGGTCTGCCGTTGCGAGTGATCACGACCGGTCCCCCCTCGCTGGACTTGAGGTAGGCGCTGAACTTCGCTTTGACATCCGCAACCGATGCGATCTTCATAGCTCGATATCCTCTCCGCCGACCACGAGGCGATGACCCACTTTCACGCCGATTGCCAGGATGTGCACCTCCCGCTCCTCCTGGTCGATGTCGTACAGCACCCGGAAGCGATCGTCTGGCCCGAACCGGATCTCCCACGTGGAATCGAACGAGGCCGGCTGCATGAGCGGCTTGCGATTCCGCGTTTCAACATTGGCCTCGTAGAAGAGTTGGGGAATCCCCGCAGAATAGTCTCGGCATGATTCGAGTTTTCTGTTCTACTCCCCTCCGTTGTGGTTTCGGATTCGAGAACTGGTCCCAGGGAGGGGATGATGAAAGTTCTCACGGACGA
>JBEKTN010000345.1:0-9103 GCA_049516015.1 Isosphaeraceae bacterium | reverse complement strand
GCGACTTTTCAATAGTGTTGTGACCAATACAGCGAATTGCTATTTAAGTTACATTATATGATTCTGTTATATTTTCCATGAAAACCCCAGAAAACCCAGGAAAAAGTGGTGCGTAAGCCCTGGCCTGGACACCGAACCGGACGATCTTGGGCGGGCCGGGCCGGAGCGTCGACATGGATATCATCGCGCGCGATGAAGGGGCCGGTGGTCCAACCTACGCGGCCCATACAGCCCGTAGCTACCATCCCGGCGGAGTCAACGCCCTGTTCGGCGACGGCTCGGTCCACTTCATCAAGAACTCGATCAACGGTCGGACCTGGCGCGACCTCGGCACCGTCGCCGGGGGTGAAATCGTCTCGGCGGACGCCGAGTAACCGTCCTCTCCGGCAGCGGCCGGCGCCGGGCCGACAAGAACTGCCCCAGGTGCGTGCCATGCCCCCAATCGGGGGAAGCCAAAGGGGACATTGGGAAGCCAAAGGGGACATTGCTATTGCCGGGAGAGGCCGCCGGTATTGACCTCGAGCCCGGGCACGTGATTGGATAGGAAAGAATCGACAAACGCCGAAGGTTGACGACGTCGTTGTCCCCTGTCCCTGCCCACGAGCCCTTCATGAGTTGCCGGGTCTTGCTCTCACTGACGATTCTTCTCCTCATCCTGCCCAGCATCCTCCTGTCAGTGCGACCAGGGCGGTCGGGAGAGCAAACTCAGCCAGAAATCCACGGCACCCTCCGTCCGCTGCACTGGATGGTCATCGCTTATTGTGCCCTCTGGCACCGGTTGAAGACCAACGGCTGGGCTCCTTTACCCCGAACTGGTGCGGCGATCCTGATTGCCAACCACACCTGCGGGATCGATCACCTTGTCCTGCAGGCGGGCTGTCGCCGCGTCCTGGGTTTCATAATCGCCAGGGAATATTATGATTGGTCTCTCATTCACTGGTTCTGCAAGCGGGTCGGCTGCATTCCGGTGAACCGAGACGGCCGCGATGTTCAGGCGATCCGCGCCGCTCTACGGGCACTCGAAAATGGCCGTGTCCTGGTCATCTTCCCCGAAGGTCGGATCACTCCGAGCTCAGGCCGCGAGCTCGGGGCGATCCTTCCCGGAGCGGCCTATGTGGCAGTCCGGGCGGGCGTGCCCGTGATCCCCTCTTACATTCGAGGCACGCCGGAAACGAACCAGATCGGCGAATCCTTGAGGACCCCATCGCAGGCCGTCGTGACCTTTGGCGACCCCATCGACCTTACCGACTTTGAACCCGCCCAGGCCGGCGAAAAGACCGCGCAGGCCGAGGTCTCGCGTCGCTTCCTCCAGGCTTTGCTTGATCTCCAGGCCCGGTCCAGGCGTCAGGCTGCACACCCGGTCGGCAGCTCTGAGGATCCCGCAAGTACCGCGTGAGGCATTTCTGCCGGACATGCTTCAAGACCCTGTCCCCCTCGTGTTGTCGCGCTATCCGTTGCGGGTCCAGCCCATCTCTCTCGTCCGGCGGCTGGGAAACGCGGGAGGCTCGAGCGGCGCGTCACTCTGGCATTACCGTGCGGCCGACGGTGAGATGGCCCTCCGCGCCTGGCCAGGGCACGGGCCGTCGCTGGCTCGCCTGGAGACGATCCATGGCTGGCTTGGAGAACTGGCGGGGCTCGGTCTCGTTCCTCTTCCCGTGCCTTTGCCGGCCTGCGACGGCCGGACGGTCCAGCACCAGGACAGCCTCTACTGGGAAGTTGCGCCCTGGTTACCCGGCGCTCCCGCGCTCGAGCGTCCTCCGGCGGCGGCTCGCGTCCAGTCCGCGTTCACGGCTCTGGCCTCGGTTCACCGGCGGCTCTCCAGCCATGGGCAGCGCGGAGCCAGTCCCGGCCTTCGCCTGGGGATTCGCGACCTCGAGAAACTGGCCGAAGGCGGTCTCGACCTCATGGTAGCCGCCCTGGAGCGCTCGCAGGCTGACGCGCAGGCGGTGCTGGGCCAGCGCTGGGCTTTCCTGGCCCGGGCGACCATTCCCCGGCTCTTGCCCTCGCTCCGCGACGCGGCACGGCTGAAGATCACGCTCCAGCCGTGCTTGCGCGATGTCCGCCCGGAGCACTTCCTCTTCGAAGCCGACCGGCTCTCCGGCCTGATCGACTTTGGGGCCATGGGAATTGAGTCCGTGGCCGCGGACCTGGCGCGCCTGATCGGTGAGTGGTTCCCCGACGATCACTCGCTGCGAGCCCTGGCCCTGGACGCATACCAGCAGGTGCGGCCGCTCGACGCATCCGAGGCCGCCTTGATCGCCGCGCTCGAGGCCACCGCCGACTTGCTGATCGCGGGGCACTGGCTGAGCTGGCATTACCTGGATCATCGCCACTTCGACGACGCGTGCGCGGTCGAGCGGGGAGTTGCCCGCGGGCTGCACCGCCTGGAGCGGCTGGCGGAACGGATCAGACCGAGCGGGCTCGTCGTCTGACAGGGTGCTGGAGAGCTCGTGGGGTCAGCCGTGCAGCGGTGCGACTGACCGCGCCGGGCGCGTCTCGTGGGCCGATTCGGTCAGCAGCCGCTGCGCTTCCTCCTGGTTGATGCTCACACGCTGGATCGACTGCGCAGTGCCGGTCTCGGGATCAACCGAGAACAGGGCCGCACTCAGCCGTGGATCCCCCGTGGCGACGTCGAAATAGGCGGGAACGAAGGTGAGGGCCGTGCTGAGCACGCGATCGTAGCGGCGGCCGATGATCGAGTCATGGGGGCCGGTCATGCCCACGTCGGTCTGATAGGCCGTTCCCTGCTTGAGAATCTGCTCGTCGGCGGTGGCGACATGGGTGTGCGTTCCCAGCACCGCCGAGACCCGGCCATCGAGATAGCGGGCCAGGAGCTGCTTGTCGCTGGTGGCCTCGGCGTGAACATCCACCACGACGACCCGGGCTGTCCCCCGGATTCGCTCGAGGAGGCGATCGGCCGCGTGGAACGGACAATCCACGGGCCGCATGAAGGTGCGACCGAGCACGGTGAAGACCGCGACCGGGGTACCGTCGCGGGCCTGGACCAAGGCGAGCTCGGGCCCGGGTGCCCCGGGCGGAAAGTTGGCCGGCCGAATGGCCCGGTCGGAGCGCTCGAAAATCTTGAAGATCTCGTCCTTGCGGTAGACGTGATCACCCATCGTCAGCGCATCGACGCCGGCATCGGCGAGCTCTTCAAAGCAGCGAACCGTCAATCCCGAGCCGCCGGCCGCGTTCTCCGCATTGCAGACAACCAGGCCGATCTCCCAGCGGGGAATCAGCCTGGGCAAGGCCTGGCAGACGATCTTCCGGCCCGGCGAACCAACGACGTCGCCGATGAACAGGATCTTGAGTGACATGCGCGACTCGCTCTCTGGATCAAGGGCCGAACCGCCTCCCCCGCTCTGTTCAGGAAAGCCAGGGCTGGGCAGGTTAGTGAACTCAGCGGGCAAACTCGACTACGCGAGTCTCCCGGAGGACGGTGACCTTCACTTCGCCGGGATAGTTCAACTGATTCTGGATCGCCCGGGCGACGTCGCGGCAGAGCGACGCCGAGCCGGCATCATCCAGGAGCTGGCTGTCTACCAGCACCCGGACCTCTCGCCCTGCCTGGATGGCATAGGCGTGATCGACCCCCGGGAACCCCAGGGCAAGCGCCTCAAGCTCCTCCAGCCGGCGGACGTATTTTTCGAGCGTCTCGCGCCGGGCTCCCGGCCGGCTGGCGCTGATGGCGTCGGCCGCCGCCACCAGCACGGTGTACGGAGCATCGACCCGGAGGTCGTCGTGATGCCCGAGCGCGGCGTGGACCACCTCGGAGCTCTCTCCGTACCGCTTGGCCAGCTCGGCGCCAACCACAGGGTGGCCGCCTTCCATCTCGTGGTCAGCGGCCTTGCCGATGTCGTGCAAGAGCCCGCAGCGCCGCCCCAAGGCGCCGCTGAGGCCAATCTCCTCGGCCATCATCCCGGTCAGGAACGCCACCTCGATCGAATGCCGGAGCACGTTTTGCGAGTAGCTGGTGCGGAACTTGAGCCGGCCCAGGTAGTCCACCAGCTTTTCGTGCAGGTTGACCACATCTGCCTCCTGCGCGGCCTCCTGGCCGATCCTGCGGATGTGCTGCTCCATCTCCCCCTGGGTTTCCTTGACGATCTCCTCGATCCGCGTAGGGTGAATGCGCCCATCCTGGATCAGCTTCTCAAGCGCGATCTTGGCAATCTCACGGCGGACGCTGTCGAACCCGGTCACGACCACAACCCCGGGGGTGTCATCCACGATCACATCCACGCCAGTTGCCTTTTCGAAGGCCCGGATGTTTCGCCCCTCGCGGCCGATGATCCGGCCCTTCATTTCGTCGTTGGGAATGTCGATCGTGCTGACCGTGACCTCCGCGGTGTGCGAGGCAGCATAGCGCTGGATGGTTGTCGTCAGGATCTCCCGCGCCCGTTGCTGGCAGGCCTCGCGAATCGACGCCTCGTGCCTCATGATCAGCACACCGACCTCGCCCCGCAGCTCTTCCTGAACGCGCGTCAGCAGCATCGAGCGTGCTTCCTCGGGCGCCAGCCGGCCAATCTTGTGCAGCAGCTCACGCTGTTCGGCGTGAGTCTGCTTCAGCTCGAGCTGACGTTTCTGCAGTTCCTCCTGTTGCTCCGACAGGTAGTGCTGAATCGACTCGAACTCGCGATCCTTGCGGTTGATCATCTCGAGCTTCTGGTCGAGCAGATCGCCACGCTTCTCGATTCGCCGCTCTTGCTCGCGAAGGCCCTTGCGCGCTTCCTCCAGCTCCCGCTCGAGCTCGTCCCGGCGTCTCAGAACTTCTTGCTGGGCCTGGAGATCCGCCTGCATGCGAGTGGTTTCGGCCGCGCGGTTCGCGTTGGCGAGGATCTGGTCGGCAAGCCCACGGGCCGTCTGGGCACGCAGCCGGCCCATCACGTAGGCCGCGGCGATTCCCCCCAGCATCCCCACGAAGAACCCGATCATTCCCCCGATCATCGATCCGTCCACGGCGCCGCCCGGCCTTTCCACATCAGGCATTCGACACGTCTGGCCCGGTGGGGTGTCCGCCGTCACGGCCGGGAGCAAGTCCGAGGCCGGTACGGCGGCCGGGAGAGCAATCGATCGAGCTCAAACACAAGCCACTAGCAGACCCGCCCGCGGGGAATCGCGACGGGTGCAAGCGCGGAAAGACAGGGACGCCGGCTCAACAACTCACACGCCCATCCCCGTGACGCGAGGACCAAATAGGATGGACCGCGGCGCGATCCGAGAGGCAGCACACAGCAAACCTGTCCGATCGTCGCGGGCGAAAGGAACACCTCGCGGGATACGTACGCGCAGCAATGCACCCGGGGACATGGCGGAATCTGGACCGCGGCCCGCCTTCGCAAGCTGCCTGGCCTGCATCCTCTCAAAGACGCTGACAAAGTGGTCACCAGGACGGTCGAACCGACCAGGATCTCCCCTGCCTGGCGAACACGAAACTTGCTCGCAAGCCAGGAACTCCAGGCAGATCAAGGCCGTCGGGATCAGAGTCAGAGCCAGATTCAACCAGAGCCAACCACTCGCCACCAGGTCACCTCTGTCTTCGCGCTCATTGCGGTTGTCAGTTCATTGTGTCGGCATTTGCCATCCGCGCCGGCCGGGAGGTCCGCTCGAGACCGATTACACCACCCAGGCGCCAGGCGGTCGAAAGCCAAAGGATCATCGTTTCTCGTTGCCAAGCGGCGCTGGTTGCCTTGTGGTCGATCCGACCCTGAAACAACCCCGCCCCTCGTGAATTAACCCCCATGCCGGTCAGGGCATGAGAATGATCATCTAATTTATCAGAAGGGCGGCGGGGGTCAAATACCAGGTGAACTCCGGGAGCGGGAGAATCGAAACGGGAGTCGAGCCGCGGCCGACCCTGACAGGCAAGGGCGGCCTGCCCAATCTCCTCTCACCGAGACGCCAACTGCTTACCGGCGACCACTGGCGAGAGGGGATCGCAGGGGGATGCTCGGAATACGAACGATCGCGGGTTGTTTACTGCGAGCCTCATCGTGCACAATGCGGTTACGAAGCAATGCAAGTCGCCAGGTGTTGGTCCCGCCGAGGCACGATGGGGCACCTGAGAATTGCTGCATTCCTCACTCTGTAAACGACATGCGGCTTCGAGGAATGGCGACGGATCGTGATTTGCTAGGGAAGCAGCGATCAAGGGGATGTACGACGTTCCGCACATCGACCGCATCTTGTCCGCCGATCGCTGACAAGAAAGGAGAGTGACACGTGAGCGACGAAACCGCGAGCGAAGTCGATCGCGCGGGCGAGCCACTCGCTCTCTCGGCGACCCCTGCCGACTCGACCGATCCGAGATCCAATCCATTGAGAGGTTCCCGCTGGCGCGAGCAATTGCGTCCCGCGCTGCTCAGCGTTCCCCTCCTGTCCATCGTGACGGGCCTCATTTTTCCCATCGCCCTGGCCGTCCCGGCTCGCCTGCTCTTTCCGGAACAATCGCGGGGCAGCCTGATCGTCCGCGACGGTGAGGTTGTCGGTTCTCGACTGATCGGGCAGAGCAGCAAAAGGCCGGGTGACTTTCACCCGCGGCCATCCGCGGCCGGCAGTGGCTACGATGCCCTGGCATCGGGCGGTACGAACCTCGGCCCGGCGAACCCCAAGCTGCGCGACGGAGCAAGCGACGACCCCGCGACCCCGACCGTGGACGAGTCGTTCGCGGGCGTCCGGCAACTTGCCAGGGAATTCCGTCTGGAGAACGGACTGTCGTCAACCTTCCCCGTCCCGATCGATGCCGTCACGCGCTCGGGAAGCGGTCTCGACCCGCACATCAGCGTCGCCAACGCGACCCTCCAGATCGCCCGGGTCGCCCGGGAACGGAAGCTGAGTCAGGAACGAGTCCGGCAGCTCGTGCGGAAGCATACCTTGGGCCCGCAACTCGGGTTCCTGGGCTCGGCACGGGTCTCGGTGCTCGAGCTCAACCTCGAGCTCGACCTCGACGCCTTGGCAGACTCTTCCCCCTCACCAGCGAGCCCCTGACCACCTCGATCGGAGTTCCGCACCCATGCGCTGGTTCGAATATATTGTATTTCTCGCGACCGTCGTCCTGCTCGCGCGTCCGACCAGCCTCTACCTGATGCGCGTTTTCCGCGGTCAGAAGACCTTTCTCGACCCGGTCTGCCGGCCCGTGGAGGCGCAACTCTATCGCTGGCTGGGAGTCGATCCGGAGCGAGAGATGCCCGCGGCCGAGTATTTCCTCTGCTTCCTGGCATTCAGCATGCTGGGTACAGCCTTCCTTTTCTTGATCTTGATTTTCCAGCACTGGCTTCCCGGCGGTCCCGACGCGAGCTACCTCACGACACCCATGACGGCCGACCTGGCGGCCAACACCGCAGTCAGCTTCTCGACGACCACCACGTGGCAGGCCTACGCGGGCGAATCGACCTTGAAGTATTGCACCCAGGTTTTCGGCCTGGCGGTGCAGAACTTCCTCGCCGGAGCGGCCGGTCTGGCGATTGGCCTGGCCTTCATTCGCGGGTTCGCCCGCGAAGGCTCTGCGACTCTTGGCAACTTCTGGGTTGACCTGGTGCGTTCGCTGCTCTGGGTGTTGATCCCGCTGTCGTGGGTCGGCGGCCTGTTCCTGGTCTGGCAGGGAGTACCACTGAACCTCACCGCCTACATCCAGGCGCACACGCGGGAAGGCTCGGTGCAGACGATCGCGCAAGGTCCCGTGGCTGTCCTGGAGCTGATCAAGAACCTGGGCACCAACGGCGGCGGCTTCTTTAACGCCAACGGCGCGCACCCGTACGAGAACCCGACACCGCTGACCAATTTCGTCGAGATGCTGGCCATCGCGGTGATTCCCGCCTCGTTTCCGGTCTTGTTCGGCCGGATGGTCGGCCGGCCCCGCGCCGGCTGGCTTTTGCTGGCGATCATGGTGATCCTCTTTGTTGCCGGGCTGGTCGTTTGCGACCGGGCCGAAAATGCCGAGCCACGGCGGCTGGCCGACCTTGCCGTCGTGGGCGGCAACATGGAGGGAAAGGAGACACGATTCGGCGTCGGCGGTTCGGTGCTGGCCGGCGTGGTGACGTCCAACGGCGCGACGGGGTCGTACAACTCGATGCACGGTTCGTATCACCCGATCGGCGTGCTTGTTCTGCTCGTCAACATGTTGCTCGGCGAGCTCGTCTTCGGCGGGCTGGGAACCGGTCTGTACAGCCTGTTGATGATTGCCCTGGTGGCCGTGTTCCTGGGAGGCCTGATGGTTGGCCGGTCGCCTGAATACGTCGGCAAAACCATGGGACCTGCCGAGGCGAAGCTGGTTGCCTTCTACGCCCTGATCACTCCGCTGGTCGTCCTGCCCCTGGCGGGATGGGCCGTCGCCTCGACCGCGGGCCGCGCGGGCCTGGTCACCAACGACGGCGTCCGAGGATTCACGGAGATCGTCTTCGCGTATGCCTCGTGCATGGCCAACAACGGCCAGAACATGGCGGGGCTGAATGCCAACAGCGCCTTCTACAACATCACGACCATCCTGGCCATGCTGGCTGGGCGATTCGTGCTCGCCGCCCTTGCGCTGGAACTGGCAGGCCGTTTCGCGCGTCAGGGCCGCAAAGCGGTAACCACCGGCACGCTGCCCAGCGATACTATCACGTTTGGAATCCTGGTGCTGGGGACGGTCCTGCTCATCGGTGCTCTCTCCTTTCTCCCGGTTCTCGCCCTGGGGCCGATCGCGGAATACCTGAAGACGGCGGCCGGTGTTTGATCTTGTCGCCGATTTTCGCGGAGGCGCAATTTGCCTTTTTCGCACATAACTTGTCGCAGTTGGGTTTCAATAGAATCTTGGGGCTGACGCAGAACGACATAGCCAGCTTCGTCGGCTGGAGTCCCCAGCCTTCGGCTGTGGGCCCAGTCCCTCATCAGCCTGGGTTTTTGATCGTTTTACGCCCTTAAGGCGTCTGGCGATTAAAAACGGGGTTGAACAAGGTCATGGGACGCAATCTAATCCCTTGGGAATAAAAGACTTGTGGCCATCTGCAAGCCGATTCTGGAAAAATCAAGCCAGGGTCAGAAACGGTCAACAGCCGAGTAGGGAAGGGGCGCCCGGCGGGCTCAAACGAGCTTCGGGTTTCCCCTTCCCCCTCTAAAATTCCGTACG
>JBEKTN010000344.1:0-9125 GCA_049516015.1 Isosphaeraceae bacterium | reverse complement strand
CGACTTTTCAATAGTGTTGTGACCAATACAGCGACTTGCTATTTAAGTTACATTATATGATTCTGTTATATTTTCCATGAAAACCCCAGAAAACCCAGGGAAAAGTGGTGCGTAAGCCCTGCGTGAAGAGCGACGTTTCGTTCTCGTCCAACTCCCAGAGCCGACAGGTCGCGAGGACTTCCCGACTATCTCAGAGCTAGCCAAAGAACGCCTGCGTCGGGCCGGTAAGAAGATTCGTAAAGAGAATCCCATGTTCGCCGGCGACATCGGTTTTCGCGTATTCAAGCTGGACTCCACCAACATCCGCGTATG
Organism: Isosphaeraceae bacterium; assembly: GCA_049516015.1. GTDB lineage: Bacteria > Planctomycetota > Planctomycetia > Isosphaerales > Isosphaeraceae > Aquisphaera. Next base: position 8,813 of record JBEKTN010000344.1, on the reverse strand, counting down.
GGACCCTGATCGTGACGACCTCACAGGAACCCTGCTCGATTCCATCGAGCACCTGAAGGCGGACCGTACCGAACAGGACATTCTGTTCGAGCTTCTGCTCAAGCTCGGTCTCGAACTCACCGTGCCCATCGAGCAGAAAACGATTGCGTCCAAGGCCGTGCACAGTATCGGCGTGGGCAGCCTGATGGTCTGCCTGGCTTCGAAGATCAGTCGCGAGGAAGTGGAGCCCCTGGCCCACGGCATCGTGTCCTGGCGCGAGGAACTCAAGCCGGCCGGCGAGACCCAGGTCGTCTTCCGCGACAGCGCCTTTGCCGACGACGTGGCCAAGTCCAACCTCACGGCGATCCTCCGCCAGTACGGGCTGGAGAACGCGAGGAGCTTGTAGCCATGGCGAAGCGCAAGATCATCTCGGTTTCGAAGCCACCCGCCCTGGCCGCTCAGGCGGATCAGCTCCTGGGCGATCTACGTCAGATGATCGAAGACGCGCGTCTGCGGATCGCCGAAACCGCGAACAGCGTTTTGACCATGCTACACTGGCACGTTGGGTCGCGAATCCGCCGGGACGTGCTCAATGAAACCCGCGCGGAGTGCGGCGAGGAGATTTTGCCGACACTGTCGGCAGAATTGATCCCACGTTATGGACGAGGTTTTAGTGCCAGGAACCTCGCGAGGATGATCAGGTTCGCCGAGGTTTTCCCGGACGAACAAATTGTTGCGACACTGTCGCAACAATTGGGCTGGAGCCATTTCGTAGAGCTGCTTCCACTGAAGAAGCCCCTCCAGCGCAAATACTACGCTGAGATGTGCCGGATCGAGCGATGGAGCGTGCGCACCCTGCGCGGGCGGATCGATTCCATGCTCTATGAGCGTACGGCGCTCTCACGCAAGCCCGAAGAGCTGATCGAGCGCGAGCTTGACGCTCTGCGCGACGCGGAGCGGATCACGCCCGATTTGCTGATGCGCGACCCGTACATGCTCGATTTCCTTGGCCTGCACGATAGCTATTTGGAAGCCGACCTGGAATCGGCCATCGTCCGGGAGATTGAAGCTTTCCTCCTCGAGCTGGGAGCGGGTTTCACGTTCGTGGCCCGCCGGAAGCGCATTCAACTGGACGGCGACGATTTTTATCTGGATCTGCTCTTCTATAACCGCAAGCTCAAGCGGCTGGTCGCTATCGAGCTCAAGGTCGGCGAGTTCAAGGCGGAATTCAAGGGACAGATGGAACTCTATCTCCGATGGCTCGACAAGCACGAGCGCGAGGCGGACGAGCGGCCCCCGCTGGGGATCATCCTCTGCGCCGGGAAGAAGTCTGAGCAAATCGAACTCCTGGAGCTGGATCGAACCGGGATTCACGTCGCGGAATACCTGACAGCTTTGCCCTCGCGCGAGGTGCTTGGCGAAAAGCTGCACCTGGCAGCACAACGGGCCAGGCGGCAACTGGAGCATCGTGTTCCGTCCGCGGACTCCGAAACCGCAACCGGTAAGGAAGACTTACAAGTTCACGGCCTGGCGAAGTACATTCAGGGCCACCCACAATTTCCTCTGGCTACTGGACAAATGCTTCCATATTCGGTACGTTTGACCATCATGATGCTGGACGGGTCGACGTCCGACTGGGCCTGGGCATCGCGAGCCGTTGTGGAGTATCCGAGCATGGCACGGCGGAATCGCGCGGAGGTTGTGGTCGCGGATGAGGTCGGGGTTTATCACTGTGTTCAGCGCGTCGTGCGCAGGGCGTTCCTCTGCGGGGTCGATCGCCTCTCGAGCAACTCCTACGATCATCGCAGAAACTGAATTCGGGACCGCCTGGAGTCGCTGGCCGGGCTCTTCGGCTCCAGGTCTCTGCCGAGTCGTGGCTGGAGACGATCGCCCGGTTCGGCGGCCGGTTCCACCGGGCGCTGGGCCTGTCCGACCACCTGAAAGTCGAGGCCCGGCGTCTAGGCGTGAACAGGCTGCACGGTCTGCGCTGGAGCCAGGTGGCATTCGCGCCCTCGCCCTATCCTTGACTGGCTCCGAGCCCTCCCCCCTGATTGTGCCAATTCTCCTGGGCGCGGTTTGACAGCGTTCACGTCAGGAACAGGAACCTGACGCGAGCATTTTCGACGGAACAATCAGAGCGTCTCCCAGCCTGGCGGGAAGAGCCCCGCAGCTACGCGCCTCCATCTCATGGGCTCGGCTCGTCAGCGAGGTGTCAATATCTCGACAAGCGTTGCGCGTCCATCATTGGCCCAAGAGCGCAGATTACTTGGATGGCTGGGTGCACCCATTCTGCTCTTTCTCTGCTATTCATAAATGGCTGGCCCCTTCTGATCCTGACGAAACTCCGCCTGATTTCCCTTTGTCTTCAGTAGTACGTTGTAGTATGATATCGGCTTAACGGTGAATGAGCGACGGGGGGTAACAATGGACGTCGCCGAGCGGTACCCGGTCTTCGTGCAGATGGCGACCTTCACCAAGGCATGGGACCACCACTCGCTGGCCGACGACGCTCTTGCAGCCCTGGAAGACGAGATCCTGCTCAATCCAAACGCTGGCAAGCTGATCCAGGGGACCGGCGGGTTGCGGAAGATGCGGTTCGCGGCCCCGGGCTCCCAGCGCGGCAAGAGCAAAAGCTTCCGGGTCTGCTACGTGGATTTCACGGAGTCCGGCTTTATCTTCCTCGTCACAATCTATACGCACAATGAGAAGGACAACCTCTCCCCGGCCGAGAGGAGAGCCGCGGCCGCCTTCATCGACACCGCCCGTAAGGGCTTTAATCAAAGGAAGACCCGATGAGCAGCGCAAAGACGACCAACCCGAAGGAGGGGAGGCGCAAAGCCAAGGGGACGCGGCCTGCAAACCGGCAGCGGACCGGGAAGCCTTCAGTCCCGCAGCAGGTCCTCGAGGGGCTCCGCGAGATGGCCGAGTTCGCGACCTCCGGCGAGCCCCCACAGAAGCGGTTCACGGTTCGGCACCTCGCTCTCAAGCTTGAGCCTGGTGATTACACTCCGGACAAGGTCCGCGCGACCCGCGAGCTCTTCGGTCTGTCGCAACCGCTGTTCGCCAAGTTCCTCGGGGTCGAGGTGTCGGCGCTCCGGCACTGGGAGCAGGGCATCCGGTCGCCCTCGGCAGTCGTCCGCCGGTTCCTGGACGAGATGAACGCCACCCCCGACCACTGGTGGGGAAGAATCGAGACGGCGGTTCGGAGAACCCAGGAGGGGCCCCTCTGCAAGGGGTCGTGACCTCCGAGGCACGATGTCTCTTCTCGTTGATGACGCGATTTTTCCAGCAATTCGACGACGCCTCACTGATCGCCGAGTAAGGTGTAGCCGTGTCCATCAACGGGTCAATGAGCCCTCTCAGCCTCGGGCGACTTGCCGTTTCCCCCCGGGCAGATGGGTACGGACCTTTGCCAGGCGCGTGTGCGGTCGTTATGGCGAGGCGATTGTTGCCACACTGTCGCAACAATCGAGAAAGTGTCGAAGCGTGTCGACTGACCCGGTCGCGGCCGACTAACTGGAGATGTGGCCAGGAACTCATAGGGTAAACCGCTATGTCAGATCCCCTGTTGCCTCCTGAGGGCGAAATCCTGCTCTATCAGACCGAGGACGGTCGGACCCGTATCGAATGCCGGTTTGAGAATGAAACGCTCTGGCTCACTCAAGCCCTCATGGCCGATCTTTTCCAGACCACGCCGCAGAACATAACCCTCCACATCAAGTCACTTTATGAAGAAGGAGAAGCCGTCGAGGCGGCAACTTGTAAGGATTACTTACAGGTTCGACAGGAGGCAGGCCGCAAAGTCCGTCGCGCCGTCAAGTACTACAACCTCGACGTGATCTTGGCCGTCGGCTACCGGGTACGCTCGCCGCGTGGGACGCAGTTTCGCCGCTGGGCCACGGAGCGATTGAAGGAGTACCTGGTCAAGGGCTTCACGATGGACGACGAGCGGCTCAGGAACCCGCCCGTCGAAGGGTCCGGCGTACCCGATTATTTCGACGAGTTGCTGGAGCGAATTCGCGACATTCGCGCCAGCGAGCGCCGGATGTATTTGCGAGTCAAGGAAATCTTCGCCCTCGCGGCCGACTATGATGCCGCCCGGAAGAGCACGGTCGAGTTTTTCAAGATCATCCAGAACAAGCTGCACTTTGCCGCTACCGGTCACACTGCCGCCGAGTTGATCGCCCGTCGCGCCGATCACGCGCTGCCGAACATGGGGCTGACCACATGGAAGGGCCAGACGGTCCGCAAGCAAGACGTGACCGTCGCCAAGAACTACCTGAGCGAAGAGGAAATCCGCGAGCTGAATCGCATCGTGACCATGTGGCTGGATTTCGCGGAGGACCAGGCTCGCCGCCGCAAGCAGGTGTTCCTGAAGGACTGGGAGACGAAGCTCAAGGAGTTCCTCGTCTTCAACGGCATAGAGGATGCGCCATGAAATTGCATTTTGAAGCGAATCTCGACTTTCAGCTCTCCGCGATCGAGGCGGTCTGCGACCTCTTCCGGGGCCAGGAGATCTGTCGGACCGAGTTCACCGTCACCCATAGTTTCGGCGGTGGCCAGGCGGCCCTTGCCGGGCTTTCGAACGACCTCGGTATCGGCAACCGGCTGTCGTTGCTCGACGATCAGATCCTCGCCAACCTCAATGATGTGCAACTTCGCAACGGGCTGAAGCCCACCGAGTCGTTGGCCACCGGCGACTTTACCGTGGAGATGGAGACCGGCACCGGCAAGACCTACGTCTACCTGCGCTCGATCTTCGAGCTGAATCGCCGTTTCGGCTTCACCAAGTTCGTGATCGTCGTGCCATCCGTGGCCATCAAGGAGGGTGTCTACAAAACTCTCCAGATCACGGAAGACCACTTCCGCGGCCTCTACGCGAACGTCCCGTACGAGTATTTCCTCTACGACTCCGGCAAGCTTGGCCAGGTGCGCAACTTCGCCACCAGCCCGAACATCCAGATCATGGTCGTGACCGTCGGCGCGATCAACAAGAAGGACGTCAACAACCTTTACAAGGACAGCGAGAAGACCGGCGGTGAAAAGCCCATTGACCTGATCCGGGCCACCCGCCCGATCGTGATCGTGGACGAGCCCCAGAGCGTCGACGGGGCCTGGAAGGGCGCGGCAAGGAAGCCCTGGGCATGATGAGCCCCCTTTGCACCCTGCGCTACTCGGCCACCCACGCCGAGAAGCACCACATGGTCTTCCGCCTCGACGCCGTGGACGCCTACGAGCGGAAGCTCGTCAAGCAGATCGAAGTCGCCGCGGCCGGCGTGGAAGGCGATCACAACAAGCCGTATGCGCGGCTCGTTTCGGCCGCCAACAAGCGTGGCAGCATCACGGCGAAGGTCGAGCTCGATGTCCAGCGCGGCAACCGTGTGAGCCGCGAAGAGAAAACCGTGCAGGATGGCGAAGACCTTCAGCAAATCACCGGGCGTGCCGTGTATGGGAATTGCTCGATCGGCGAGATCCAATGCGGTAAGGGCAAAGAGCTCATTGAAGTGAAAGTGCCCGGTGGCGAGCGCTGGCTGCGCGTGGGTGAGTCGATGGGCGGTGTGGATGACGAGGCGATGAAGCGCCAGATGATCCGCCGAACGATCAAGGAACACCTGGACAAAGAGCTGCGCCTGGCTCCCCTGGGCATCAAGGTACTCAGCCTGTTCTTCATCGACAGCGTCAAGCGTTACCGCATGTACGACGAGGAAGGGAACCCCCAGAAGGGGGCCGGTACGCGGAGATCTTCGAGGATGAATATCGGCGACTGGCAGGGCATCCGGACTACCAAAGCTTGTTCAAGGAGGTCGATGTCCGCTCCGCCGCGGCCGAGGTGCACAACGGCTACTTCTCGATCGATAAGAAAGGCGCCTGGTCAGACACCGCCGAGACCAACCAGGGCAACCGAGACAACGCCGAGCGTGCCTACAACCTGATCATGAAGGAAAAGGAGAAGCTGCTCCTGTTCGAGACCAAGCTGAAGTTCATCTTCTCCCACTCGGCGCTCCGCGAAGGATGGGACAACCCGAACATCTTCCAGATCTGTGCCCTGCGCGAGATCGGAACGGAGCGCGAGCGGCGTCAGACCATCGGTCGTGGGCTGCGCCTTTGCGTGGATCAGGATGGCAAGCGATTACGCGGGTTCGACGTGAACACGCTGACGGTGGTCGCCACGGAAAGCTATGAGCAATTTGCCGATAGTTTGCAGAAAGAGATCGAATTCGAGGGTGGCATTCGTTTCGGCATCGTCGATAAGCACCACTTTGCCTCCATACCGGTTGCCGACCCGTCGGGTCGCATCGTGGCGCTGGGATTGGAGCGGTCGGAGGCCATCTGGTCTCATCTCCATCAGACGGGGCTGGTGGACGGGCACGGCAAGGTGAAAGACAGCCTGAGACGGGCGCTCAAGGAGGGCACGCTGGCCTTGCCGGAGGCCCTGGCCGCGCATCTTCCTCAGGTGACCGACGTCCTTCGCAAACTGGCGGGAAAGCTGGAGATCAAGAACGCCGACGAGAGAAAGCCGATCAAGACGCGCCAGGCCGTCTTGCACAGCGAAGAATTCAAGGCGCTCTGGGACCGGGAGAAGCACAAGACGACCTACCGTGTCCAGTTCGACAACGAGGCGCTCGTGAAAACCTGCGCTCGTGCTATCAAGAACGCGCCGGCAATCACCAGGACGCGGCTCTTCTGGCGCAAGGCCGACCTGGCCATCGGCAAGGCCGGCGTCGAGACGAAGGAGACGGCCGTATCCGCCCCGATTGTGATCGAGGAAAGCGATATCGAACTACCCGACCTGCTGACCGACTTGCAGGACAAGACCCAGCTCACCCGCCGCAGCCTGGTCCGCATCTTGACTGAGAGCGAGCGGCTGGACGACTTCAAGAACAACCCGCAGCAGTTCATCGACATCGCCGCGGAAACGATCAACCGCACCAAGCGGCTCGCGATCGTGGATGGCATCAAGTACCTGCGAATCGGCAATGAGCATTACTACGCCCAGGAGCTGTTCGATCAGGAAGAGTTGACGGGCTATCTCAGGAACATGATCCCGTCTGAACGATCGGTCTACGAATACGTCGTCCACGATTCGGGGACAGAGCGAGCCTTCGCAGAGGCATTGGAAAAGAACGAAGCGGTCAAGGTCTACGCAAAACTACCGGGTTGGTTCACGATCCCGACGCCCCTGGGGCCTTATAATCCCGACTGGGCTGTGCTCGTGGACAAGGACGGAACGGAACGGCTCTACTTCGTGGTCGAGACCAAGAGTAGTCTCTTCACAGACGATCTACGCGATCCCGAGGGTGCGAAGATCAAGTGCGGCGCAGAGCACTTCAAAGCCATCGCCGCCGGAGACAATCCGGCGCGATTCATCAAGGCGACCAACCTGGACGACGTGCTGACCGCGTGACCACAAGGTGCGCCATCGCGACCCACCTCGCTCTTACCGCTCTCCTCACTCCGGCTTGCAAGTTCCGGGGACAGCAAGTTCCGGGGACAGCATACGCGACTCACCCCAGGCTTGGGACAAGAAAAGAGCCGCCTGAGCGCCAGCGCGTGCGTTCCCTCAGGCGACCACGACCCGGCGGAGAAGGCTTTGGAAGATGTCCGCTTCGCAACCTCGCTCCGGCGAGATTGATGACTATTCTCGAGACTTCTCGCCTGAACCCCACCATTTCAGAGCTACCAGGACCCGGGTGGCTGGCGGCCAAGACGGAGGCGACGCCCAGTGACGTGGCCGTCAACTGCCAACACCTTCGGGAAACGATGGCCGACGACCGCCCAAGGACCCTCTACTAATCTCTACCGGACGCCTGTTCAGCGAATGTGCACTTCGGTTTTCTGGAAGCTGTTGCAGGCAGTCGTTTTGTGGCCCGCCCGACCGCTCCGACAATGGGACTCCCATTTCCTGACCGCTGGCCCCTTGCCTGCAGGCCTGCTGTCGCCCCAACGGCGGCATCGGGTGCCCGCCGACCAACGCTCTACGCCTCTCGCTAAATTTGGTTGCAACAAGGCCCGGATGCCCCAGCCTCGGCCCGGCGCTTCCCGTCGGTCAGCCCCGGCCAGCCCAGCCACTGTCCTCATCTTGGGATACGATAAATCACAATGAGACGACACGAGGCTAAGAACGCCGATGATCGCGGAGGCGTAACTTGCCTCTATGACACCCAACTTCTCGGCGTCTGCTTGCACGCATCCGAGTCCGGTGGCCGCTCTCGCCCTGAGGCCGTCAGGGGCATGCCAGAGGTACCAATCGCCCACCCAGCCACCGGGCCCCCGGAGGGGTGGGCGGCTGTCGGCTTGGTCAGCCCAGCCTCTTTCAACAGGGGGTTGTGGGCGCGTTTCCTCAGGGTTTTGGGTCCTTAACCTCTGATTTTGGGGTCGGAATGGGTCAGGATCTCGGCTGTTGACCGTTTCTAAATCTGGAATGATTTTCCAGAATTGGCCTGCCGATAGCCACAAGTCTTTCATACCCAAGGGATTAGATTGCGTCCCATGACCTTGTTCAACGGGGTTTCTAATCACCAGACGCCTTAAGGGGTAACAGTGATTACAAACTCCGGCTGATGAGGGACTGGGCCCACAGCCGAAGGCTGGGGACACCAGCCGACGAAGCTGGCTCTGTCGTTCTGCGTCAACCCCCGCCAGCAAGCTTGCGAACCTGTTCGGGATCGATGTTCGGGACCATGCTCTCGGCCTCGTCACGCAGCAGCTTGTCGGTCGCGTAACAGAGCACCCGCCGGGTGGGTGGCTTGGGCCACGAACGCCATCACTGAGGGAAGGGCCCGGTTCCGCATCGGTACCCAGTGGTTCTCCAGATCCGGTTGCTGGAACAGGCG
>JBEKTN010000343.1:0-9131 GCA_049516015.1 Isosphaeraceae bacterium | reverse complement strand
GGCTGCTGGTCCAGCTTTGCCAGGCGGGATTCGTACCCGCAGGGTTTCAACGAAAGGTTTCAGAGTTCGAGTCTCTTCCTCCTTTCCAAAGCTTACCTGACGCAAGGACACCATACCTAACTCCGAAGAATTAAGTATGGTGTCCCCGGAACTGCTGTCCCCGGAACTGCAACAAGTGGCTGAGGAAATAGTTGTGGAACTGCCCTACGAGCATCTAGCACGAGTAGCCATCAAGAACGAATTGAAACCGGAATTTGCTCTTGCCCAGGAGGTCTTCGATCTCGCTATCGGCCTATTCGCCGAAAAGATTCCGATGAATCCCGGCCCCGGGCTCGATGACGCGGTAATCGTTACCGTTCTGGGCCTCTTGGCGAAGAGCTGCAAGCAATATCGGGCGATCTTCATGCTGGTCGAGTACGGGATCGATGAGGTTGCCAGCAGCAACGTTAGGATGCTCTTCGAGACGATGGCCGCGACGACATTCCTCACCCGTCACCGAATCATTTTGAAGGAAAACGGCAAGCGAATTCCCCCGGTACCGGGAAAGACGCTCACCACCCGCTTCCGTTCCAGCCTTTATCGGGCGAACGAAGCATTCCAGTACCGCAAGTTTCAGAGGGGCCTTTCGGAGCAAGGCCGTTCTGACCCCATACGCCCCGAGAATCAGAAGAAGGTCGAGGATGCCTGCGCAGGATGGGAGAAAGACATCGGCCCTGTCTGGACCGAGCGGGTCAAGCGCAAAGGCTACGCCGGGGTAAGCATCAAGGATCTGTCGGAAAGCCTCGGGATGGGCCGTCTCTACGCCACCATGTATAGACTGCATTCTGCGGGCGTTCACGGGACAGACGCTGCGAACCACTCTGAATTTCACGAAGGATTCGGTTGGCGTTTCTCAGTCCTTCCATCCACGGAAGGGATCGCATTTTCTCTCGGCTTCGCAACGTTAATGATGATCGCAATCCTGAAGACAGTAGACCAACGACTAAATCTCGGCATCCGACAGCGTATCGGGGACCTCGGCAAAAAGGTTGCCAAGATGCGATACGAATTTCCCGATATGTGATCAGTCTCTGCGGTCATGGGGAGCATTACGCGGGTTCTTCGACAGTGTTGACGTCACACCCTCCGGTCTGGCAGCAAAGCCTCCTTCTGATACCGCTGAACCTCCGCGTGACTCACTACCCAGCTCGCATGCGCCCCTGGGGCGGATAAGGTGTCAGGAAGCTATTTCGGGCACATTGATGCAAGAAAGTCGTTTTTCGGTTCCTGACACCTTTCTCGCGAGGCTCCAATGATCATCGGCCTCTGACCCGACACCCGCCTCCAACGATAGGCTACCAAGGCCCAACTCCATTTTCATCATTCCGGGTGCCGCAAGGCGGCATAAGCGACTGACATCAATAATCTGTTCTTATAGCATGGCCGGGCAAGCCGTGCAAGCGTGGATGAAAAGAGGAGTTGGCAGATCTGGCAATCTGGATTAGACTGGTATTCAACTGGTTGAAATCGGATAAGGAGGACTTATGGAAACCGTCGGTTCGTTCGAGGCCAAAACCCACCTGGCTCAGCTCCTGGAGCGAGCGGCTCAAGGAGAAGAGTTCACCATCACCAAACACGGCAAGCCCGTCGCCAGGCTTGTGCCACCCCTGGCCGCCAAGTCCGCGCCCGACGTGCGGCTTGCCGTTGAGGCGATGAAGCAATTCCGCAAGGGCCGCACGCTCGGCGGTCTGAGCATCCGCGAGATGATTGACGAAGGACGTCGTTTCTGAGGAGAAAATGGCATGGATGCCACAAAGAATTTCGTCTTGGATGGATCGGTGACCATGGTGTGGGGCTTCGAAGACGAAGCCGACGAATACGCCGAAGCGATCCTGGAACGGATGCCTGATTTACAGGCACACGTCCCCTCTCTCTGGCCGCTCGAAGTGGCCAATGCCCTGCTGGTCGGCGAACGCCGCCGCCGCATCACGGCGGCCGAGACGGCACGGTTGATAGCGATCCTTGGTGCTTTTCCCATTACCGTCGATGACCAGACGGTTGCCCATGCCTGGGCTGATACCATGCATCTGGCGCGTGCTCATAACCTTTCTTCCTACGACGCTGCTTACCTGGAGCTGGCGATCCGGCTCGGCATGCCGCTGGCGGCCCTGGATGGCAAGCTCAAAACGGCAGCCGGGGCAATGGGTGTACCGCTCTTTGAAGGAGCCTGAGATTGCCGCTCACTTTGGGGTCCGGATTTTGTGCTGGAATTTCGGTGAATCCAAAGAGAGCGAATTGGCGGTGAGAGCAGCAGTGTCAAGAAAGCGCAAGAACGAGCCTCATACAAGAAAGCGAGAGCCAGGCAGATACGGGCCGACGCACGACTTTCGGCCTTGGACTCTCTGCAACGACCCGTTCAGTGAGTTTTCCCTTCCTTGCCGCCGGGATCGTCGCTGTCTGAGGATTTCTCTTCGAACGCAAGCGCCGCCGAGTTGATGCAGTAACGCAGGCCCGTGGGAGCGGGTCCGTCGTCGAACACGTGTCCCAGATGAGCATTGCAGGCGCGGCAGAGGACCTCGGTGCGGGACATCCACATGCTGCGATCATCCTCGGTGCCGACGTTCTGCGGATCTACCGGCTCCCAGAAGCTGGGCCAGCCTGTTCCGGAGTCGTACTTCGCAGTCGAATCGAACAAAGGCGTGCCGCAGCAGACGCACTTGTAGACGCCTTGGTGCTTGTTGTTCCAGTACTGCCCCGTGAAGGCCGGCTCGGTTCCTTTCTCGCGGGTCACATGGTATTGCTCGGGGGTCAATTCGCGTCGCCACTCCTCGTCGCCCTTGGCGGCCTTGGGCGCTCCTTCGTTTGCTGCTCCAGACATCGTTACGGCTCTCCGTGGGGGATTACAGCCCGGGGTGGTTGCCTGCCAGATGACCGTGGCCGCAAGCGAAAACCACCCGGTCCGGGTGATCAGCCGCAGCGCCCTCGTTCCCATCGTGCCAGCCATCATCACCTGCAAGCGTTCGTCATCAAGCTCGGAAACCAGAGGGAAGACGATGAGCGTCGCTCTCTTTACTTTTATAGTGCGAATCCCCACCTTCGGCAATCGGGCGGCCGCTACGCCCCGTCCTGGCCAGGGTTGGCCAGGTGGGGGCGGGAAACCCATTCAGCGGCGATGAAAGACCCGGCGATACACGGCCAGGAATCGCTCCACGGTGGAAGATCGGCTATAGGGGAAGAGTTGCGGACGGAACCCTCCCGGCCGGCGCTGGAAGAGAACCTGGGGCTGGGTGAACTCGCGGAGCCCGAGGGCGCCATGGGTGCGCCCGAACCCGCTGGCCTTGCAGCCGCCAAACGGCGCCCCGGCGTGGGCGGTGGGAGTGACGGCGTCGTTGATGCTGACCATCCCGGCCTGGAGCCTGCTGGCCAGGTGGCGCGCGGCACTCGAGTTCCTGGTCCAGACGCTCGCTCCCAGAGCGAAGTGACTGGAGTTAGCCGCGGCAACCGCCGCATCGACGTCGGCAACGCCGCGAATCAGAACGACCGGGCCGAATGCCCCTGCCAGGGCAGTCTCGGCCTCGGCTGTTTCCGCCTGCAGAACGGTCGGTGCGTAGAACCAGCCGGGCCCGCTGAGACTCGTTGCTCCGGCCAGGACGCGGGCGCCGGCGCGGATTGCATCCTTGACCTGCCGATCGAAACGCTCGCGTGCACTCGCCGTGATCATGGGTCCGATGTCGGTCGCCGGCCGAGCGGGATCGCCCACCTCCAGTGCCCTGGCCCGGGCAGAGAACTCTTCGGCCCACGGCCGCGCATCCCCGACCACATAGACGCGCTTGACAGCCACGCATGTCTGTCCGCAGCCGACATAGGCCGCCCAGGTCAGGGCACGAACCGTGCTGTGCAAAGGCGCATCGGGCAAGATAATTGCTGCGTCGAAACCCGACAGCTCAGCGACCGCCGGAATGCCGCGAGCCCCGAGCCCGGCGATCACCCGCCGGCCATTCTCAATGCCGCCTGTGAAGAACCCCTTGTCGAGATCGGACTCAACCAGGGCCTGACCCACCTCGGACCCGCCAAAAACCGCTGTCATCAATCCCGCCGGCACGCCCGCTTGCTCGAGGCTCTGCTGGATCTTCTGGCCGGTGCGCACGGCCAGCTCCGATGGCTTCCACACCACCGCGTTTCCCGCCGCCAGCGCCTGGGCGATGGGAGGCGCATTGAGAAAGAGCGGATAGTTCCACGTCCCGATCATTCCCACAACGCCCACGGGGCACCAGCGCAGCCGCGCCCCAGGCATCAGCAACCAGCGCTGCCAGTCCGCTGCCAACCGCACGTCCTTGAGCGTGCGCTCGCCATGCTTGATCGTCCAGCGGAGCGCGTCGAGGGTGGGTACCACGTCCCCCGCAAGCGCCTCGACGCCGGGCTTGCCGATCTCGTCCCGGATCAACGCTGTCCAATCGCCGGCATCTCGGCCCAGTATCTGCCACCACCGGGCCAGCACCTCGCGCCGCTGCTTCCACGGGCGCTGCCCCCAGTCCTGCTGCGCCGCCCGCGCCCGCGCAACCAGGCCGGCAACGCGCCCGGCAGGAGTGATCTTGATCCGGCCAACCTCGGCGCCTGTCGCCGGGTTACTGGTTATTAGCACGTCATCCAGAACCAGTGACATGAGCTCTCTCGGCTTTTCTCGGCAGTGACGCTGCGGACAGCCTGATTCGCCGGCTGCGCCGGGGGATTCGGCGACGGTGCCGGCCAATGCCCGTTTCGCTCGACCTCAAGATCCTACGCAAGTTCTCAGAAGATCACAAGTTAAATCCTTTATGGTGCGACGAGCCCGGGCCGATTCCGATCGTCTTGTCTGCGGCGCACTCCGCCAGCAACCGAGAGACCTTCTGGTTGTGCGGATGCTCGACGACCCTTTGCGGTGCTCTACTATTTCGCCTGCCGTCCATAAAGGCATCACTCGAATGTGCTCGTTAATGACTTTTAATCCAATGAGCCTTGCAATTTGGGTTCCCTCCAGTAGATTGAATTCAGTGTGCCCTTTCTGAGTTCAAGCAGTTTACGAGAAACTCCCTGTGACGCAGTGCGAGCCAATAGCCGATAGTGGCCTGGCCAGTTTCGCCGTCTTGCCCCACGACCGATATCCCGGGAATCTGCTTTGTTTGATTGATCGCACCCGGCACCGCTCTCGATCGACATGAAATCCAGCCTCCTTGATCCGACGACAGACCCCGAGTAAAACTCGATGCCGACAGCAAGCCGGCGTACCCCGCACGAGGAGACGAGATGATGAGCCGAGCCAGGGAGGTCAACAGTTCCGCGATGAATGGTGCAGCGCCAGAGCAAGATGGAATGACCACGCCGCCGCATAGGACGCCTCAGGGTTTCCTGGCATCGATCGTGGAGTCCTCGGACGACGCAATCGTGAGCAAGACGCTGGATGGAACCGTCACGAGCTGGAATCGCGCGGCTGAACGGATCTTCGGCTATTCCGCCGACGAGATGATCGGCCATCCGATCAGCAAGCTCGTGGTCCCCGGCCAGGCCGAAGACGTGGAGCGGATTCTCGAGAAGCTCGCGCAGGGACAACGAGCCGATCACTACGAAACGATACGGCGAACCAAGGACGGGCGGACCATCAACGTTTCACTTTCGGTCTCGCCGATCCGCGATGCGACGGGGAAGATCATCGGGGCCGCGAAGATCGCCCGCGACATCACCGAACGCAAGCGGACCGAAGAGCAGAATGCAGCTTTGCTGAAGGAAATCCGTCAGTCCGCCAACCACAAAGACGAGTTCCTGGGCATGCTGGCACACGAGCTGAGGAACCCGCTGGCGCCGTTGCGAAACGCGGTCCACCTGCTCCACCTTCGAGGTGACGACCCGACGGTGGTCGCTCTCGTTCGCGACATGATGGACCGTCAGATCACGCACATGGGACGGCTCATCGACGATCTCGTGGACGTATCGCGGATCACGCGTGGCACGATCAACCTGAACCGGGAGAGAACCGACCTGGCGCGTCTCGCCCGGCTCACCACGGAAGACCAGCGCGAAGTCTTTCAGAACTCGGGCATCACGATCGAGACCAGGCTTCCCGAGATCCCCGTCTGGGTGCACGGCGACCGTACCCGTCTGACTCAGGTTCTGGAAAACTTGCTGGAGAACGCCCGGAAGTTCACGCAAAGCAACGGCAGGATCGAGGTCGTAGTCGTCGCCGATCTCTCACGGCAAGAGGCAGTCATGCAGGTGCGGGACACGGGTATCGGTGTCGATCCGGAGCTTCTTCCCCGGCTTTTCGAGCCCTTCACCCAGGCCGATCGCAGCCTCGACCGCAGACGGGGAGGCCTTGGCCTGGGGCTCGCACTTGTGAAGCGGCTGGTGGAACTCCATGACGGCACCGTCAGCGCCCACAGTGCAGGCACCGAGCAGGGGGCGGAATTCACGGTCAGACTGCCACTTCAGGACGAACCGATGGCCCTCTCGGAATCTCGACTGAGCCCGACGAGTACGACCAAGCATGTACGGGTGCTGGTGGTAGAAGACAACCGGGATTCGGCCGAGAGTCTGCGCATGCTGCTGTCCACCCAGGGCTATGTGGTGGCGCTGGCCTACACCGGCATGGAAGGCGTTGAGGCCGCCCGCAGCGCCCGACCCGACGTGGTCATCTGCGACGTGGGACTTCCCGGCATGGACGGCTATGCGGTCGCGCGCGCGATCCGGATGAACCCTGGAACCGCCAAAACCCGGCTCATCGCCGTCACCGGCTACGGTGCGCACGAGGATCGCGTGCGTGCGCTGGCCAGTGGCTTCGACACGCACCTCGTGAAACCCGCCGACCCCGAAGTCTTGCTCGGCCTCCTGAATTGAAAGTGGCGATTCGAGACTCCTCGCTGATCTCCACCGCCGTTTTGACGCAAAAGACGGTGTAACAGATAGTTGGCTGCAGTTTCCGGTGTTCTCGGTGGCATGGTTCAACTTCAGCATCTTGGCAGGTGACAAGAGCTGGGTGGCTGGGGTCGAGCTGGCGACAGCCAGCGAGCCCCCAGCGCGGAAGCCTCGGATCTGGGGGCTTTTCCTCGGAAGTTAGCTGCAAGGGCCATCCGTACGCTGGTGGAGATCAACGAGGAGTCTCATTTTGGGCCGACGGAGCCAGCCGCGGATCCCTTCGGTCCAGAGTGGTGGACGGAGCTCCCTGCGACATTCCTTCCATTGATCCGCGTTCATCGAGGTTCATCCGCGGCGGGTTACAGTTCCGCATTGCCATTTCACCACCGCGGCGATCGTCCGGCCATGGCATCCGTGACGGCCATTTCGACGGCTTCCGGATCGGCC
Organism: Isosphaeraceae bacterium; assembly: GCA_049516015.1. Taxonomy (GTDB): domain Bacteria; phylum Planctomycetota; class Planctomycetia; order Isosphaerales; family Isosphaeraceae; genus Aquisphaera. The sequence continues at coordinate 1,820 of JBEKTN010000343.1, read as the reverse complement.
TCCCGGCCCATTCTCCGATGGACCTCGGCGCGGATGGCCTCGACGTTGCCGCCGATGCCGGCGGCGAAGTCGCGCCCGAAGCAATGATCGAACCGGGCGATCTCGATCAACCGCGCCGCCTCTCCGTAAGCGCGGCGGTAAATGGCCGCACTCCCCAGGTCGTTCGGGTCGAACATGGTTCCCAGCTCCCCCCGCAACGCTGTCTTGGTGTTGCACTTTTCTGCCGCCCCGTAGGGGCCGTAACATGAAAGCCCAGGGCAACGCCCTGGGGATCTGACGAATTGCGCACAAATGTACATAGGCACCTCCGCGCAGGCAAGCACCGGCCGCGATTTCTCGAACCTTCGCCGCCGAGTTTCCGGCGGTTGTCGCTGGATGAGCTGAACCGCTCGAGTAAGCCGGCTGGTCGCACATCAATTCTTCACGATCTCGGGATAGGATTTATGTTCCACTCATTACCACGACGAACGGCCCCGGGCCGGGCGCGATCGGACTACCTCCGCCGAGGTCGCTCAAGGTGAAAGCCAACAACAGCGAATCTTGACCGGGAACAACTGCATGGAAGGGCCGACGCCATCGGCCACGGTGGTCAATCAGACGATGGTCGTCCCGCCCCCGCTGACCGAGTTTCTGCCCGACTTATCGAAGCGAACTTCGGATGCGATCTTGCGGGGCCTGGCCAAGAATCCCGCCGATCGGTTCGAAACTTGCTCGGTCCTGGCCCAGGAGGTGCTCGCGGAAGTTCCCGCCGGGTCCTCGCGCACCACGGTCGCCCCGCTCAACGGGCTCACCTCGCGGGGCGAACCGGGCAGGGTTCCTTGCCCGTCGTGCGGGACGCCGATCCCGGCCGGCAGAGAGCACGCGGGCCGACGGCTTCGCTGCACGAAATTCCAGGCTGTTTCGTACGTCCAGATCCTCTCCAGGAACACCCTGCAATTGAAGCTGCTGGAGCACCCGCCGGTCAGCGTCGGAGCCGGATCGCCGATTGTCATCGACGCGCCGGACGACGAGATTGACCCCGATCCTTCGGCGGTCACCCTCCAGGTCCAAAAACCGGATGGCAGCTCGACGCTCGTGCCCTTACAGGCCCGGAAGGACGAACGGATCAGGAACCGCGGCTGGACGCGCCGGATCGCACTCGGCTCCTTGGCGGTGCTGGCGATCACCGGGGTGTTTGGCCTGGGTCGATCATTGCTCAGCCACTCCGGCTCCGGCTCGAACTCCGGGGGCGCGCCACGGTCTGACCCAGCCGCGGGCACACTCAGCCAGACACCCGTCCTCGTCGCTGCCGATCCCGGCACCGTCGAGATCCACATCGCCTACGGAACCGAGAAACAGAAGTGGCTGGAGGAGGCAACCGTTGAATTCGCGAAGACGCCCGCCGGCCGAAGGATCAAGGTCAACCTCCACGGCATGGGCTCGGTGGAGGGAGCCCAGGCGGTTCTCGACGGCCCAAGCCCCTTCCCATCCACGTCTGGTCGCCGGCCAGCAGCGCCTACCGCGACCTCTTCGAGCAGGAATGGCGGACCAGGCACAAGAACAACCCGATCGTGAAGTCCGACAACCTGGCTCTGACGCCAATGGTCTTCGTCATGTGGCAGGACCGTCGCGATGCCTTCATAAAGAAATATGGCAAGGTCAACTTCAAGACAATCGGCCAGGCCATGCAAGAGCCGGGGGGATGGGAAACCATCGCCGCCCAGCCTCAGATCTCCTGACCTGCGGGATTTTGATGTGGGGCCGAACTTGGGCTCTCGGCCTCGGCGGCGATCGAGTAGACGAGTTTCAACTCGGTGCCCGGATAGGTGAACTCGGTCGCG
>JBEKTN010000342.1:0-9141 GCA_049516015.1 Isosphaeraceae bacterium | reverse complement strand
GTCTTGGCTGTGACGCGGCCGAAGGCGTGGGCCGTTCCCAGAGCGTGATTGTCGTGAGAGATGACCTGGGTGTGCTCGAGATCTTCGCGAACCAGTTTGAGTCGAAGGCAGAGACCGCCCACAAGATCTGCGGACTAGCTCAGAAGTGGCAGATTGGGGATTGGATGGGGCCACCCACTCTCCGGTACCAAGGATTGGATGGGGCCACCGATTGGATGGGGCCACCCACTCTCCGGTACCAAGGAAATGTGGATGGCCCGTCTCGTCCCTTTGGGCCCGGTAGGCGACGACCGGGAGCGGCTAGGGCGATCCCGATCTCCAGACCAGCCTCACCACCACGACCTCTCGGGCCGCCAGGGTGGGTGCTGACGCGGGAGCGACGGCGAACTGCACACCCTCCCGCCGCGCCGGCGAGCCGCTCCGCGTTCTCCGCTTCCACCGCGAGGGCGGCCTGGGCCGCCACTTCGCCCCCCGGGATGAGGAACGCGCAAGCGGCATTCGTTGCAATCCCGCCGAGGGCCGCGGCGCCGGCTCACTCGATTTCCGAGGTCAGGCTACGGGGATCGCGGGGCACGAGCCGCTGAGCCGTGCAGTCCACGACCAGATCGAGATCCTCGAGGACGATCGCGCCGAGGAGAGCGGTCTTCCGTCTCGGCTCGACGACGGCGGTGAACGTGCCGTGGCGACCCAGAACTTCGACGTAGACCCCTTCCGCCCCCGCGCGCTGGGCCCTGCGGCCGTCGGCGTAGCGAACGAGGATCGGATTGCCCGGCGGCAGGCCCAGCCGTTTCACGACGGCCTGCGGCAGCACCAGCCGCGTCGCCCCGGAATCGACCACGCCCTGGATCGTCTCCCGGCGAACCTGGTCCGGCGGCAGAGTGCCGTCCTGGGCCCGGATCAGGTCCGCATAGTTGGCCACCCCGAACTCCACGCTGAATCGTCCCACCCCGTTGGCTCCTTTGGCTGGCATGGCGTCGCTCCTTTGGCCGGCGTCCCGAATTCCTCTGAGCGATTCTATCATTTCGTCCTTTCATGAGCTGGCAGGGCGGGTCAGTGGAGCGCAACCCGCCATCCGCAGACTCGGAACTGGCGATCCGTGAGGCGTGGCTCGAGGGGAATTGTGAGGGATGGGCTCATACCGCCGAGCCTGGGAACCGTCCCCCGCGGCCATCGCAACGAGTCGACGAGGCGTGCGACCGATTCGACTCCGCCTGGCGAGGCAGTCGGGCGCCCCAGATCGAGAGGACCCAGGAAACGACCCTCCTCGATGCGGAAAATGCGCAGTGACGATCAACGGGCGATTGGATGGGGCCACCCACTCTCCGGTACCAAGTATGTGGATGGCCCCTTTCGTCCTCAGGGCTTGGAGTCGATTCTCGATCGGCTCCAGGTCTCTGCCGAGCCGTGGCTGGAGACGGTCGCCCAGTTTGGCCGCCGTTTTCACCGTGCGGTGGGTTTGGCCGACCATCTGAAAGCCGAAGCTCAGCGTCTGGGCGTCAACTGGCTGCAAGGCGTACGATCAAGCCAGGTGTCATTCGCGCACTCGCCCTGTCCTTGACCGCCTCCGATCCCTTGCTCCGGATTGTGGCAAATCTCCCTGAGCGCGGTCTCATAGGGGCACGTCAGGAACCTGACGCACGTATTCTCAACGAAACAATCCGAGCATCTCCCAGCATACCGGGAAGAGCCGCTCAGCTACGCGCCTCCATCTCTTGGGCGCGGTTCGTCAGCGAGGTCTTGTTATCTCGCCGAGCGAACAGAGTCCGTCGCCGGCCCAAGACCGCGGCTTGTGCTCCAATATGTGGGTGGCCCTCAATGTCTCTCCTTGAGAAGCTTGACGCTGAAGACCTACGTGCCGAGGTCGGTCGACATCGCGCCGCTTGTGGCCTGCACCTGAATCGGGCCGCTGAGCTTCTCTCACTCGCTGCGGCCGTTCCCGCTCCTATGACCGCGGCGGCACTGGTCACTCGCAACGGTTCCCTCATCGTGCCGCATGATTCATAGGCGTAGTTTACCCCTCAGCCTATACGTCGCCTTCTATCTGCCTCCGATACCTGGCCCTGAACTCGTTCGCCGTAAACGGACTCCCTCGTGGACGTACCAGCCAAGCCACGACCCCGTCTTCCTCTGGGGTTGGGCCAAGTTTCACTCCCCAGAACTCGACATACCGATCTGCACCCTTCTCAGCGAGACTGGAAGTTTGGCCGTATGCGAAAGCCTCGCGTGGGTCTGGATACGAGCAAAGTCCGCCCAACTCGCAAGCTTGTTTCCCATCGGCGGCATCCGAACTGAGCGAGGTTTGGCCGCCCGCCATGAACTTGAGGAACGCCGCCCTAGCCTCTTGGGAATAGTACCCCTGCCTGCCGCAGTCGAGTGGGTAGAGCAACGGGTTAATTGAGGAGCCGGAACTCTTCCAAACCTCGTACCAAGCGGGTGGCGGCGATCGATGATAGCTTTTGTAGACACGGTCCTTCCAGCCGTTAAGCGACTCGGGTATGGCAAGGGCCCTGTAGAAGATCCTTTGATTGTGCTCGTCGGGGTAAAGACCGGGTTTGAAGAAATCAATGACGCGAAGAATTTGGTCGAGTGACTCAGGGTCAGCCAGGTCGAACATACGATCTGGCGTCCTGGGATTTTGAATAATCTGCACCTGTGAGACGGCCGGAGCTCGGATGCGGAGCATGAACTCGCCGAGCCAAGTCTTGACCACGATGTAGTCCACCCCAGGGACCGTCTTGGCCGGAATAACGTTGGATTCACCAAGTGCGTCGATTAAGCACTCGTAGAGACCAACGGCAGCACGACCGGTTTCGAACTTGTGCATAACCCACTACTTTCTCTTTCGGCCCTCTCTGCCGCTACGCCCAGTTCGGGGCACCATTGTTCACCTGGGCCAGCCGACGATTGAAGCTGACCCCGAGGTCGTCGTCGCCATTGTCCTAGAGGGAGACCGGAACAAACCGGGGGCTGACCTTGGGTCCCGGCTTCGGGTACGCTGACCCACACCATGACCCATGATACCGTACCCGAGGTCTACCAGTTCCACGTTTGGATCCGGCAGATCACCCCCATGATCTGGCGACGGCTCCTGGTCCGCAGCAATAGCTCCCTCGCCGACCTCCACGCCATCATCCAGATCGCCTTCGGCTGGTCCAACACCCACCTCCATCGCTTCCGCATCCACGGCCGGGACTACGGCATCAGCCGGGTGGGCGGGCTCTGGTTCTCTCAGGACGCCCGCACGGTCCGGCTCGACAGCTTCCAGTTCCGCCTCAACGAGCAGTTCCTCTACGAGTACGACCTCCGCGACTCCTAGGCAGCACCAAGTCCGGCTCGAGCGCCGTTCGGCCGCAGAGCCGCGGCAGACCTATCCGTTTTGTGTCGGCGGCCGACGCGCGGCACCGCCGGAGGACTGTGGCGGCCCCTGGGCGTTCCTGCAACGCCGCGATGCCGTCCCGGGATACTTCCGCGAGCACCTGGAGCGCGTCATCGAGGCAAGGGGATTGGATGGGGCCACCCACTCTCCGGTACCGAGGATTGGATGGGGCCACCCACTCTCCGGTACCAAGCAAATGTGGATGGCCCATGGCTGGTGCTCATATTAGCCAATGATTCTCTGCCTAAATATCTGGTCGCCGCTTCAGCTTCGTTCCCTCGATCTTCAGTCCAGGTTGGCAGCATCCGTTGAGCCTGGATACAATTCCCCACGTGGCGTCCGCGATAGCGATCTGGCTTCCGCCGCGGCGCAAACTCCGGGCGCAGCGACCGGTTTCGTCCAACGGCCCGCTATTCCGCCGCGACAACGGTCTGTAGCGTTGCGCAGCTCACTGGTACCGCGGCGGAATACCGGGCTATCGTTAGATCTCCAGGCCGACTGAGCAAGCCCCGCCCGTTTGCCACCCTGATGACCTAGCAACGCACGACTGACTCGAGTAGGAGGGACTATGGCCAAACCGGCGAAGAGCAAGACAAGAATCGAGTTCGGGGACTTTCAAACTCCAGCGCCATTGGCGCGCTCAGTCTGCCGGATTCTTTCATCACAGGGCATCTCACCTGCTTCGATCGTCGAACCGACTTGCGGAAGAGGCAGCTTTCTTTTTGCTGCTCTTAACCAGTTTCCAGAGACATTGACTGTCGCCTCATTGAAAGTCGTACTAAATCGTATGCGGTACACACTTGTTGGTTTGACAGATCAACTTGCAACCGCAGAGCTTCAACGTAAGAGAGTACAGACAGCACAACTCCTATTGAAGCAAACCGATGGATTTGACGAGTCCGTAATTCGCTTTGACGAGATTATCATTGTGAAGACCATGGCAGGCGACAGCAAACGCTTATTTATTGAAGCCATGTCGACCGATGTCGCACAACAACTCGACGCAAACCCCGCTCTTCTCAAGAAGCCAAAGGCACTTGTCGATATTCTTGGACTGCCCAGTCCGAACCCAACTGCGTCCAAGCAGAAAACCAGGAAGAGTAAAGAGAGCTAAACTATGTGCAAATGGGCATCGATAGTTCTCGGTCCTTATCGGGGTATGGGCAGTAAAGGAACAGAAAACCCACTTAGCGGCAGTCCGGAAGGGGACATGTCGCAAAAGTCTCAAGTTGTGCAACGCCAGAACGAGCCCAGGGTTCCGCAGGTTTCCTGTGTTGCAAAAATCAGGCGCAAAACGTTTCCGTTTCGCAACATGATTTGTGACAAAGTGCTCCAGCAAGTGGCCAGAATACGTCCATGGTTTCTGCGCCGTACAGGGCTTATGTCGGTTTCCCGTTCCTTTACTGCCCAAACCCCCATGACCCATGAGTCCCCGCGTCCCGAGGAACGAACCTCCTCAACAGCAAGCATGTAACACGGCAATCACTCCTGACTGCGCCCGAAACCGCAGTCCGGAGTAAGAACCCCCACCTAGCCGGGTTTTCGAGAAGGCAATGCAGCAGAAAAACTCTAAACTGCGTAGTCGCTCTCGGTATTCGGCATTATACTATACGAAAGGTCACTGTTCCCCTAAAGTCAATGTGGGAGAACTAAAGAAGTTGCATGGAATAGGAGATATAGTACCAAGAGACAAACTGTGACGGAGGAAAACATGGCCACCGCCGAGCAACTTAAAGCCCTGTTACGGAGCTACAGTGAGGCCGATGGGGAACAATTCCTTTCGGTGGCCATGCAGATTGCTGCCCACGCCGCCCGCACTGGGAAGTCCAAACTTGCAGAAGAACTTAAAGTTTTGGTCCAGGACGTAAGGCGAAAGCAGAGCACGCAGAGGGTCGGCGGGGCCGTGCCGATCGTGCAGCCGCACGGCGAGTTGGAGAAGCTGCTGACGGCCACCTATCCCAGCGTCCGCCTAAGCGAGATGGTATTTTCTCAACCCATCCGCAAGCAGTTGCAACGGGTCATTCGGGAATATAAGCAAAAATCCAAGTTACGAGAACATGGCCTTTCCCCACGAAGGAAACTCCTCCTAGTCGGTCCTCCGGGATGCGGAAAAACGATGACTTCCCGCGCATTGGCCGGTGAATTAAAACTCCCGCATCTCGCCGTTCAGCTTCATAGCCTGATCACGAAATTCATGGGCGAAACGGCCGCAAAGCTACATTCAGTTTTTGATCTGATGCAAAAAACCCGAGGGGTTTATCTGTTCGATGAGTTCGATGCCATCGGAAGTGAGCGGGCTGCGGGAAACGACGTAGGCGAGATTCGACGGGTGTTAAACTCGTTTCTTCAATTCTTGGAGCAGGATGATTCTGATAGTATCATCGTGGCAGCGACCAACCTGGTTTCCATGCTCGACGAGGCCCTATTCCGTCGCTTCGACGAAGTCATCCGCTACGAAAGACCCTCGGCCGGTGAGATCAAGGAACTCATCAGGAACAGGGTCGCCAGTTTTAGCCTCAGTGACAATGATCTGGAACGGGCATCGGAGTTAGCGCTAGGTCTTAGCCATGCAGATGTTTGCCAAGCAAGTAGCGACGCGGCCAAGGAAGCCGTCCTGGACGAGAGCAAGCTCATCGAATTCGAGCTGCTGAGGGAAGCCATCGCCCAGAGACAAAGTCGCCGTCTGTTCAAAGCCGAGGAAGAAGAACGGAAGTAACAATGCCGCGCCTCCGCCATTTTCTCATCCAGGGCACCGCCCAGTCGCAAAGCTACGTCGCAACTTTCGCTGGCCGCGGCGATTTCAAGACCCCGCCGAGAATCGAGCGCGTCGCGCACGGGGCGCGTGTCGCCGGCGAGGTCCAACAGGCCGCCCGGCAAGCCCATGACCAACCGGAGAAACCCGCGGAAGGCGTCGGCTTCGTACCGCTCGCCATCAGAAGCAATCCCGGTTTCAAGCTTTGGCTCGACAGCTTGGATGATAAGAAAATCGGCTCCGAGATCATTAATTTTCGTTATCAGGAAGACGGCAGCGAGCGGGCGATCGTCCACATACCGAACGATAAGGTCGCAAAGTTCGCAAAGAAATTCGAGGATTATGCACATAAAGATCACAAGCGATACGGTAGCCCTTTGAATCAAACGCTTGCCGAGAGCGTGAATGAGATTCGCTTGGCGATGCTGCGTGACGGTGACTATTGGACCGATTCCGGCCCGGTCCCACAGACCGACGAGGAATTCTGGTGGGAGGTTTGGCTCCGCGATGAAGGAGAAATCCTGCTCCCTGATGACCGTACCCTCCCAGTCGAGGATGTGTTTCGTGAAGAGGCCGATCGATACAACATCCGGGTGAGCAATCAGCAGGTCCGCTTCCCGGAATACGTCGTTGTCCTGGCGTACACATCTCTGAGCGGATGGAGCGTATTCTCCGGCCTCCTGCGCTACCTCGCCGAGTTTCGACGGGCCAGCATCGTCCCCAGAGAATTCCTTGAGCTGACTCCGGCCGGCCAGGCCGAATTCATCAACGCAATGTTAGAAAGGACGACGTTCGCGGATGAATCAGCTCCGGCCGTCTGCGTGCTCGATCGCGGAGTGAACCGGGGTCATCCGCTGCTCGAACAGGCGCTGGCGGAAGAGCACAATCTTGCGTGGAACGACGATTGGACGTCCGCCGACCGGCATGGTCATGGAACCGGCATGGCAGGTCTCGCTCTTTACGGCCTCAATCTGGGCAAGTTGCTGCTTGAGAACCAGCCGGTCCAGCTCATCCACCGTCTGGAAGCAGTCAAAATCCTGCCCGATGCAGGGGAAAACGATCCCCCGGACTATGGACCCATCACCGTCGGCTCGGTTGCCAAAGCGGAGATCGAGTCTCCGCACAGGAACCGCGTGATCTGCATGGGGATCACCGCCGACGATAAAGAGCAATGGCTTCCGACACTCTGGTCAGCGGCCATCGATCAGATGTGTGCGGGCACCATGGATGATAAAAAGCGTTTGATGGTGCTTTCCGCCGGCAACTTGATGAGCGCACTTTCACGTGATACCTACCCGAACGAAAACCACAACGCGAGCGTTCAGGACCCGGCTCAAGCGTGGAACGTCGTGACTGTCGGCGCATACACCGACCTGGCCATGATCACCGACCCAGACCTGGCGGGATACAACCCGCTTGCGCCCAAGGGAAGGCTCTGTCCCACGAGCACGACATCGTGCGGGTGGGAAAAGCGGGAGTGGCCACTCAAGCCCGACATCGTCATGGAAGGCGGCAATTATGCCCACGCTCCAGACGGCCAGATGTGGGAAATCGACGATCTTGCCCTTCTCACCACTGTCGTTTCGCGCGACGGTGCCTTACTCACCACGATGCAGGACACGAGTGCGGCAACGGCGCTGGCATCCAGATACGCAGCCATGCTGCAAGCCGAATACCCTAACTTGTGGCCCGAATCCATCCGTGGTCTGCTCATCCACTCCGCCCGGTGGACACGGGGTATGGTCGAAGAATTTCCCCCCAATCTTCGACATGATCGCCTCCGCTGCTACGGCTATGGCGTTCCGAATCTCAAAATCGCCCGCCAGTGTGCGTCGAACAGGGCGACCATGATTATCCAGGAGTCGCTCCAGCCCTTCTACTGGAACGAGGAAGACAAAAAAGTTAAGACCAACGAAATGCATGTGCACTCGTTGCCATGGCCAGTCGAAGTGCTCCAAGACCTCGGAAACCTTGAACTCAGGATGCGGGTTACGCTCTCGTATTTCATCGAGCCAAGCCCGGATCGCCGTGGGTGGAACGTCAAGCACAGGTATCAATCGCACGGACTTAGGTTCGATGTGAAACGGCCGCAGGAGGACATGAGGCAATTCCATCAGCGTCTCACCCGTGACGCCTGGGACGACAGGGCAACGCGGCCGGGTTCGAGGGTCAGCGACACGCGGAATTGGGTACTCGGCGAGGATCTCCGCACCAAAGGCTCAATTCACTCGGACTGGTGGAAGGGCACGGCCGCCGAACTGGCCGCATCCGGCTACATCGCGGTTCATCCCGTGACCGGCTGGTGGCGGGAACGGCCGAATCGAAAGCGTTACGCCCACAAGGCGAGGTACTCTCTGATCATCACGCTGGATTCAGATTCAACCGATGTGCAAATTTACACCGCAATAGCCACTGAGATTGCCAACCGGGTTGACGTAACCATTGTGATATAACGCATCCATCCAATTGGGCGTAAGCCCAGCACTCGGTTTGGTCCGATATGAACAAAGCCCTAACGAGGGATATCCACCGATGGGCAACATTCGGCTTGGGGAAATCCCCACCAACAAAAGGCACGAGGTTCCGGGCCGGGTGGCCCCAGGGGATTGCTCCCCTGGGGCTCCCGCAGATCCGTACTTGCACTTTCGCGCATACGGCTCCTCATATCATGAGCACGCTACGGGACGACTCCCTGAGTTAATCAGCGCTCCGTCTCGTACCCGACGCCGCGACCGTTGTCGTTTCATGTACACGGTTATGGGTTTCGATGCACCCGCCATGTTTCCCTCCAACGGTGTCATGACATGGCGTCCCCTTCTCTCCACGGGGTCCCTCGGGATGGTTCCCCCGCCTCAACGATACTATGGGACGCTCCGACTCCCCGCCGTCCATCTCGACCCGTTCGAATTCTTCACGAGCCGATACCATCGTGTCGCCCGTGGTTTGCTCCCCTCGGTCGTGGGCGTCCCACCGGGGGCCAGGGAGTTGTCGGTTCCGGTCTCCCCATCCGGAT
>JBEKTN010000341.1:0-9151 GCA_049516015.1 Isosphaeraceae bacterium | reverse complement strand
TTGCTGGAACAGGCGCGCGCCGGCGCGGCCCTGCGGTCGTGGCAAGCTGGCGCAGTTCAGTTTACTGCAAAGATTTGCGGTCTGGTGGGTCGCGCCACCATGGCCGATCCTCTCAGTGCCGGTGGTGCTCTTAGCTCTTTGTCGGCTCGTTGAAAAGAAAGTCTCCTGGGAGCTATGTCGTTTAAGACCGGGCTGGCCTCAGTCGCCGGGCGGCCCGTTGCCAAGCCGCTTCAGCTCGGCCTCCAGCGCTTGGATTCTCGCCTCGGCTCGAGCGCAGGCCTTCACCTCAGCCTGCACCCGCGCCTCGATCTCGGCGGCGCGAGTTTCGGCGTCTGCTCGCGCCCGGGCTGCGGCCTCCAGGGCCTGGCTGATCGCCGTGTAGTCGCCAATCTTCTCGCCCGTCGCCGGGTCGAAGCAGGCCAGGCGGTCGTAGCCCAACCTGGCCTCGGGGGCGATCCCCAGCCAGACTCCGATCGGCTCCAGCCAGATCCATCCCCGCTCATCTGGCTTGATGCGCTCATACCCGTCTGGTGTGTGCCGGTAGACGATCAGCTCGAGCCGGCGCTCGAAGTCGTCCTCCTCGAGTACATCCGCTATCACATAGAGGGGAACGCCCGCCCGATAGTAAAAGTCGACCTTCTTGCCCACGTCGTTATGTCGCGTGTCCCGCGAGGTGACCTCGACCACCAGGAGCGGGTGGGTACCTGCGGCCGCCACGTCGAGGGTCGCCCAGTCCCGATGGCGTTCGACGTCCGCGAAAACGGCGATGTCCGGGCCCAGCGGCCTGACCCCCGGCAGGTTCCAGTCCACGCGACAGTCCGAAGGTACTCATGATCGGCGCTCCGAGAACGGGGCCGCGACAGGATCGGAATCTGCCTGCAAGCCATTCTAACGTAGAGTTCAACGCCGGTCAGCGCCGGGCGCCGGGCCGATCTTCCGCTTGATCGAAGTGCTCGGGGCAGGATATAAGACTGATCGGCCCCGGGCGGTGATCGCTGCTTGCAGAATCTCCCTGGGCGGTCTCTGGTCAACGGAGTGACACCATGCCCCGCCACAAGACTCGCCGCCCCTGGATCGATTACCTCGTCTACCTGGCGGTCCGCCTGGTCGTGGCGTTCGCCCAGACGCTCACCATCGCGCAATCCTATACCCTCGCGCGGTTCCTGGCCTGGGTGATGTACAAGGTGGACGCCCGGCACCGCATGGTCGGAATCGAAAACCTCCGGCTGGCCTACGGGGATCGCTATGACGATCCGCAGCGCGACCGCATCGTGCGCGCAGTTTACCTGCACTTCTGCATGATGATCATGGAGCTCCTGCACATCCCGCGGAAGATTCACGTGACAAACTGGCGGCAGTACGTCAGGCTGGTCGGCCACCCGCCGATTCTCGACCGGTTCATGACCGGCGAGCCGATGATCCTGCTCACCGGCCACTACGGCAACTGGGAGCTGGCGGGTTATCTCTTCGGCCTTTTTGGATACCCGACGTACTCCGTGGCCCGAACTCTGGACAATCCTTACCTCGACCGTTTCCTGCGCGCATTCCGGGAGCGGACCGGCCAGAAGCTGATCCCCAAGACGGGGGGCTACGACCAGATCCTCGAGGTGCTCCAGTCTGGCCAGGCACTGTCGATGCTGGCCGACCAGGACGCCGGGCAACGGGGAATGTTCGTGGACTTCTTCGGCCGGCCTGCCTCGACGCACAAGGCCATCGCGCTGCTAGCCATCGAGCACCAGGCACCCGTGGTCGTCGGCGTCGCGCGACGCATCGGCCCCGGTTTACGCTACGAGATCCGCTGCGCCGAGGTCATCCAACCCGGAGAGTTCACCGGCTCCGCCGACGACGCGCGGCTGCTCACCCAACGCTACACCTCGGCCCTGGAAGAACTGATCCGCCAGGACCCGACACAGTATCTCTGGCTGCATCGGCGCTGGAAACACCAGCCACAACCGCGGAGGGCACTCGCAACTACTCCTCAAACATCCGCTCGACCGGCACGATCTTGACGGTCACGTCCTTGAGCGGAAAGGCGGCGATCTGCTTGTCCTCGGCGAGGATACTCTCGGGGGTTCCCTCGGTGTCGTAGGTGATTGGCGAGGGCTTGCCCGAGGTCAGAATGTCGCACAGCTCGTCGGCGTTCTGGGCCACGATGGCGATCTTCATGCCGGGTGGTTTCAGGTGCTTGCGGACGGCCGCATTGACCTGTTCGACGGTCAGCCTGGGCAGCCGCTCCGCCAGCTCGGTGACGAGGTCGTTGCGGGCGTAGAACTGGCCGTCGATCGCATAGCCCAGCCGGCGGGAAAGGGTCTGGACCCAGAGCTTGCTGTAATTGAGCAGGAACGACCGCGTGGCCTCGAAATCGGCCGGGCTCATCCCCTCGGTAGCCAGTCGGTCCAGCTCCCAGAGCGCGGCGCGGAGGGCGAAGGCGGCCTTGTCTTTGGGCACGGGCCGCACCCAGATCGAGAAGTACTGTTGCCTTCTCGGGTTATTGGGGACCTGAAAGGTGCTCATGCCTTCCTGGATGAAGTCCTCGATGTACGAGTAATCGCCGTAATTGAGCCCGCGCTTGCCGCGGAGGTCCTGCATGAGCTTGCCATTGAACGTGCGGTGCTCGCCGAGATACGAGTTGGCCACGGCCAGCGCGTAGAATTCCTCATCGCGCCGGGTCACGTCGATCGGGAAGCCGATCGAGATGGCTGTGGCCTCGGCGGGCTTGGCGACAATCGTCGCCTCCAGTCCCGGACGTACGGCCGGCGGATGGAGCGGTGGCAATCCCTGGGCCTGGCGCGGCAGGGAAGCCAGGCTCGACTCCACCTGCAAGGCAGCCGCCGGTTCGAATCCGCCCGCCATGCCCAGGGTGAGCGCCTGGCGCGTGTAGTAGCGCTTGTGAAACGCCTTCACGTCGTCGAGTGTGATCGCCTTGAGGCCCTGCACGGTCCCGCGGTCGGGATGGCCATAGGGATGACCCTTGTAGAGCTCGCACTGCAAGGTCCACTTGCCCAGCTCCTCATCGTTGTTGCCGCGCAGGGTCTTGGTGACGTAGTCGAGGGCCTCGTTGCGCAGCCGCTCGAAGTCGTCGGGCGCGAACCGGGGCGCCGTCAGCAGCTCGGTCACCAAGGGGATATAGGCCTTGAGATTGTCTCGATGCACGGTGCCCTGGAAGGCCGTGGCCTCCTTGCGGCATTCGCCGTCGAGGGTCGCGGCCATGGGGTAGAACTTTTCCAGGAGCTGTTCATACGAGAGGCTCGCCGTGCCTCCCTCGGCGATCATGGCGGTGGTCAGGGCGGCCAGGCCCTCCTTGCCGCTGGGGTCGTCTTGCGAACCGACCCGGAACACGAATCGGCAGGAGACCAAGGGGCTGGACGGTGAAGGAATCAGGATCGCGTTACGGTCAGCGACCATGGTATGGGTCTGTGTAGGCTCGGCGGAAAGCGCCGTAGATCCGGCGGTCAGGATCAGCCAACCGAGTGAGAGGGCCAGGACGATGCGGTGTTTCCCATTCATTTCTTCTTCTCCGTCTCGAGAATGACCACCGTCTCGTTGGTCGGGATGAAATACCTGGCGGCCACGCGCTGGAGGTCGGCGGGAGTGAGACGCTCGAAGGCGGCGAAGAGGTCGTTCATGGCGTCGGGCCGCCCGGTGATCGCGATCGATTCGCCGACGGCGCGAGCGACGGCGTCCGCGCTTCGCAGCGACGCGGCGAAGCCGTACTTCAGATGCGACCGGACAGCGTCCAACCGCGCGGAATCGATGGGCGTGCGGCCTGCCTCAGCCAGGGCCTGGGCGATTCGCTGCCGCACCGCCGGCAGGTCGGCGGCGGTCCGAACGCGCGCGATGATCGAGAACAGCCCCGGATCGCGGTGCGAGGAGGCCTCGGCCATGAGGGTCACGACCTTCTGCTCCTTGAGCACCAGCTCCCGGTAGAGTGGGCTGGTCTCGCCGAAGACGGCCTGCTCGATCGCTCCCAGAGCGGCGATGTCGGGATTTGCCGGGTCCGACGCGGGCATGTGATAACCGAGGTAGAGCGTGGGCAGCGTCGGCACGGGCCAGCTCACGTGGGCGCTTCGCGGCTCGGTCTGCGGCGGCTCCGTGGGAATCTCCACGCTCGCCTTGCCGCGCGCCCACGAACCGTAATGGGCCTTGACGAGTGAGACGAGCTCGTCATGCTTCACGTCGCCCGTCACCACGATGGTGCAGTTCTCGGGCCGGTACCAGCGGTCGAAGAAAACCTTGCTGTACGCATACTGGTTGGGCATGTCCTTGATGTCTTCCAGGAACCCGAGCGTCGTATGCTTGTAGGTGTGCCTGGTGAAGGCCGTGTCCTGCATCGCCTCCTCCAGCTTGAGGAACGGCGAGGAGGCGTTCTTGTTGTACTCGCCAAGCACGGCCCGGGCCTCTTTCTGGAACGACGGCTCATCGTACTTGAGGTTCTCGAACCGGTCGGACTCGATCGCGACGGCCGTGCCCAATGCCGACGCTGGAATCGTAATGTGATAGCACGTCCAGTCATCGGACGTGAAGGCATTCGAATCGGCGCCGAGCGACTTGAGGACGTCGTTGTACTTCGCTTGCGGGTACTTCTCGGTGCCGCGGAACATCATGTGCTCGAAGAAGTGGGCGAACCCCGAAAGCCCCTTTTCCACCTCGTTGCGCGACCCGGTGCGGACTACCGTGTAATAGGCGATGATTCCCGGCGAGTCAAACGGGACGGAGATCACGGCCAGGCCGTTGTCCAGGGTTGTCTTCCGGATCGGAAACGGAAAGATCGGCTGTCGCTCGGTCTGCCCTGGTCCGGCCGCGGGGGCGGTCACCTGCATGACCTTGCCCCCCGAGGCCACGACCAGGCTGGTCAAGCTGCCGCGGAATGCGATGGAATCGCCCGGCTTGAGTGCGGTCCGCTTGCCCTTCGAGGCCTCGCGGTAGGCGATGGCGAGAGGATCGCCGGCCCTGGGTCCGTCCGGAAAGTCGAGACTGGGATCGTTGTCCTCCGGGAGCCCCCGGTCCCAGTAGTGCTTGATTTCGATGGCCTTCGCCAGGCCGGCGACGCCCCCCAAATGGTCCCTGTGCCAGTGCGTGGTGACCAGGTGGTCCTTATGATCGCAGCCGGCCAGATCCTTGAGCACATGAACAATGCGCCTGGGGTCGCGATCCTCGAATCCCGGCCAGCCCGAATCAATCAGGATCGACTCTTTCTCGGGCGTCACGATCAAGGTCGCCGCGCCCCCCATGACATCAATGAAGTAGATGTCCAGCGGCCTCGGCCCGGAATCATCCCCACGCGCCGAGCCCGTCAAGACGAGCAGTCCAGCAAGTCCCACACACAACCACCGCCAGGCAAAATCCATCGATGTTTGCTCCCTGATCCACGGCATTCACCGGGCCTCGAGCGACCTGTCCGTCCGTGCCGAATGTCCCACGGCATCGAGGGCCGATCCCGTGCAGATCGTCGCCAATCTCAAGCTCATAGATTCTACCTCTGTAACTTCTCCGCGCCGTGCACGCATCTTCTGGAAATTTTGGGGCCGCTCGAGTAGACTCGTGGATGTTGCCAGAGCGTTGTTTCAGATCGCGCCTGTAACCCGCGACTGAACGATCTTCACGGGACTGACGCCGAGATAAGTCCTGATTTCCAAATGGTTTTCCCGCTCTGGTCAGGCCGAGGGCCTGCACTCGTAACTACCGCTGAAGTGAACCAGCGGCCTTCTCAAATGAGCCTTTAACGCCGGGTGAACAGCAGACGGAATTACATCAGTAACTGCGAATCTGGGAGTGTTCGTGGTGGGCGCTGAAGCCCTTCTTGGTTGCGGCTTTGCCGCGTTAGGTACGGTGTCCCCGGAACTCGCCCAGGCGGCGGGCCGTTGAGCCAGCGCCTTGGCCATGCTACGGGACGGCACGGCGGGACGAAGCCTACCGGTTGCCCCGCGAGGCCACAGCTCGGGCCCTATGGGCTCTCCGGTTCGTCGGGTATCTGAGCACCGTGCCAGAGAGCGACGATCCATACCTTGTCTTCACGAACGCGATAGAAGAACCGGTAGGGCTTGATGTAGACTTCGCGGTAGGGAAGCTCCGGAAACTCCATGACGACCGTACCCGACTGGGGGAGACGAGAGAGCCGCCTCAGCGCTTTTGCCGTCTGTTGCTGGAACCTCCGGGCCGCGGCGCGGTAGTTTCGCCGGATCGTTTCGACAGCAGAAAGAAACTGCACCCGGGCCGATGGAGTGAAAAGAACGTCCACGTTCAGCCATCCGACAAGAGGGCTTCGGCTTCGGCCAGCACCTGCTCGAGGGAGTGCCCAACCCCGGCCGCAATCTCCTTCTCTCCCCGGGCCAGCAAGAGCAGGAGCTCTCGGTCTGCTTCGGACCGTTCATAAGCGTCCAGACTCATCAGGACGGCCGTCGCCCGCCCGCGCTGGGTGATGAACAGCGGCTCCTTCGAGTCCTTCACATTCTTCAAGACGCCAGCCGCGTCCTTCCTCAGATCCGACACCGGAACGATTGCGGGAACCTTGGCCATCGAAAGTACCTCCAAGAGTACGTTTGATTGTACCACGAGCAGTCAACCCCGGCAACCTCCCGTTCCAGTTCGTCCACGGCTTTCGATCCCGAGATCTTGGGATAGGTGTTTCGTGTCGCAGGCGCGGTGACGGGACGTACAAGGATCGGCGATCTCGGTCCGGCGTCGCCCTGGATCAGGAGGTGCGTCATTGCGGAGTTGAACGCACCCTACCCGACTGCGATCCGCACCTGCCCCACCCCGCCATCCCTCCCGGCGAGCCGCCGCGCCCCCTTGAGGGACATCTTCGCCATCGCCACACCGTGGCCGTCGTCGGGGTGGTGGAGAACGGGGTGGAGCGTCTGCTCGACCCGCGAGTGAGGCTGCCCGAGCAGTCGCGAGTGATCGTCCTGGCAGCCGAGCCCTCCTGAGCCAACCTCAGAATGTGGGTACAGGCCACCTGGCACAGTTTCCCCGGGCACTCTGCCCCTGCCACCCAACGACCAGCGGGGATCCCGTCTCGTACCATCTACGGGCTGATTGCCTATCTCTGCCGAATTGCGGAGAGAATTAGCAGTGACCCTTTTGATCCGCCCCGTGGTCTTGTTGGCCAAGTTCGGTTTGGCTGGGTTGCGGCCTGGGTGGCTGTGGTGAAAGCGAAGCGACACCACAGGCGAGCCTCCGACACGTCCGAGGCCCGCGACCCTGGGGCAAGGTGCCCCAGCCACCCGTGCGGCTTTCCCCGAAAACGGCTCGCACCCCCTTGACGACTCCCGTCCCCTTATCGGCTCCGGCCCGTTGCAAGCGGGGTGTATCCCGGACATGAGAACAAGCGATCGAGCAGTTCGTTCCGGCTGATACCGTGAAAACCGGCTACGTTTCTCAGGATGGCCGCCAGAGTGCCCACACGCAGAGGGTCGTGATTCGGAATCGTGATGTGGTACTCCGATGGATCGTTTGTGGTCAACCGAAGATGTGCCCCTGTCTGCCGGGTGACCTGGTATCCCAGTCTCGCAAGCGCGTGGGCAAGTTGCTCTTCGGACAGGTTGCGAGGGAGTTTCATAGAGTGAGAACTTCCTCGCGTACGAAATGGAGACGGATGACCTTGGGCGCCTTGTTCTCGTCGAAGTGACAGTTCACGGCATCGCGCACGTTGGCCTGGAGCTCGCCCCAGTCGTCGGCCTCGGTAAAGATTGAGGGTCCCAGCGCACGCGCGGTGTACCCCCCCTCGGGTGACTCCTCGACGATGAAAATGACCTCGAGCATAGACGAAGCTCCAGCGATCTTGATCGAAGGCTTGATCCAAGACGTTGATCTTACCAGAACAGCGAGAAGGCCGCCCCTCTGAGGTGAATCATCGCGGAGCCGAGTCCCATGACCCTGGGGCATTCTGAAGCGGAAAAGGTATGAGGAACCGATTACGTTCCTGCTTGGGCCGTTTGCGGGGACGAAGCGTCATATCCAGGCCGATCAAGAAACGGTTCCTGACACCTTTGACACGATCGCCGGATCTTGTCGAGAAGCTTCGTGTGCTCGTCCATGGGATTGAGGGGTGGCGCTTTATATGCCCGACGACCAAGCTCAGCGGACCGGACCGTCGAGAGCAACCCTCATGTTACCACAGGACGCAACGGCGGGGCCGGGTCCACTGCAGCGCCGGCCAGGTGTCACATCGCCCCGGCGAACACGCGGGCTGCGGCCTGGGGCAACTCCACCGCCACGAAGCACTCCGACGGATAAAGGTAGTCCTCTCCCGACTCGTCGACGACACGGACGAAGCCCCGCGACGCCGCGACCGGATCGGGCAGCGCCTGATAGACCTTTCGAACTTCCAACGACGCGGGATACCCCTCGTTCCTCACGCACAGCAGGAATGGCCCGGTCGGCTCGGTCTGGGGCATGGCTAGTCGTCCAGGAACCGCTTGATCTTCATCTCGACGCGGCCGATCCCGTGAGCCTCGTACCAATGGACCTCGGCGCGGTAGACCGAACCATCCTCGAGGCGCACTTGGGCGTTGCCCTTGCGCTTCCGCCAGCGACCGGCCCCATAGGCACGCCGCAGGCGCGGCAGCTCGCGAATCGACGTCCCGACGGCGAAGGTCTCGACCTCCGTGATGTCGCCGACGACCTCGAAGTTCATGGTCCTAGCATTCTACCACGGTGGGCGGCGACTGCGATATAGCCTATCGACATAACTCAGCGGCCAGGCCCGCCGAGGGTGACCTTCCAGGAGGGTCTTCCAGGAGTTCCAGGAGGGTCTTCCAGGAGTTCCAGGAGGGTCAGACTTTGTTCTTGGTTTCTCGACGGGGATGAAAAACCAAAAACAAAGTCTGACCCCCGAGAATGCCGTTGGAGGGAAACATGGCGGGTGCATCGAAACCCACAACCGTGGACACGAAACAACAACGGATCGCTGGATCGGGTACGGGGCGGAGTCCGTCCCGTCGCGTGCTCATGACGTGAGGAGCCGTATGCCTGAGAGGGCACGTACGGATCTGTGGGAGCCCCAGGGGAGCAATCCCCTGGGGCCACCCGGCCAGGGCTTACGCATCACAATAGCGAACCTGGGTCATATGGAAAGTTTCATATACTGAGCAAACCCAGACTTTTGCCCTTCAGTTTTGCGACTTTTCAATAGTGTTGTGACCAATACAGC
>JBEKTN010000340.1:0-9212 GCA_049516015.1 Isosphaeraceae bacterium | reverse complement strand
CTCCCCCTGTCCGTGCTCGCCGGCGCTGCGCTGTCAAGCATTCCAGCGGCAACTCCGAAGGAGAGGAGAGGAGCGGACAGGCACTGCGCCGGCCGGCCGGCCGGTTGGCAAGTCGAGCGATCTGGTATCGATTGCAACGGTCATAAGGGGAAGCACGACAGGCGGGCAGGGGCGAATGACGGTTGACGGGAAATGAGCTCGAAAAAAATGGCGAGATTCTTGGTCGAAGCGGTTTTCTATACCCAAAACTAAAAGTAGACGTGGTCCGCGAGATCGGGACTGGTCCGGTCTTTGGGATACGCCACGGGACGGGCAGGCCGCCGGCTTGTGACCTCGCTCATGAGACAACCGCAATGCGTTTTGCGGGAAAATCCTCGGATCGTGCAACTGAAACCCGCGCCGGAAAGATCGTACTGGGAAAGAGCATCGACCAACGGGAGCAGACTCAAACCACCTGGTTCGGGCAGGGTCTCCTGACCCGCCCGTCCTCTGCGACCGCAGTCCTCGGCCGTCAGCGCCTCACCTGGAGACCTTTGGCCGGCCGAGCGGCGGGGTCTGGCGACCCTCGCCGAACGAGCCATCCCCGCTGGTTCCGGGTTTCTCTGACTGTCTTCTCTGATCTCTCTCCGTGCTCTCCGTGATCACCGTGGTTTGATTCCCCCCGTCCTCTCTTTCTGCTCGACCCCAACTGGAGAACTTACACCTATGGCCACCGCAGCACAGATCGAAGCCAACCGCCGCAATGCCCGGAAGAGCACCGGGCCCACGACCGAGAGGGGAAAGGCCCGCGCCAAGCTCAACGCCATCACGCACGGCATGACCGCCTGGACCATCATGCCCGTCCTGCCCCAGGAAGACCCCAAGGAACTGGAAGACAAAACCCAGCAGGCCATCACGGCCATGAAGCCCCGCAATCCCCTCGAGCATGATCTGGTTTGCCGCGCGGTGCGGCTGTTGGGGGAGCTCGATCGCGCCGAGCGGGTAGCGACGGCCCACCTGGCCCACCGGGTCCGCATGGCCACGCGGTCGGGGCCCGAGACGGTCAGCGCGTGCGAGCTCAAGGAGGTTCACGAACTCGGCAGCAAGCTGTTCTTCAAGGCCGGGATAGGGCCGGGTTACTCAAGCGCGACCGCGGATGACTACCCGGCGGTGATCGTGCGCCGCCTCGAAGCAAGTGCCGAAGGTTGCCGCTGGTTGCTCGCTCGCTGGGCGGAATTACTGAACGTTATTGACCGCCAAGCCGCCTGGGGAGATCCGGAAATCATCCGATTCGTCGGGCTGCTGGGTAAGCGCGGTATCGAGGCGCATTTCGACCCGGAACTCAATTCCCTCTTCCATGCCTTCGATGCGCTCGGCAACCGCATCGGCCACAAGTTTTGGAAGGACCGCAGAGATGGGTTGCCGCTGGGCTATATCGGCGGCTTCCAGTTTGTGCCCTATCGCGAGATCGCCCCGGTGCCCAGCGATAAGACCGCGGCGCTGATCCTCATCCGCTCGGTCATCGAGCGGCACGTCGGCCGGCTCGAGGAGCTGCTGGCCGAGCATGAGGAAATCGAGGCAGACGAGGCCGCCGAGCGGTACGACCGCGCGGCGCTGGATTGCAGCCGGGCATTCGAGCGGCAGCGCCGCTACCAGTCCGCCCGGCACCGAGAGCTGCTGCGAACGCTCGAAACCCTGCGAAAAATGCGGAATTCGGAATGCGGAATGGGGAATAGGGAAGGTGAAAAGGCGGATGGCAAATGTCAGATGGCGGATGGCAAATGTCAGATGGCGGATGGCAAATGTCAGATGGCGGATGGCAAATGTCAGATGGCGGATGGCAAATGTCAGATGGCGGATGGCAAATGTCAGATGGCGGATGACGGATGCCGGATGGGGGATGACGTATGCGAAGTGAGGTCGGGTGGGTGTGGTGACTGGGAGAGGGGCGAGACGACGCCAGAGGTGAGCCAGGGTCGGACCGTGCGACACGATTCCAATCATGTCATTGATGATTTGACGAACGACAAGATTGGGATCTTGTCCCATGAGGGAATGGACGCGACAGACCGACCGTACCAGGGCGCTTGCGACCGGCAGAGCCTGCCTTCCGGCGTGAAGGTGCGAGAAAATGTGCAAAACGAAGCCAATCTGGAATCAACGCAAAGTTCATTGCCGCTTGGGGTTGAATTGTCCGTGCCCGAGCCTCCGGGTCGAAAACGAAGCCAAAGGGAGGGAGTTAACGCTCCACGCTCCACGCTCCACGCTTCACGCTCCACGCCTCACCCCCACAGTGGCCAGTGGATCCGGAGGGAGTGGCGAGTGGCGAGAGGCGTCGGGTGACATTGAAGACGGCGAACCCGAGCGCAGCGAGCCGACGCAAGAGGAGACCCCGGCCTCAGAAAAGGCGCAAAACGAAGCCAATTCGGAATCAACGCAAGGATCTTTGCCGCTTGAGGTTGAATCGTCGGCGACCGAGTCTGCCGGTCGAAAACGAAGCCAATCCGCAACGGGTGGTGTGCTTCCCCACGCAGAAGATGGTGGTGAGAGAATAGTGGCCGGTGGCCAGTGACCGGTGGCCTGTAAAGCCGAAGGGAGGGGATAACGCTCCACGCCTCACGCCCCACGCGTCGTCTATGCCCCCTAATATCCTAAGAACCCTTAATACCCTATTTACCTCAGGCTTTTTTTTTGAAAAAATCGTGCTCAGTCCCATAGCTTTGATCCGTTCCTATGGTGGCGGGTGTATCCTGGAGAACTGGGAATACTGGCTGTACGCTCTCCATGCAAACGCGATTGCACGCATCTTTGTCTTGATCGGCACCCGTATCGAGAGCGGAAACCGGGAATGAACCGACAACCAATCAGGTGAACGATGACCACTCAAAGAAGAGAGCAGAGGTAGGCGGGGCGCCCGCGGTCGGATCTTCTTGCTCGAGCCTCTGGAAGATCGCCGATTGCTGGCGGCGACGACCGAGACATTCACCGGGCCGTCGCTGTCCGGGCTGATCGCGCAGGCTTACCACGGTAAGAACACGGCGCAGGCGGCGATCAAGACCATGCTGAGCGCGCTGCGGACGCAGCTCACCAATGGGCCGCTTGAGGACCTGAGTCTCGGCACCGTGGACGGCAACGGATTTGTCACTGAGGCACAGAGCCTGGTCGCGAGCTACAACCAGAACGTTGACCAGCAGCTTCTGCCGCACTTCACGCACATCGACAACATGCTCAAGCTCCAGGGGCAGCAGGTCGTGGCCAACCTGGTCTCGTTGAACCAGCAGAGCACGGTCAAGTTGATCTCGAGCGCCAGTCTGCTCTCGCAGGCGGGGGCCGCGATCAACACGTTGACCGGGGGACCGATCTACTCTCTCAATACGCCGGTCAGTGCTTATGTCACGACGACCCGGACCTTCGAGACCGATCTTGGCGCCGTGGCGGCCACGCTCACGGCGACCACGCCGCCCACGCTGACCCTGCCCGAGGTCAGCACCACCATTCAGGCCGAGGCCGAAGCCTATCGCGCATCCATGGACGCCGGTCTCCAGGTCACTCACACCAATCTCTCCACCACGGTGAACGCGGCCGTGACGACCCTGGAGAGCTCGGTCATCGCGATCGCCAACGCCAACAGCTCGACCGCCGAGTCCGACATCCACGCCGCCATTGCCACCTTTGATTCTGCGATCCTGGACACGACGGGCCTCTTCGGCCTGAACGGTCCGGTCAACCAGGTGAATTCGGAGCTGGGCTACGTTCCCCATAACCTCACAGCTAAGCCGACCGCGACGACCATCGACGGCGTCTCCGGCAAAGCGACCGGCGGCACGGCCACGCTCACGGCGACCCTCAATTCAGCGACCGGCACCGGTCTCGGCGGCAAGGTCGTCAGCTTCACGCTGGACGGTGGCTTCGCCGGCACGACAGTCACAGACAGCAGCGGCGTCGCGACCCTGACCCCCGTGCCGACGAATGATGCCGGGGGCACGTACACAGGCGTGGTCGTGGCCAGCTTCACCGGCGACAGTCAGAACCTGCTGAGCCAGAATTCTGGCAACCTGAGCGTCGCTCCGGCGGTCACGGGCCTGAGCCCGACCAGCGGTCCGGTGGCCGGCGGCACTGAGGTGACGATCACCGGCACCGGCTTCACCGGCGCCACAGGTGTCGACTTCGGCCCGACGGCGGCGACGGACGTCACGGTGGCCAACGACACCACGATCACGGCCGACAGCCCGGCGGGCGCCGGCGTCGTGGACGTCACCGTGACCACCCCGGACGGCACGTCGGCCACCTCGGCCGCCGATCAGTTCACTTACGTTGTCGCTCCGACGGTCACGAGCCTGAGCCCGACCAGCGGTCCGGCGGCCGGCGGCACTTCGGTGACGATCACCGGCACCGGCTTCACAGACGCCACAGGTGTCGACTTCGGCCCAACGGCGGCGACGGACGTCAAGGTGGTCAACAGCACCGAGATCACGGCCGACAGCCCGGCGGGGACCGGCGTCGTGGACGTCACCGTGACCACCCCGGGCGGCAAGTCGGCCACCTCGGCCGCCGATCAGTTCAAATACACTTGAGAGCCTTTAACTTCTACGGAAGGGCGTGACCAGCCCTGATCCTGGGAGGCACGTACCAAGGTGGCTTCGCGGGCCGGGTAGGCCTGGGCGGGTGACCACCCAGGCCTACCCGGCCAAATGCTCGGACGTTAATCGTTGAGAGATTGCGACTTAGGGAAAGAAAGACGAAATCGAGGGGCCAAACAAACAAAACACCCGTCAACCGCAACTTTGCAGCATGCCAGCCTCGCCCTCCCATAAGGCGATGGTGTGCCACGCACCAGTGCCTCAATCGCCGGCCGGTGCCAGTTCTGCGGAATCCGCATCCTCGAAGAGCTCGGTCAAGGAAAGGCGAAAGCCGGGGACGACATCGCCACCGTCGAGCTCGGCCGGCTCGGTCAGGATCTGCACCGTTGTCAGAGAAGTATAGACGTAAACCTGCCGGGAGACGGGATAGATGACCCAAACTTGCTTGACACCGGCTCGGAAGTAGTCGACCAGCTTGACGTTGATCTCGTTCGCGCTGTTCGTCTCGCTCACGACCTCGACGACCAGGTCGGGGATGAGGTCCCATGCCTCGGTCTTGGGAGCGCGCCTGCGAATCGGCCACTTCTTTGCCGAGACGAAGGCCAGGTCGGGGCGTCGCTTCAACTTCCCCGCGCGATCGAGCCAGAAGAGAGTCTCGACGACCACCTTGCCCAGTTGCTGGGCATTGACAGCCTGTCCCAGCATGAAGGCAAGGAAGGACGCCATATCGCACTCGTACGCACCCATGGGGGGCAACTCCACGATCCGACCATCGACGACCTCGTAAAAGCAGTCGTCCGGTACGGGAGACGCTTTGACAGTCCCTTCCTCGGGGAAGTCACCCAGGTGAGCCGGTCCGCTGTCTGATGGGGTCACGGGCGCCATATCTGGTTGGTCTCCGCCATCGAACTTGAAAACCGTTTGATTCAGGCCGGGTGTAACCCGGACGCCGGGTTGTCACATTTACGTCAGCGCCTCGAGCATGCTGTCGGGCGCGGGGGCGTATTCCAGCGGCTCCATGGTGTAGCTGGCGCGGCCCTGGCTGAGGCTGCGCACGGCGGTCGAGTAGCCGAACATCTTCTCGAGCGGGGCGCGGGCGTCGATGACAATGAGCTTACCGCGCGTGGAGGTGCGGTCGATCAGAGCCCGCCGGCTGGACAGGTCGCCGGTGACGTTGCCCAGGTAGTCTTCGGGCGTGACCACCTCGATCCGCATGATCGGCTCGAGCAGGACCGGCCCGGCCTCCTCGACGGCCTTGCGCAGCGCGTCGGAGGCGGCGAAGCGGTAGGCAAGGTCGCTGGAATCGACGTCGTGATAGGCACCGCCGGTGAGCGTCACCTTGAGATCGACCAGGGGATACCCGGTCCGGCCGCCCGACTTGGCCTCCTCGCGCAGGCCGGCCTCGATGGCGGGGATGAACTCGTGGGGGATCACACCGCCTTTGAGCTTGTTGACGAAGTGAAGCACCGGCGCGCCCTTGGGCTGAGCTTCGTGCTCGAGGTCGATGGTGACCTTGGCATAAAGCCCCGACCCGCCGGTCTGGCGAATGCAGGTGCCCTCGACCCGCCTGACAGCCTTCTTGATGGTCTCGCGGTAGCTCACCCGCGGCCGGCCGACGTGGACCTTGAGGTTATAGTCGCGGGTCATCCGATTCTTGAGGATCTCCAGGTGCAGCTCGCCCATGCCGGAGATGAGCGTCTGGCCGGTCTCCTCGTTGACCTTGAAGGTGAAGGTCGGGTCTTCGCGGGCCAGGGCGTTCAGGGTATCGGCCAGCTTCCCCTTGTCGGCCGAGCTGACCGGCTCGATCGACATGCTGATGACGGTCTCAGGGAATTCGATCCGCTCGAGCAGGATCGGATGAGCGGCTTCGCACAGGGTATCGCCGGTGACCGAGTCTTTGAGCCCCACGATTCCCACGATATCGCCGGTTCCGGCCACGCTGATCTGCTCGCGGTCATCAGCGCGGATGTGATAAAGCCGCGAGCAGTTCTCCTTCTTGTCCTTGCCCGGGTTGTACACCCGGGTGCCGGCCTTGAGGCTGCCGGAGTAGATCCGCACGAACGAGAGGTCGCCGTGGGCATCGTTTGTGATCTTGAAAACCAGGCTGGAGAACGGCTCGTCCGGGCTGGGCTTGCGTGCCAGTCCGGTCCCTTTCTTGGGGTGATGGCCGGCGATCGGCGGCCGATCGAGCGGGCTGGGCAGGTACGCCGCGACCGCATCGAGCAGCCGCTGGACGCCGACGTACTTGAAGCTCGCCCCGCAGAGCACCGGCTGGGCCCGGCCGGTCAAGGTGGCACGGCGCAGGGCCGCGTGAATCATGGCCTCGGACAGCTCGGCCCCGTCGAGATGGGCCATGTACTCCTCGGCGAACGTCTCGTCGAAGGCCGACAGGCTGTTGAGCATCGTCTCGCGCCAGGCCTCGGCGTCGAGCCGGAGCTCGTCGGGGATTTCAGCGACGGTGAACGTCGAGCCCAGGTCCTCGGTCTTGAAGTGCAGGGCCTTCATGGCGACCAGGTCGATCAGCCCCTGGAACTCGCCCATCGTCCCCTCCGGCCCGGCGCCGATGGGGATCTGGATCGGGATCGGGTTGCTCTCCATGAGCCGCTCCTCGATCTCGGTGTAGACCCGCTCGAACTCGGCACCGATGCGGTCCATCTTGTTGATGAAGCAGAGCCGGGGGACATGATACTTGGCCGCCTGCCGCCAGACGGTCTCGCTCTGGGCCTCGACTCCCTCGACCGCCGAAAAGATGACGACCGCGCCGTCGAGCACACGGAGCGACCGCTCGACCTCGGCGGTGAAGTCCACATGGCCGGGCGTGTCGATGATGTTGATCGTGATCGGCTGCTCGTGGGCGTCCTTCCAGCGGCAGGTGATCGCCGCCGCGACGATCGTGATGCCCCGCTCCCGCTCCTCTTCCAGGTAGTCGGTCGTCGTGTTTCCCTTGTCCACGTCCCCCATCCGATGGATCTCACCGGTGTAGTAAAGGATGCGTTCGGTGGTCGTGGTCTTGCCGGCGTCGATGTGGGCAATGATGCCGATATTGCGGATCTGGCGAAGGTCCGTCTGGTCGGGGTCGCTGGCCATGTTCGTCTGTTCCTCTTCCCGGCAGTACCGATCCATCCAACGTGGTCTGGCGGCGGGAAATCCAGCATCTGTTGGGTTTGCCCGTGTTGGGCCTGCTCTCGAGTCTGGCCCGTAAGCACATTCTCCAACAGCTTACCGCCTGAGGAGCCCGGAAGCAGCGCGAGTCAACCTCACGCTCTCCGAGAAGCTGCTCTCATCCCCGCGCTTCATCGCCCCGCCTCGCTTCCAGTCTGCTCATTCCGGAAGCTGGGGATTCATTCGATAGACTCCAGCCGAGCCGACGGGCTCACAGCCGTTTTGCGTGCCGGCGACCAGGGGATAATGGCCCCGCTGGGCTGAAGGACGGGGAGCCGGACCGGCAGCAAGTGGCGTAGGGGCCGACGATTGGCCAGAGGCCGCCGATCGGCGTTTCGTTCGGCGAGGGTCTCCAGGCCCCGCCGTTCGGCTGACCGGAGTGGCTATAGATGAGTAGAGGGGATGCCTCGATAGGCGGTACAAGCGAAGGTGTGTGGGCTTCGCAACCGCGTTTATTGGAGGTCATCCCCCATGAGTAAGAGAGGATACCGGGCTACACGGGTCAACGACGTGAACTGGGACCAACTCGCCCAGGGAAAGGAGGGTTTGGACATTACGTTGGGTGTCGACGTGGGCAAGTACAGCCTTTGGGCGGTTTGTCGATGGGCCGATGGTCGGTTCGAACGTCCCTGGCGAGTTGTGAACCCTGGTGAGATTCCCACGTTGCTCGCCCTGCTGAAGCATGTTGGTGCGGGCCGGAAGTTGGTTGTGGCGATGGAGTCCTCCGGGACGTATGGAGACGCTCTGCGGCAAGCGTTGGCCGACAACCAGATCAAGGTCCAGCGGGTCGGTGGCAAGGCGGCGCACGATTATGCGGAGGTTTTCGACGGGGTGCCGTCGCAACACGATGGCAAAGACGCAGCGGTGGTGGCTGAGCTGGCGGCCTTGGGCAAGGCCATGCCATGGGAATACCAGCCAGCCGATCCGTGGGAGCAGGAACTGGCGTATTGGGTGGAGTGGATGGTGGCCCACCGGCAGATGCTGACGATTTGGCAGGGGCGATTGGAGGGGCTCTTGGCACGTCATTGACCGGAAGCGACTCAGGTGCTGAAACTTTCCTCGGGGACGTTGCTGCGGGTCTTGAAACGTTATGGGACTCCCCAGGCATTGGCTGCGGACGGGGAAGCTGCCAAGCTCTTGGCCCGCTGGGGTGGGGAGTTCCTGGCGCCGGAGAAGATCGAGCAACTGCTGACCGGTGCGGGTGCAAGCGTCGGGGTTCGCCTTGGGGAGTGGCAACAGCGTCAGATCCAGAATTACGCCCAGCAGGCCTTGGCAGCACGGCAAGAAGCCAATCGAGCGGAACGGCGGTTGCGCAGCTTGGCCGCGGGACATGCGGTGCTCCAAGCCCAAAGGATTCGCGGGCTCAGACCTAGTCCTGAATCAAGCGTGATATATAACCCGGAGGGCAAGATTTCTCAAGAAAAGCTTGAAAACCCCGCAGGTTTTTGGAATAATGTAGAAGAGAATACGTTCTCATTATTCCAAAACAAG
>JBEKTN010000339.1:0-9222 GCA_049516015.1 Isosphaeraceae bacterium | reverse complement strand
CTCTTCACGCCGCTCCTCGCAATTCTTGCGAGCGA
This sequence comes from Isosphaeraceae bacterium, assembly GCA_049516015.1. Lineage (GTDB taxonomy): Bacteria > Planctomycetota > Planctomycetia > Isosphaerales > Isosphaeraceae > Aquisphaera. The sequence goes on along the minus strand of JBEKTN010000339.1, from coordinate 9,187 downwards.
GCGGCGTTCTGCTGCGCCTTACAGTCGTGATTTGCGGGCCAGTGCCCGAGGCTCAGATCGTCCAATCAGCGATGTAGGTGACGGATTATTGGTGTCACGGATTATTGGTGTCAGTTCCTTTTTCGCCGAAAAAAGAACTGACACCAATAATCCCCAGTTCTGAGGGGAGGGGGAGGCGGTAACGCCATCTCCTTACCCGGCCTCTGGGGGGCAACCCCCAGAGCGACCCGGCCCAATAACGTCCCTCAGGTCCTGTCCTGGGCGGCTGACAGTTCCCTCTGCACACATTCGATGCTCTGCCGCGCTGTTTCCTCGGCGCCGGGAGAGAAGTCGAAGACCTCGACCGAGACCCAGCGATCGTAGCCGGAATCGACCAGCGCCTTCATGATTGGCCCGAAATCGACGTTGCCCATGCCGGGGCCACGCAGGTTCACGTCTTGTGAGTGGAAGTGACCTGCTCTCCGCGCATGCTGGCGGATCAACTCGGGCACCGTGGTTCCGATCTCGCCGCTCTGGGCTTTCACGTCCATCTGGAGCTTGAAATGGGGGTGGTTCACCTCGTCGATGAGCGCTCTCGCCTGGGCACAGGTGTTGAGGAAATTGGTCTCGGATGGCGCCAGCGGCTCGAGGCAGAGATCGACGCCCATCGCGCCGATGGCGGACATCACGCGGTGGAAAACCTCCAGGGCGTATCCCACAGCCTGATCGTGACTCACTCCCGGCAAGAGATCGCGCTGTTTGGGAGAACCGAGGACCATGAGCGAGCCGCCCAAGTCACGGGTGGCCTCGGCCAGGTCGATCAGGTAGTCGCCGGTCCGACGGCGAACCTTGGGGTCGGGGGACGTGAGATAGAATCCCTCGGTCTTCGCCAGCAGCCAGTGCAGGCCGATCGTCGCCAGACCGGCGTCCTCGACCATCGCGCGCAGCTCGCGACGACGGTCCGCGGTAAGGTCCGAAATTCGGGGAGCCAGGGTGAAGGGAGCAATCTCCAAGCCTTCGTATCCCAGCCCCTTGACAGTGTGGCAGACCTGGCCGAAGTCCCAGCCCTCGAACAGTTCGTTGCAGATGCCCAGGCGAATCATGCTCGCATCCTCCCGCAGGGTGGAAGCAATCCACCCACAGACAAATCAAGATTCGATTGGTGGGTTGCACCCACCCTACCCGGCATGGCTCGATGGCACCCGCACCGCCAGCCGGGCCGCCTGGAGCGTGTTCCGCATGAGCATGGCGACCGTCATGGGCCCGACGCCGCCGGGCACGGGGGTGATCTTCGAGGCGACCGCGGCCACACCCGGGAAATCGACATCGCCACAGAGCCTGCCGTCCTTGCGCTTGTGAATGCCGACGTCAATGACGACCGCGCCGGGCTTGATCCAGCCGGCCGTGACCGACTCCGGTCGGCCCATGGCGACGATCAGGATATCCGCCTGGCGCGCGATCGAGGCCGGGCCGGTCGTTCCCGTGTGGCAGACCGTCACCGTGGCATCACCCCCCGGGCCTTTCTGAAGCAGCAACAGGGCCATCGGCTTGCCCACGATCTGCGAACGCCCGAGCACGACCGCATGAGCCCCGCGCGTCTCGACATTCGCCTGGATCAAAAGTTCGCGGATTCCGAGTGGGGTGCATGGGACGAAGCGAGGAACTCCCTGGGAGAGCAAACCGGCATTGACCGGATGGAAGCCGTCCACGTCCTTGAGCGGGTCGATCCGCTCGATCACCGCGCGGTCGTCGATGCCTCCGGGCAAGGGCAGTTGCACCAGGATGCCATGGACCGCCGGATCGGCGTTGAGCCGGTCGATCGTGGTCAGCAACTCACCCTGGCCCGTCTCGGCCGGAAGCCGCAGCAGCTTGCCGTTCATCCCCGCGGCTTGACACGCATTTTGCTTGTTTCGGACGTAAACCTGGCTGGCCGGGTCATTGCCCACGAGCACAACCGTCAAACCGGGCACGATCCCGGTTTCGTCCCGGAACCGGGCAACATCGCGAGCGACCCCTTCGCGGATCTGCTGGGCCAGGGCTTTCCCATCGAGGAGCGACGCGGGCACTGCGGTTTTCCTGAAAACAGCAGGAGCGGGCGTGATTCGTAAACGCCGAGACAGTACCATTGTGCCAGGAAAGCGCGGGCGTGGCGAGCGGATTGGCGCGCGAAGGATCGGGGCCGTCTCATCGTTCGAAGCGGGACTGGCGGTATCCTGTTAGATCTTTGGGACTGGCACAGAGGGCATCGGGTTGCCGGCAATCGAGCGTAAGCTCATCGTTCCACCGCAACGTTTCCCCTCGCGACTCTGCCTCTTGGTTCCAAGAGCGATGGGCTCAGAATGGAATATCGTCCTCCTCTGAATCGGAATCGAATGGAATATCGTCGTCTTCCGGATCGAACGGGATTTTGTCGTGTTCCGGATTGAACGGAAATTCGTCCTTTTCCAGATTGAATAGAATTTCGTCCTCTTCCGCTTCCCAGAACATTTCAGGCTCGTAGCCGGGCCAGAGGTGGTCATAGATCAAGTCGCACTCGTCGCCGAACCAGGGATGGTCGTCGATCACGTCGGATAATCGAAACTCAGTGTCGATGCCAGGGTCCGCGGGGTTCGGTCCCTTTGCCCGTGCTTTCCTCTCGGGCCACACGTGCTTGTGGTAGCAGCGCTTGCACACCGGACCGGGGTCCTTCACATCGCCCCGCGTCCAGACCGGCCGCTTCTTGCAGATGCGACAGCGCCGTTGCTTTTTCCTCATGATTTTTCCACCGGGAAAAACTTGTATCGCCCTTGAAAGAGGTGGCCGAACCCGATCTTGTGACGAGGCTCCTTCCACCGTTTCACATTTCACATGCGTGTTGGTCACTTGCTGCATGAACGCGGGAAGATCGCCATCCCGCTCGGGCCAAACGACGAAATGCCAATGGTTGGACATCAAACAGTAAGCGCACAGCCGCATCCGGCGAGTTCGCAGCGTTTCCTCAACGACCAGCTCGAACGCCAAGAAGTCCTCGTCCTTGGTGGAAAGCACTCTCCGGCCCACGCCTCGGTTGAGCACGTGGAAAACCATCCCCCCCCCCCGGAGAATGTTGCCTCGGTCGTCACATTCACGGCTTTTTACCAAGACATCCCAGCTTTGTCAATTTGGTGGCTGTCACCTTTTCACCCCCGCAGGCTTTTGGTTTGCTGTGGGGCACGTTGCCCTCTGCACCCGGCTGCGGTAGCATCGCCACATGCCGACAGTACTTCGGGTGGGGCCGTTGCGGTTTTTCTTCTACGCGGGCGATGGTGCGGAGCCGCCACACATCCACGTCGAACGCGACGACTCCGAGGCGAAGTTCTGGCTCGATCCCGTCCGTTTGGAGCGTAGCCGCGGTTTCCGCAGGAAGGAAATCAACCGGATCCGCGGGCTGGTCGAGGAGCACAGAGAGCAGTTGTTGGAGAGTTGGAATGAGTTCTTCAGCGGTTGAACCCCGAGAGGCCCTGGCCACCCGCGTCGAGGTGAGTGAGGATACCTTATCGGTGGATCTGGCCGACGGCCGCACCATCGCTGCACCACTAGCTTGGTATCCTCGCCTGAACCACGCCACGGCGGAAGAGCGGGGCTCTTGGCGGCTGATCGGTGGCGGGCGCGGTGTGCATTGGCCGGAGATCGACGAGGACATCAGTGTCGCGAACCTGCTGGCTGGCCAGCCGTCGATGGAAAGCCAGAGCTCCTTCAAGAAATGGCTGGCGAACCGGGCGAAACCGGGTCGTAGCCCGAAGCGGTCGCGGGCCTGACCACAGGGGCGAATGCGTCCGCGTTGGCGTAAGTCGTTACTGTTAGCGGAGGAGGTGGGATTCGAACCCACGGTACCGCGAAGCGGTACACCGGTTTTCGAGACCGGCCCTTTCAACCACTCAGGCACCCCTCCGGATCGCCTGGATCCACTCGATTCAGTTTAGAAGAGACACGGCGATCCTGGAAGAAGAGACTGAGGATTTCGCCGCATTCCTTCTCCATCACACCCGCCGTGATCGCCGCGCGATGGTTCAGACGGGGGTCCGAGACCAGGCGGTAAAGGCTGGCACAGGCCCCGGCCTTTGGGTCCGACGCGCCGTAAACGACGCGAGCAATTCGACTTTGCACGATCGCTCCGGCGCACATGGGGCAAGGCTCGAGCGTGACGTAAAGCGTGCAGCCCTCCAGCCGCCAGGATCCCAGGGCCCGACCGGCCAGGGTGATCGCCAGCCGCTCGGCGTGCGCAGTGGGGTCTTGCAGTGTCTCCCGCAAGTTGAACGCCTGGGAGACGATCTTGTGGTCGTGAACGATCACGGACCCGACCGGAACCTCTCCCAGGTTGGCCGCTTGCCGCGCGAGGTCGAGCGCCCGTTCCATCATGGAATGGTCGAACTCGTCGGCTTCGAGGCTGGGCGAGAGAGGACGGGCCATGCCAGTGGGTCCGCGGCAAGGACGTGCCGAGCAGCCGCCCGGACGGTCGTGGTATCATCATCGGTAAGCAAACGTATCAGACCACGGTCCGTTTTCGCCAGCGGAGGGAAGCAGCCGATGTCACAACTGATCGAGTTCTACCGTGGAACCGGCAGCGATGCCCGGGGCCGGAACCTGGAGCAAATCTGGGCCTACAGCGACAACGAGATGGAGTATCATCACGACTTCATCCAGTGGCTGTTTCCCCTGCGGGAACCGAGCCAGTACAATCCGGACGCTCCCGTCCTCTCCGACGAAGATATCCGGATATTCCGCGCGGACGCTTTGCTACGGCTGAACCTGGTGCGCTCCTGCGAGCGATTTCTGTCCTTTCTGGGTCTGGCCCGGCACGAAGAGCGCATCGGCCCCGGGCTAGATTTCGAGCGCAAAAGCGGCGTGTTCACCAGCCCCAATCACAACTGGCTGCGAATCACCCGCGTCCTGACTTCCCTGAGGCTGCTGGGCCTGGAAGCCGACGGCCAGGCCTTCTTTGCGTGCCTGCAAGACCTGGTCAAGAACGGCCAGGCCAGGGTTTCGATCGACACGATGGCCTACTGGCAAAACGCGGCGTTCCCCGACCGCCCCACACAAAGGTGACCGAGGAACGCCAGCGCCATGATGACCGGCTTCAAGAGAAATCAGGCGGGCAGCTTGTCGCCGCCCATGTCGAACGCCTTGAAGAGAAACGCGGCCGCGGCGCCGCCGAGGAAGTCGGCAATCAGATAAACGATCAGGTGTTGCCAATTTGCCAGGCCCATGACGAACGCGCCGAGGCCAACTGCCGGATTGAACGCTCCCCCGGAGACCGGCCCGATGGCAAACGCTCCGACGACGACCGTGAAACCGATGGCCAGGCCGTAAAACGAGTTGCCTTCCGTCCCCTTGGCAGTCGCCGAGTTCAGGACCACGTAGACCAGGGCGAACGTGAACAGGAACTCGCCAAGGAACCAGGCCGCGGCATTGTATGTTGCAGGAGGATTCGCCGGAGGCGCCGTGACGCCGGTCGCCGCGTTCTTGATGAACCACACGCAACCTGCCGCGACGATCGCGGCCACGAACTGGGCCACCCAGTAAGGGATCGCATCCGCCCAGGTGCACTTGCCGCGCAAGGTCACACCCAGCGTGACCGCGGGATTGTAGTGGCCGCCCGAGATGTGGCCGCCCGCGTAAACCATGATCATCAGGGCCGAGCCAATCGCCAGCGGCGCCAGGGCCGCGGCGTCGGGACTTTTCACGGTCATTCCCACCGTGAACACGAGAAAAAACGTACCAATAAACTCAACAACGTACTTCGCAATCGGCATTGGGCTCTCCTTGTGACGTGACGCGACCAAAACGATTGTGGTCTCTCTAACCGGAATTTCATGATCAAGAAGGCACCCAGAACTTGTCCGCCCGAGCCACGACACCCCGGGGAACCCTGGATACTTCGCTCATGACGACATTGAGTGAACACGATTCGGCGACAGACATCTCCGTCAGCCGAAACTTATAGACCATGAAGTAATGCTCTGCCAGTCCGCAGCGTAAACTGAAGTAAAAATAGCACGATCTTGACGTGAGATCCGGCCTTCAGGAGAATTCGTGGTGCTTTCAGCCCTTCCTTCCTCGTCTTTCTCCCCCAAGACCTGGCGATTGTCCAGAATTGCCATGGCCTCGCCGAGGTCCGGAAGAACGCCGCAGCCAGAACCTTGATTCTCGGGCCCGAGTCACTCCATGATTGTGCGCGGAATTCGTGATCGAAACGGGCATTGAGCGGATCTGACTGTGCTTGAGAGACGTCGGCGTCCCTATCCCCTCTGTGACGCGGGAGTTGCGACATGCGCTATGGGGTGGCTGCGGTTTGGACCCTGCTGCTTGCGGTCATCGTGATCTTCTCGGTGCAGAATCGCGCATGGGTGGATGTATCATTCCTCCACTGGTCGATGAGCATGCCCACGGTCTTTCTGATCCTGGGGACTTACGTGCTGGGTATGCTCTCCGGCTGGGGGCTGGTCGAGTTGATCAAGAGGCTCTTCTGACGGGCCCTCGAACACCAGAGCTGATGTCGAGATCGACCACCCATATTCAGTCCGGACGAACTTGAACGACGAAAATGCCCATTTCTCTTGCTTACCTGTTTAACTGGTATCCTCAGCCCAGCCTCACCGCGCTTCGCCGCGAGATTACGGCCGTGGAAGATCTCGGGTTGTCACCGCATCGGTTCACGCTTCGACCGTTCAAGGGACAGCTCGTTGACGAGAACGACCTTGCCGAGCGGGAAAAGACACGCGCCGCGCTCGATGCGGGCGTGCTGAGGTTCTTGCAGTCGAACTTGAGGGTAGCTCTGACTCGACCTCGGGCTTTTGCCCGCGCCCTGAGGATGGCGGTGAGGGTGGGGCGGGTTGATGAGCGAGGTCTGCTGCGGAACTTCATCTACCTTTCCGAGGCGTGCCTGCTGCTCGGGTGGATGAACGAGCTGGGGATCGAGCACATCCACACCCACTACGGAACCAACTCGGCGACCGTGGCCATGCTCTGCCGGCTGCTGGGAGGGCCAACCTACAGCTTCACCATGCACGGTCCCGAGGAGTTCGACGCCCCCCGGGGGAATTGCTTGCGCGAGAAGATCCGGCACGCTCGGTTCGTCGTCGCGATCTGCGAGTTCACCCGCAGCCAGCTCTATCGCTGGGCGGACTATCATGACTGGTCCAGGATCCATGTGATTCATGTCGGGGTCAGTCCGATGTTCTTGAAGCACGGACCAGCCCCGATTCCCGCTGCGCCTCGACTCGTGAACATTGGTCGGATCGCTGAGCAGAAAGGGCAGGCCATCCTGGTTCAAGCGGCCGCACGTCTCCGCGATCGCGGAGTCGACTTCGAGCTGGTCATCGTGGGCGACGGCCCGATGCGTGGGGAGATCCAGCACCTGATCGACCAGCACAACCTGCAGGAACGGGTAAGGATCACCGGCTTCCTGAGCAATCAGGGGGTCCTCGACGAGCTCCTCGCCGCGCGTGCCCTGATCTTGCCCAGCTTTGCCGAGGGCCTGCCCGCCGTGTTTTTCGAGTCCTTGGCCCTGGGCCGTCCCGTGGTCACCACCTACATCGCCGGTCACCCCGAGTTGATCGAGGTGGGGGTCAACGGCTGGCTCGTTCCCGCCGGCGCCGTAGAGCCCTTGGTTGACGCCATGGCCGAAGTTCTGAAGGCCGAACCCGCGGTGCTGGAGAAGATGGGCCAGGCCGGCGCGAACCGAGTGGCGGAACAGCACGACTTTCACAGAGCAGCCAGGAAACTCATCGAGCTGTTCGAGAGTGCGCGCTGATCTCCACCAGATCGAATGCTCGCCACCCTCCCGGACGAACCTGCAACCATGCCGAAGCAAATGCTGGAGCAGATCTCGGCGTTTCATGAGGCGGCGCTCTGGGGAACGAGCTCCACGCGAGAAGTTGCAGTCAACAGCAAGTGAATCGGCTCTTCCAGGTCGGCCTCTGGATCCGTCAGGCTAGGATCAGAGTCCCCGGCCGTTGGCGCGTCAAGTGGAGAACCTCCGGTCAGCCGAACGAAGAGCCATCCTGGCATCGGTGGCAGCCCGAAACGTCTCATTTTACCCGCGGCGCAGCGACGGACACCTCGGAGCCGTTTGACGCCGGAGAAGCCTGACGGATCCAGGCCAGGATCGCCTTGTAGGCGGGGTGTTCGGTGCTGTCCCAGCGCGGGCCGCCGACGTGGGTGAGGCCGGTCGGGCTGGCTGGGTCGGGACCGCCCTGGCCGTCGGGACTGAGCGGCTTGCGGAGGATCAGGCTCGATTCGGGATCGCCCAGGTTCACGACCTTGAGCACGGAGTTGTAGTTGATCAAGAGCTGCTCGTCCGTGAAGTCTTTTGCCGGATCGGACTCGGCGATTCTGAGGATTGTATGGCTTGCGTGGCAGCGAGCACAAGCATAGCTGTCTTCCCCCGCCTGGTAGAAGAGCGGGTTGACCGTGCGCCGGAATGTGTTGAGGCTGAGCATTCGCGGCCTGGACAGGGAGAGATCGGCCTGTACGGCGGCCGGGTCGATGCCGGCGGCCCGAAGGGCGGCCTCGGCACGATCTGCGAGACCGGGATCCTCGGCCAGGGCTTTCACTCGTTTCGCCAGGGCGGGGAACTTTGCGACCAGGCGATGGTGCTTGACCACGTTGAGGGCGTCCGATCGCACCGAGGCGTCGGGGTCGACCAGGAGTCGGGCCAGATGCTCCCGGGAGTCGGGCCGCTCCCAGAACGAGGACTTCGATGCGGCCAGGGCCAGGCCGAGCTTCCGGATCGAGGGAGTGTCGTCCGCCAGCGCGATCAGGAGTAACTGGAGTGCTTTGCGGCTTGACCAGAACGCCGGCAGACCGCTGATGCCGGAGAGCGCCCGCTCGCGAACGGAGGCCGACGGGTCCGTCGCCGCCCGCAGCAGCAGCTCGAGGATCTGGCCGGTGGGCTCGGCTCGATCCACCAGTGCCGGTTGAGCGAACAGCAGATCAAGCGCCGAGATTCGTTGCGGCGGGGTGATTCGATTCCAGCCCCGGGCGATGACGCTCAATCGCTCGGCAGCCGTGAATTCGGGCCGTCCCAGGACGGGGAGCAAGTCGGCCGCGGCATCCTCGCGGGGCAACAGGCTCAGATCTCCTGACCTGCGGGATTTTGATGTGGGGCCGAACTTGGGCTCTCGGCCTCGGCGGCGATCGAGTAGACGAGTTTCAACTCGGTGCCCGGATAGGTGAACTCGGTCGCGTT
>JBEKTN010000338.1:0-9245 GCA_049516015.1 Isosphaeraceae bacterium | reverse complement strand
CCCCACCATCATTTGCATCTAGGAGCCAGTATAGCCCCGAGAATCTCGCCCGCCAGTGCCTGCCCCCGACCGTCACGAAGTACGAGACGCGATCCGCCCCAACTGATAAGGACGCTCTCCGGCCTTTTCTTCCCGTCACCAGCGATCCGCCCCCTCCGGCCCGACTTCCTCCGCCTAGTCGCCTCCCAATAGCTATGTTACGCTATAAAATGTCTGTTGCTTCCCTTAAAATGAATCGCTACTAAGAATCTCGCAAACTCTTTGGCGTATTAACTATATGTTGCGGCCAGACGGGCCACCTCCCAGGGTCGCTTCAGACGCCCGCTCAGCTAATCGCCATCGACGCCACGGCAGTATTGGCCAGCGCCCCGCCTGCTGGATGCCAAAGCAGCCAAGGGTTTTGAGCCCTTGGCTGCTTGAGTTCTCGGCCCCCACCGCCGCCCAGCTTGACCGCAGACGAGCCCGCCAGCACTCTGCCGATGAAATCGCACGGACGAAGTCTGGCGGCTGCTACGTCGCGGCTCAAAAGGCCGCTGGATCGGTTGACGTGAGTTCAAGGCCGGTTGCTGCGATCTCGTACTTCCCCTTGTCCTGGCGGTTCACGGGCTGGCCGTCTTGCGTTTTGATGATTGCCCGGACAGGGATTTCCCCTGGCCCTCCCGAGTCGGATGCATCAGCGTACTCTGTGAAGACATGGAGGTAGTACCGATTTCCTTGCGGGTCAGTAGCCATGAACCCCCCGGTGCGTACAACACGTTTTGGCATGGTTGAGCCCCTTCGAGGTTGAGACGGCTTGAATGGGGTCACGAATCCATGTGAATCCCCTCTCATCGTCCGGACTCACCGGTTATACCAAAGCTGGAAGGTGCCCGCGCCTAGGTCGAGACTCGTAACGCATGGCTTGGCCTCAGGCGCACGATCAGGCCAAGGCCATCGAGGCTACGGCCGTCGCGGCGATCGCCCCGCCTGGCCCGTCCACGGCTGTGAGATCAGGGTTGCCGAAGCGCAGCCAATTGAGGACCGGGGGAGCGACGCCCGCTCGGGAGCCGGAACAAGCCGGTGAGATCAGCCCCTTTGTCCCCCGGGGATCAGGGCGACCGGTGAACCCGTTCGATCGCCCGGGTCGCCAACTTGACGGCCTGTGCTGTCTGGTGGGGGTCGGTCCCTTCCGGTGGCGTGATGCTGAGTGCGTCAACCTCACTGTCCGGGATGACCTGGACGTGGCCTCCGGGGAAGGCATCGGTCAAGGCACGCTCGATCAACCACAGCCAGCCAGCGGCCTCCACGTTGGTCCAGTATGCGATTCGCCAGCCGCTCCAAGAGACCGACGTTCTGGGCTCACTCATCGCCTTCATCCCCGAACGCGAGAGTCTGCTCTGTCGTGTTCGCCGGCTTCTTGGCTCTGGGTGCCTTCTTTGGTTCCACAATGGACCGATGACATTCAGGGCCACGCACAATTTCCTCTGAAGGCAGATAAGATGTCGGGAACCGATATCGGGCACATTGGTCGAAGAAAGCCGTTTTCGGTTCCCAACACCTTTTCTTTTCTCCAGCCGGCAACTGCGAGGAGAACCTCTTGGCCGCCGCAGAGCTCCAACGCCTCTCAACACCACCTCCGGCGCTATTCGCCGCAGGTGTTGAAGTCGAACTCTAGGCTCCCCGCCGGCTGCAAGAAACCAAGCCCCGCGCCAGCCGAGCGGGCTAATTAAACGGGCCTAGCGATGCTGCGCCCGCTCAGGAAAAGCAATCGGCGGACACGGCAAAGTCGGCTGTGACGGGAGGGAACTTTCGCACTCGGGACACATCATGGCTCGCGTAGGTACCGCACGACTAGTCGAGCTAGCCGCTCGTGGTCGTCCAACTTTGTACCTATACTCAGCTGGCCAAAAGTGGGCAGCTAGGATCGCTTTTCTAGACTCGATATGAGGTTGCGGCTCTTCACCCTTGACATCAAACCTCATCCCTCGTAGTTGTACCAACACACATGAACGTATAGTATTTTAAAAATGCAAGCCCACTATACGCCATGTTGTTTTTTTTCAACATCCCGGAAATGGGTTGCTTTTTTTGCAAGAAGATCCCATGTTGGCAATTCATGAGCGGTAACTCTGGGTTGCCTGTCTCATGCCCCGGCGCATGAAAAAGCCGGGGGAGGTAGCAGCCTCCTCCGGCACATGCGATTGACCCACTTCCCACCCTGGTAACGGCTGAAAGGCAGGTGTATTCGCAAGATGAAGGACATAACGCCCCAGGATGAGGGAGTCAAGAAATTTCTTGGCTGCGAAGGTTCCGCTTTCAAATCGGATTCACCGAAACCTCCTGTAGCACAGGACTTTAGGCGTAACGATCAAATCTCCAAGGATGTTGCTATTTCGAGACACCTGTGGAGACGCGTTCTCAAGGTCGCCTCGGTTTTGACCGTGACAATCGGCTTCCTGAAGGCAGCCATTGAGTTTGTCAGAGTTCTGGTGTCTAGATGAGGGCGGATCTTCGCCCACGTGAGGCCGCTCCGGCCTGCATTGCTGCGGGCGGCCTCAGTATTCCCGGGCATTGCACGTTATTCCCAGGGTGGACAAAGGGAATATTCTTAATCAAGAACAAATCCACCGCCTCTGGCGGTGAGACTCCTAAAGGCTCTGCCGTTTCCGGCGTGTATCCGATTTCCCGAGGGCTGTTGGACACGAAAACAACCTGCCGAAGCTTTTGGGTTCGAGGATGCTTCGTGTGCACAGCCGGGCTGGCTGACCATCAGGTCAGTCGGCACCTCGATCAGCAAGGTAGTCTCCAGAGGGCCTTGGACCAGACGAAGTAACCTCGAGTAACGGCCCCTTCAAGGGGCCTTCCTCATACCACCGGCTCTGCCGGTGGTGGTTGATTTGTCGCGGCAAGATGCCCAGTCTGCGGAGAAGCCGTTTGCCAGGATCGTTCAACTTACCAAGAGAATTACGAATGTCCCCTTTGCCAACCTGCTTCGAGCGGTAAGATTTTATAGGTGTACCAGTGTTTCCAAGTAAATGTCCGAACGAAATTTCGTCGAGCCGGGCGGTGGAGGCCTCGCTCATGGACGGGAATCGCCTCCACCGAGAAAGGTGAACACCATGGCCACGGTTGCAATTCGCCCAAACCAATTCCTTTCGCAAATCCTGGAAAGGATTTGCATCAATCTCCAGCTTCGCCCTGACCAGGTTGAACGCGCCACTGAAGGCTACAGCGGTGTCACCACCTGGCTCGGCGCCGAGGGGAGCCTGATCGAAGAATTCTCCCCCTATCTCTTCCCCCAGGGTTCGCTCCGACTCGACACCACCGTTCGCCCTATCAAGAAGACCGAGTTCGATCTCGACATCGTTTGCAAGCTGGATATCCGGGGGCCATGCCACCCGCGCGACGTTTACGAACTCATCTGGGACCGGCTCCAAGAGCACGGCACGTACCGCCGCATCGCCGAGAGGATGCCCAGGTGCATCAGGCTGAATTATTCCAATGACTCGGAGTTCCACCTCGACGTAGTTCCGGCCGTGCCTGATCTGGATAAGGGTGGGCACTTCATCCTGATCCCCGACCGTCCAAAGCCCAGAATGACGACCTGGAAGACCTCAAATCCGATCGAATACTCCGATTGGTTTGAGTCGCAGACGATGGTGCTCCTGGAAAAGTTCGCCCGCTCCGAGGTCGAACCGATGCGTCGCCCGAAGTCTGCCGAGCTAAAGTCCATCCTGACAAAAACCGTGCAGTTGCTGAAGCGATGGCGGGACGTGCGTTTCGTGGATGACCTCTCCATGGGGCCGCCTTCGATCATCCTGACGACCCTGGCCGGCCAGATCTACTTAGGGCAGCGAAGCATCGTCGAAGCGATGGACTTGGTCCTGGAGGGCCTCGTCCAGCTCGTCGAATCGGACGTGCGCGAGATCCGCAACCCGGTCAACGACGACGAGATCATCTCCGAGAAGTGGTTGTTGAAGCCGGAGACCTACGACGCCTTCACCGACGCGGTCGTCGAGTTCCGCTCACAGTGGACGGAGCTGACTGGGACGACCGGGATTCAGAATGTGACCGACAAGCTAAAGGGTCTCTTCGGCGAACCGGCCGTGCGGGCTGTCAAGGAAGCCTCTGCGGCAATCAGCCCGGCCCGGCCAAACGGATCGACCTACATCAACAGGGAAAACGGCATGATCCTGGCCGAGGCACTGCCGGCCGCGACCCTTTCAACCCCATCGGTCAAGTCGCGGAACCACACCTTCTATGGGGACTAGATTCCGCCCCAAGAGCATCTTGAGCGTCCACGAGCAAGCTGCCCGCATGCGCGCATTCCCAGGCTTCAAGACCAAAGTGCGCGGTGCAGTTTTGACTGCCGCGGGGGACGTTCAGCCGACGGAAGTCTCCGAGGTTTATCGGGTCAAGATCGAATACCAGGTCTGGGAGCCGCCCAGCGTGTGGGTGACCTCACCCCAATTGACGTGCCGCGAAAACGCAAAGAAGATTCCCCACATGTACGGCCAGCGAGAGCTCTGCTTGTATCTCCCGGGCAGTGGCGAATGGTCAGGCGACCTGTCGCTCGGTCACACACTTATCCCATGGATCTCCGAATGGTTGTTCTTTTACGAGATGTGGCATGCCACTGGCGAATGGCTTGGCGGGGGTGTCGAGCCCGCCGTGAATGAACCTATCCGAAACGGGGTGGAGCGTAACCAATATGAACGTGCCGACTGGAGAAGATAACACCTACCGATTTCGTATCCTGAGCCTGGACGGGGGCGGCGTGAGGGGTGCGTTCACTGCCGGCTTCCTCGCTGCCGTGGAGCAGCGGATCGGTCACACGATCGGACGGCACTTCGACCTGGTTGCCGGCACCTCGACCGGAGGGATTATCGCCGCAGCGGTGGCCTTCGGCGAGCCAGCGGCCCGGATCGAGCAGTTCTACCTGGAGCGAGGGCCGATCATCTTCCGCCGATGGTGGGACCGACCAACGAACTCGAGGATCAGGCGGTGGGGGTGCTGGCTCCGGCGGCGGCCGTCTTGGCTCGTCGACCTGTTCCTGCGTCGCCGCAATCTGGACCACTACTGGCTCTGGAGTACGAAGTACGAGTCCACCGAACTCAGGAGCGCCCTGGACGAAGTGTTCGCGAACCGTACCCTCGGCCAATCCAGCACCAGGCTGGTCATCCCCTCGGTCAACCTAACCGTGGGGCAACCGAAGGTTTTTAAGACGGCTCACCTTCCGCTCCTTTTCGTCGATCACGCCTACAGGGTTACCGATGTCCTGCTCGCCACCACGGCGGCTCCGACCTTTTTCCCCCACGCCGTCATCGACCAAGGGAGCGCCTATATTGATGGCGGGGTTTGGGCGAACAACCCGAGCATGGTCGCTGTTGTCGAGGCAATGCAGATCATGGACAGGTGCAGCCGCGAGGTTGATCCCGCCTTGACCTTCGACTCGACCCATATGCTCTCGATAGGCACCGGGAGTCCGAAGTTGTACGCGCGGCCGCCGGGCACGAAGGCGGGAATCCACTGGTGGATGTCGAACAAGCTCTTGGAGGTGATGTCACTCTCCCAATCCAAAGGGATTGATTTCCAATCCCGGCACATCCTGGGGGACCGCTATCGGCGGGTCGAGTTCGACCTTCCGGAATACGGATGGTCAATGGACAACGCCAGCCTCGTGACCGACATGGTCCACATTGGTCGCGAGAGGGGAAATGCAGTCGCCGAGGAGCTTCGGGATCAATTCTTCAAGGGCGACGCTCGCCCGTTCGTTCCGTACATTCCCGCCGTATCCCAACCGGCCCCTCTGGCGGACCAGCCTCAGTTCCGCAGACAGGAGTTCAGGAGTTCCGGGGACACCATACCTCAGGAGTTCCGCAGTTCGGAGTTCCGAGAACACCATACCTAACTCCGAAAAAATCATGGGTGGAAAGAGACGGAAGCCGGGACGCGATTAGTATTGACAACAATCGGCTGCTTAGGCTCCTGGGCAAACTAATCGCGTCCCGGTTTCCGTACCCGAACGACCGTGTGGGGAACGGCTATCAGGAACTACGGGGCCTGTTACATCAGGCAAACCGGCACTTCATTCGAGTGACCTGGAGATGGGGCCTCCAATTCGCAATGTGGGTTATCGTTCCGGATTCCCACTTGGGGGCACTATGTGGTGCGGTTCAACGTCACTGCGATGAGCTACGCGAGCATTTGCAGCACCGCGGATGCAGGGACCGGTTGGCAAACTCAAATATCGCGGTTGTCGTCGATTGACATAAGCCAAGCGGGTGCGCGAGGCAAGCGAACCAGGCGCTGCACCTGACCGGGGCCGCCATTCCGGTAAGCCTCATGTTTCTCGTTAAAGGGAGGTTTTATGAGACCGGTGGCCGACTGCGCCTTTCGGTGCAGAGAGCGCACCACTGAACTGACGGTCATAGCAGACCGTTGGTTTTTTCCGGCTCCTATCGCAAGGACACACAGGATGGCGATGACGGAGAAGCCGTCCTCACCCTGAATGCCCATTTGTGGTAAGATGCTCTTGGTGCTTCCTCATGGAGAAACCGTATGGCAGAGACCCCCAGGGCGACTCAGGCGGCCGACCGAATGCAGTCATCGGTCGCGACCCTGAAAAACGGCTTGAGTTCCTCGCCTGCTCGCCAGGAGCAGGATGACGATGCCGAACGTCTTCGTGGTGTCGTCGCCTTGCCTCGCCAGCGGGAGATCCTCTTCACTGATGAAGTCGAGCTGGATGGGGGCACGCTTCCGCACTGGCGTCCCCACATCATGCTTGACGAGCGTCGCCTCACCGACGATGAGCATGAGTGACATCTGGTATGAGACGGTCAGTCCCGGCGAGCGACTCACGCAAGGGGACATCATCTTCGACTGTCCGCTGGTGAGCTGGTCCTCGACCCCGATTCAAGTCACGGGTTCCGGTTCGGAAGTCGAGGCGCTCAAGCAGGGCCGCGTCGCGTTCCAGGCGGATGTCATCGTGATGACCCAGGCGTGCGACATGGAACAGGAAAAGGTCCGCAACGTCGTGGCCTGTCCTCACCTGTCGCTGAGCGACTATCAGGCGGCCTGGGAAGCATTCCTACGGCAGCGCAATCAGAATCCGACCGCGAAGGCTTGGCGGACGCATTGCAGCGACATCAAGGATGGATACGCGTGGAACTTGAGCATCCTAAATCGATCGTCGGTCACCGGCCTCGAATTCGAGCACCGCATCGTGGACTTTCACGAGGTGTTCACCTTGCCTCGTGAGTTCTTGGAGTCCTTGCTCGCGGCTCGAGGTCGAGAGCGGCCACGACTGTTATCACCGTACCGGGAACATTTGTCCCAAGCCTTCGCCCGTTATTTCATGCGCGTTGGCCTGCCAGTGCCGGTTGATGTGGCGTGGTAGTTGAATGCGCCATCCAGAGCACAACGCGCAGTCGGGTGCCGGGGGGCGAAACGTCCTTACAAAAGGGCCCGGACCGGGCTCGCAGGCGAGCGTCCATGCCGCGGGTCTGCTTGGGGACGCTGTCGGCACGAGACAGGCCAAGTTGGGGGGCGAGCTCGCGGAGCGGGACTTCGCTGTGGCGGCGGCAGAGCCAGGCAGCGACGGCGCGAGCGATGTGGGGATCTCCGCGCTGGCCAGTGCCGATCGGTCCAAGCCATCGTGTTCCGACACCGCCCTCAAGATGGCTGCGGCATCGCGTCCGGCGAGCTGTCGCGCCTCGGGCGCGGGAGGATCGCAGACCACAGGCCCGGACAGCTCGCGAAGCCGTCCCAGGAACCGCTCCGAACCAAGCGCCCAGCCGCCGAATGCCTCCCGAAACGGCGAGGGTGGGGGATGTGAAATCGAAAGGCGGCGTGCTCAGGTGTCGAGCCAGGCGTCCCAGACTCCCCCCGTCGGGGCACCAGTGCGGCTGACTTTGGAAGGTAAATCTAATCGGCCTGTCTTTCATGAAGAGCAAGCCGACGGTATGAGAACGACTCACGCGCCAGGATTCACGTGGTGGTCATCGTTCCAGAGGAGGATGGCCGAGTCGTTCAGGGCATGCTCGTAGCCCACGATACTCAGCGATGCGGTACTGAGTACGAGGTGCCTCGCGTCCTCGGTGGTCAGGTCCGTCCAGCGCGCGCCGAGGACACGGAAGAACTGGCCGTGACCGAAGAGGAGGACGCGACCGCCATCCGCGCGGAGGCGGGCGATCACGCGGTCGGCGCGCGCACCCACGGCCGCGAGCGACTCACCTCCCGGGCAGCCGTCGCGGAAGAGATACCAGCCTGGGCGCTCTCGGCGGATGTCGGAGGTGAGCCGGCCATCATAATCGCCATAGTCCCACTCGATGAGGTCCGGGGTGACCTTGGCGACGGCCGCGAAACCTGCAAGCTCGCAAGTCCGCCGCGCCCTCTGGAGCGGGCTGACCAGGACCTCGGTGAACGTGATCCCCTCGAGCCGTGCTCGCAGCCTCCGCGCGTTGCACTCGCCCCGCTCGGTCAAGGGGATATCGGTCCGTCCCGTGTGCCGGCCCGACAGCGACCACGCCGTCTCGCCGTGGCGGGCCAGGTAAACTTCGGGGAGCGATTCGTTCATGGTGTGTTCCTCGAGTCGGTTTTTCGGATGGCGACGGTCGCAGGTCGAGGATGCGGGGCTCGGGCGATCACGTCGCCGCCGGACCTGCATGTTGCAGTTGGCCCAGCGGATGGTCAGCCGGCGGACTGGCCGTGGGTACCCATTGCGTCACGCTCATCTCCATCGCGGCATTGTATTCGCCACGGCGCGCGGCCCGGTTGCACCTGGCTCGATGATAAAGAGCCTGCTGTGCCGCCAACACGTGGGCCTTCTCGCCGCGCCAGATCTCTAGAGCCGGTTGCTGGATGGCGCGGGCGAACGAAAACGCCAACGCCCATGGCAGTGACGACTTGAATCTCACATTCATGGCATTCAAGCGGGCGGAGGCCTGTTCAGGGGACTGGCCGCCCGACAAGAACGCAATCCCCGGAACGGCAGCGGGGACGGCTCGCAAGAGACAGTTCACCGTGGCGTCGGCCACCTCGTCGACCGTTTCTTGCTTGGGGCAGGTCAATCCCGGAAGCACCATGTTGGGCTTCAGGATCAGACCCTCCAGCGTCACCCGTTGAGTGTAAAGCTGGTGGAAAACCGTTCGCAGGACTTCCTCCGTTACCTCGCGGCACCGCTCCAGGGTATGCTCGCCGTCCATGAGCACTTCCGGCTCGACGACGGGGACCAGTCCGGCTTCCTGGCACAACGCGGCATAGCG
>JBEKTN010000337.1:0-9308 GCA_049516015.1 Isosphaeraceae bacterium | reverse complement strand
CGCTGTATTGGTCACAACACTATTGAAAAGTCGCAAAACTGAAGGGCAAAAGTCTGGGTTTGCTCAGTATATGAAACTTTCCATATGACCCAGGTTCGCTATTGTGATGCGTAAGCCCTGCCATGACACCATGCCCCAGGCAGGCTTGTCGAGCGGTTCCAAACTATCTGCGCGAGCACCGTCCAATCAGCTATGATGAATTGGCGGGGTGACAGACCGAAAGGATGCAACGCCGTATCCCAACCGCTCCGGGGCGTGGACCGTGATAAGAAATCTGGTCATCGACCGCACCTTGGCCGCCCATACGAGCCCGCGTACCACCAGGCTCTATGACCCGACCAACGAACAGATAACCCTCAACGAGGTCAAGAAGCTTGCGATTTGACGTGCGGTTTCACAGAGTATCAGTTAAGTAATGACATCTTATACAATAAAATATTATATGACACGCTTAGAAGATATTACCCGTGGTTGTTCGATCCGTGGCATTCTGCCCGAGGGTTTGGCTACAATCCTCGACGTTAAATGGCTTGGCACTGTCGCGATCGAAGTCACGTTCAAAGACTCGGCTGGTCGTCTCGGCAACGAATTGCTCTATCGCGACCGCGAGCCGACGCTCGAAGTTATGGAGGCAGGCCGGCCCTGGAGTTTCGACGGCGACGGGGCACTGTTCCGCTTGCTGGCCGAAGCGAACCGAATCCGGCTCGCGTACCTGTTTGACCCGCTCCTGGCGGTCCATACTTCCCTTGTCGATCCCCTTCCGCACCAAATCACCGCCGTTTACGGCGAGATGCTCTCCCGGCAACCGCTCCGGTTCCTGCTCGCCGACGATCCAGGGGCCGGGAAAACCATCATGACGGGGCTGTTCATCAAGGAGTTAATGGCCCGAGGCGCTCTGCAACGGTGTTTGATCGTTTGCCCCGGCAGTCTTGTCGAGCAGTGGCAGGACGAACTCGACAGCCGGTTCCACCTGCCGTTCGACATCATGACAAATGACGCGGTCGAATCCGCACGCACCGGCAACTGGTTCAGCGAGAAAGCTTTGATCATTTGTCGTCTCGACAAGCTCAGTCGCGACGAGGACACGCAGGTCAAGCTACAGCAGACCGACTGGGACTTGATCGTCTGCGACGAAGCTCACAAGCTCAGCGCCACCTACTTCGGCAACGAGGTTAAATACACGAAGCGTTACCGGCTCGGGCAGCTCCTCTCGACGCTGACCCGCCATTTCTTGCTCCTGACAGCCACGCCGCACAATGGGAAAGAGGCCGACTTTCAGCTATTCCTGGCTTTGCTCGATGGCGACCGCTTTGAAGGGAAATTCCGCGACGGCGTGCATGTTTCGGATTCCTCGGACTTGATGCGACGGCTGGTCAAGGAGCAACTGCTCAAGTTCGACGGCACGCCGCTGTTCCCGGAACGCCGGGCCTACACGGTCAATTACGCCCTGTCGGATGCCGAAGCCGAACTCTACAAGCAAGTAACCGACTACGTTCGCGAGGAATTCAACCGGGCCGAGGCGTTGGAAAATGCTGGCAGCAAAGGAACGGTGGGATTCGCGTTGACCATCTTGCAACGCCGGCTCGCGTCGTCGCCCGAAGCCATCTACCAGTCCCTCAAACGCCGCCGGGAGAGGCTGGAGAAGCGAGTTCGCGAGGAGCAGCTTCTCAAACGTGGCGCCGAGGTCCAGGTCGATATGAACGTGGACTTGCCGGCACTGACGGCCGACGAACTTGACGACCTTGACGACGCTCCCGATGCCGAGGTCGAAGCAACTGAAGAACGGGTCGTCGATTTGGCGTCTGCCTCCCGCACCATCGCAGAGTTGCGGCTTGAAATCGCCCAGCTCCAAGACCTGGAGCGCGTCGCTTTGCGTGTAAGGCAATCCGGAACCGATCGCAAGTGGGATGAGCTCTCCAGGCTCTTGCAGAACAACTCGGCGATGTTCGACGCCGACGGGCATCGACGTAAGCTCGTCATCTTCACCGAGCACCGCGACACCCTCAATTATCTTTCCGAACGCATACGGGCACTCGTCGGACGGCCCGAGGCGGTCGTCATTATTCATGGCGGCGTCGGCCGCGAGGAACGGCGTAAGGCCCAGGAGGCATTCACGCATGACAAGGAAGTGGAAATCCTCCTCGCCACCGACGCCGCGGGGGAGGGAATCAACCTGCAACGCGCCCACCTCATGGTGAACTACGACCTGCCCTGGAATCCGAACCGTCTGGAGCAACGCTTCGGTCGCATCCACCGCATCGGCCAAACCGAGGTCTGCCACTTATGGAATCTTGTGGCCAAGGATACACGCGAAGGCGAAGTTTACCTGCGTTTGCTGGAGAAACTCGACGAAGAACGGAGCGCCCTCGGCGGGCAAGTGTTCGACGTCCTCGGCCAACTCACCTTTGACGACCGGCCGTTGCGTGACCTGTTGCTCGACGCCATCCGCTACGGAGACGATCCCGAAGTGAAGGCCCGCCTTTTCAAGGTTGTCGACAAGGCGCTCGACCGCCAGCATCTTCGCGAACTGGTCGAGAGTCGCGCCCTGACACACGATTCGATGGATGTCACGAAGGTCCGGCAAATCCGCGAGGACATGGAACGGGCCGAGGCCCGCCGGCTTCAGCCGCACTTCATTGCATCGTTCTTTATCGAGGCGTTCAAGCTGCTGGGCGGGACCATTCACGAGCGCGAACCGAAGCGCTTCGAGATCAAGCACGTCCCCGCCGTCATTCGCCATCGTGACCGGGAAATCGGACGCGGAGCGGCCGTTCTCTCGAAGTACGAGCGGATCACCTTCGAGAAGAGCCTCATCAGCCTTCCCGGCAAGCCGCTCGCAGGCTTTGTCTGTCCCGGTTATCCGTTGCTCGATGCCACGCTCGACCTCATTATCGAACGGCATCGCGACTTGCTGAAACGCGGGGCGATTCTTGCCGATGACACCGACGAGAGCGATCAGCCCCGCGCTCTGCTCTTCCTGGAACACGCCATCCAGGACGCCCGTACCGACCGCGCCGGCAATCGCCGCGTCGTGTCCAAGCGGATGCAATTCGTCGAAATCGATGCCGATGGGCAGGCGTCTAACGCCGGTCCCGCCCCGTATCTCGATTACCGACCGCTGACGGCCGAAGAAGTTGAGGCCCTGAAGTCGTTCCAAGCCCCCGAATGGATAAAGAGCAGCTTGGAATCGATGGCCATGGAACACGCCGCGTTGCATCTTGTGCCGCAGCACTTGGGCGAACTGCGGCACCGCAAGGAAGAGCTGATCGACAAAACGAAGGCCGCCGTGCAGGATCGGCTCACCAAGGAGATCAACTACTGGGATCACCGGGCCGCTCAATTGAAGGACCAGGAGTTGGCAGGCAGGGTCAACGCCAAACTCAACTCCGGCCTGGCTCGACAACGTGCCGACGAATTGGCTGGCCGGTTGCAAAAGCGGCTCGGTGAACTGGAACAGGAACGCAAACTTTCCCCATTGCCACCGGTCGTGCTCGGCGGCGCAATGATTGTCCCCGTCGGGTTGCTCCGCACTCTCAGCGGGGAATCAGCCGCCGTTCCGACCTTCGCCCAGGACACGGAACGTTCCGAAATGCTCGCGATCAATGCCGTCATGCAAGCGGAGCGGCAGTTGGGGTACGTTCCCAGGGACGTGAGCGACCAGAATCTCGGATACGACGTGGAGTCTTCCATTCCCGGCACGGGCACCTTGCGGTTCATCGAGGTCAAGGGCCGCGTGGTGGGGGCAAAGACCGTCACGATCACCAAGAACGAGATCCTCACAGCGCTGAACAAGCCCGATGACTTCTATCTCGCCATTTGCCTGGTTGATGGCGACCGTGTCGATGTCCGTTATGTCCGTCAGCCCTTTGAGAAAGAACCGGACTTTCAAGCAACGAGCGTGAATTACGACCTGCCGGCTTTGCTGGCCCAGGCACAGGAGCCAGCATGACGGCAACGAGCCAACAGTTGCAGGAATGGCTGAACGCCAAGGAGGATGAGCACCTCGAATTCAAGGAGGCGAAAGCCAACTTTCATTTCGAGAAGCTCGTCAGGAGCTCATCGAATCACGCGGACATGGCCGGGGAACCCAGTACGTGCTCAGCCCTCAGCGTTACGACTCTCGCGGCGAGCCGCACTTGCTCGACCGTGCCACCACGAAGGCCCTGCTTGTCGAATGTCTCGGTCAAAATCGTGAGGACGGGTGCACGCTGGCTGACATGTTGCAGGAGTATCCGTCTCTCTCTCGTGACCGGCTGAAGACCCTTCTCAAAGACCTTAAAACCGAGGGCAAAGCCCACAATGTTGGGCGCACGAAGGGCGGCCGCTGGTATCCTGGGAAGGCATCCAAATGATCCAACCCGGGAGCTCTAATACCCAATTCCACCCAAATCCAGATCCTATACCGCGGCTGCACGCGGCTGGACTAAACGCTTTAAGTTTGGTATTTTCAATGAGTTGTATCAAGTTGCTGGATCTCGGACATTGTGTTGGTAAAACCCAATTCCGGCGTCCACCAAACGCAATTTTGCTTCCCGCCCTGGCAGAAGTCGTATGACAGCATACCGCAAGAAACTCATCGAAGTGGCTCTGCCGTTGAAGGCCATCAACGAGGCGTCAACTAGGGAAAACGACATCCATAAGGGAAATGCGTCCAGCACCCACAAATGGTGGGCGCAGCGACCGCTCGCAGCATGCCGGGCGGTGCTGTTCGCTTCGGGAGATCATGGCCGCGTTCCCCAGACTGACCCGTAACCAGATTCAGTCTTACCTGAAGCAGCTCCGTTCGGACCACTTGATCCATCCGTCCGGGACGACCAGGTCTGCTCGATGGTTTCCTGGGCCTCAGCCGAAAGCCACGCGAAAGGACCGGGCATGATACGGACTATTCAACAGGGCGAACGAATTGCGGAAAAGAATGCGGCCGAAACGCAAATCCGCCGCAATTCCTCCCCGTCGCGGAAGCGGCAACCCACGATGTTTCATGGAGTTACGCATCTTCGGTTTGCGGCGGAGAATGCAGCACAAACCCAAATGCGACCCGAATCACGACCCAATTCCGTGCACGAAAGCGAACCCGCCGCATGACGCTACCCTACCGCAAGAAGCTCATCGAAGTCGGCCTGCCGCTGCCTGAGATCAACGATGCGTCTGCCCACGACAAGCGGCCGGGCATCGGGCCACATCCCAAGGGTATTCACCACTGGTGGGCTCGCCTGCCACTACCTACGGCTCGCGCCGTGCTCTTCGCCTCAGTCGTTGACGATCCGTCGTCTCACCCAGAAAAGTGGCCGACGGAGGAAGCGCAAAGCGAAGAACGTGAGCGGCTTTTCGACATCATTCGGAAGATGATGGGCAAGAAATTACACGAGCATCCTGAAGTGTACGCCGAGGCGCGGTCAGAAATAATCGCGCACTGCGACAGCGAGATACCCGTGGTGTTCGACCCGTTCGCAGGCGGCGGCTCCATCCCCCTTGAAGCGAGCCGCATGGGATTCGAAGCACACGCTGGAGATTTGAATCCGGTGGCAGTGTTGCTGAACAAATGCAACCTCGAGCTTGCTCCGCAATGGGTGGGACGTCCTCCGATTAACCCAGAGGACCGCAAGGGGATCGGCGGCACCGAGGCCTGGCGTGGAACACACGGGCTCGCAGCCGATGTCCGATACTATGGACGGCTCGTTCACGACCGTGCGCGAGCCAAGATCGGACACCTCTATCCAAAGGCGCGACTAACCGAGGATCGTGGTGCAGGTGAAGCCGATGTCATCGCGTGGATTTGGGCGCGAACTGTAGCCAGTCCAGATCCTGCCGCACAAGGTGCGCAAGTCCCACTAATCAGCACCTACTGGCTTTCCAGCAGGGAAGATAATCTAGCGTGGCTCGAACCCGTCGTTGATCGTGCTAAAGGAACCTGGCAATACCGGGTTCGCACGGGAACACCGAGAGACCGCGATGTGATTTCAGCCGGCACGAAAACGGGCCGTGGCGCAAGATTCAAGTGCCTTCTCACGGGGTCGCCAATTAATGATAAGCATATTAAATCGGAGTCAAAAGCAGGCCGCATGCGTTCCGAATTGATTGCAATTGTAGCCGATACAAATCGTGGACGATGTTACTTGCCTTCAAATCCCATTCATTCCCAGGCAGCTTTGGTATCAGAACCAGACAACATTCCGCGAGAGGAAATGGCGAACGACCCTCGTAACATTTGGTGCATTGGATACGGCGTAGAACGGTTTGATCAGCTCTTTACTCGTCGCCAGCTCACGGGCCTCGTGACCTTGAGCGATCTGGTGAAACACCTAGATTCAATAATAAAGATAGATTCATCATGTGCTGGCCTGACAAATGAGGAATCCGCGGCGTACACCAAGACGGTAAAAACGTTTCTCACACTGGCGCTTGATCGGTCCGCGGACTTCAACAACGCGATGTGCCGCTGGGATCAAAGTGCCAGTGGCCAAAGGGTAAAGAATCTGTTTGGAAGACAAGCAATACCGATGATGTGGGATTTTGCTGAGGCAAACCTCCTCGGCAAAGAATCCGTCTGTTGGCAGAATGCTGTTGATATTACCGCGACAGCAATTCAATCGATTGCTATCTTGAGCACGCCGCAAGGGACCGCTCTCCAGGTTGACGCTGCAAAAGGTGTGGGTAATCTTCAAAAACTCTTGGTTAGCACAGACCCACCCTACTACGACAACATTAGTTACGCCGCCCTCTCTGACTTTTTCTACGTCTGGATACGTCGCACAATTAGGAGTCTATATCCCGATCTTCTCAGCACCGTGTTGGTCCCTAAGTTACCGGAATTAACTGCATCGCCAGAGCGGTTCGAAGGCGACAAGATCAAGGCGAAGCAACACTTCGAGGCCGGCTTCTGCAAAGCATTTACCAGTCTTCGTGAGAGGATGGATTCTCGATTTCCTCTCACTGTCTACTACGCCTTTAAACAGGATGACGAGGAGAGTGGTGCGTACGATTTACCAGAGAGCGGGATAAGCGTTGATCTTACTACAGGATGGGAAACGTTGCTCGAGGCACTTATCACGAGCGGGTTCCAGATCACAGGCACCTGGCCGGTTCGGGCCTCGCAAGCTTGGCGAATGCGGGCCATGGATTCTAACGCACTCGCGTCCTACATCGTGCTTGTGTGTCGGCCTCTCCCGTCGGATGCACGGTTAGCGACGCGTCGCGAGCTCCTCAACGTCCTCAAACGAGACTTACCCGACGCGCTCAAGCACCTCCAGCAAGGCAACATCGCCCCTGTGGATCTCGCCCAAGCGTCAATCGGGCCGGGGATGGCGGTGTTCACGCAGTACTCAAGGGTCGTCGAAAGCGATGGTAGGACGATGACCGTCCGCACCGCCCTGGGAATCATCAACCAGGTCCTCGACGAAGTGCTCTCCGAGCAAGAAGGGGACTTCGACCCAGATACTCGCTGGGCGTTAGCATGGTTCGAGCAGTACGGCACGAGCGAAGGCCCCTATGGCGTGGCCGAGACACTCAGCAAGGCCAAGGACACCGCCATCAAAGGACTGGTTGAAGCCGGCGTTGTGAAAGCTGGCAAGGGCATTGTGCAACTCCTCGGCCGCACTGACCTGCACGCCGACTGGAACCCCGACACTGACAAACGCCTCACGGTCTGGGAGACCACCCAGCACCTGATCCGTACCCTCGAAACCAAGGGCGAGGCCGAAGCCGCCGCGTTGCTCAACAAGCTGGGAGGCATTGGCGAAATCGCCCGCGAGCTGGCCTACCGGCTCTACTCCATCTGCGAACGCAAGAAATGGGCGCAAGATGCCATGGCCTACAACAGTTTGGTCATTGCCTGGCCGGAACTCTCGAAACTTGCGCTCTCGCAACGAAACAGGCAACCTACGATTCAACAAGATCTCTTCTGAAGATGGACGACTGAGCTATGGCAATCACGAACCGTGAACGAGTGGGAAAAGGGCTGGACCTGTTATCCGCTGGCCTGCGCCCCTTTGTCGAACGCGAACTCAAATCCCACCTGGGTGACAAGTGGGCTGACGTGCTCACCGATTCGACCTCGCCGAGAGCCCAGAAAGCCAAGGCGCAAGGCCCTAATCTCGATGATCCTCAAGCCCTGCTCGGCGTTATGTGGGACCAGTGGAACGACGTCTTCCGCGACGTGTTGGGACCGGCCGAACGTAGTCTGGTCAGTGAATTGCGTGGCATCCGCAACCAGTGGGCGCATCACGAGCAATTCATCAGCAACGACGCCATTCGGGCGCTCGATTCGACGGAACGGTTGCTCAACGCGGTCTCGGCAGCCGAGGCCGCGGCTGAAGTCGGGCAGATGCGCATGGACCTCATGCGGGTCGTTTTTGACGAACAACGCCGCTCGGAGATGCGCAAGAAATCGTTCCAGCCCACCGAAGGCAACCCTCAGGGCGGTCTGAAGCCGTGGCGTGAAGTCGTCACGCCGCATCCTGACGTGGCGTCGGGCCGGTACCAGCAGGCCGAATTCGCAGCCGACTTGTGGCAGGTTTACCAGGGAGAAGGCTCCGACGAGTACAAACACCCCACGGAATTCTTCCGCCGGACGTTTCTGACAGAAGGCTTGCGCCGGCTGCTGACGCAGGCCATATCGAGGCTGTCCGGTCAGGGAGGCGATCCGGTCGTCGAGTTGCAGACCAACTTCGGCGGCGGCAAGACCCACTCCGAGTTGGCACTCTATCACATGTTCTCCGGAACTCCAGCGAGCGAACTGCCCGGCGTCGAGGAACTGGTCAAAGAACTCGCCATCCCGATTCCCAAGAACGTAAAACGCGCCGTCTTCGTCGGTACGCAGATTTCTCCGGGCAAGCCGCACAAGAAACCCGACGGGACCGTCGTCCGTACCCTCTGGGGCGAAATCGCGTGGCAACTCGGCGGCAAGGAAGGCTACAAGCTCGTCAAAGAGGACGACGAGCACGCCACCAACCCCGGCAATTCGCTGAAGGAACTCTTCAACAAGTATGGCCCCTGCCTGATCCTGATTGACGAATGGGTCGCCTATGCCCGCCAGTTGCACACCGCGGCCGATTTGCCCGCCGGAACGTTCGAGACGCACTTCACCTTTGCCCAGGCGCTGAGTGAAGCGGCAAAAGCGGCCAGGAACACGCTGTTGGTCGTGAGTATCCCAGCTTCCGAGAGCCCGCACCAAAAAGCCGAACGGGGCGTTAGGGAAATCCCCGATAATAATTTCATCTTGATTCGCGATCTTGGTTCTCCGTGATCCGAGGTCCGTTAGATCGATTGAGGTTGGATGAGGATTTCATACTTGGGGAGGATCTTGTCGC
>JBEKTN010000336.1:0-18465 GCA_049516015.1 Isosphaeraceae bacterium | reverse complement strand
CCATTGGCCCAGGTGGTAAGATAGGGAATTCGGGAAAGCATTATGCGCAATGAGTTCGCGAAATGGGAGATCAAAACCAGCGTGTTTTCAGGGCGAAAATCGCAGGCCGGGAATTGCTGATGGCCATGAACAAGCCGAAACATGCCGGGATCGGTCTGGCCGTGGTCGTGCTCGGGCTTCCGGTCTACCACCTCGTTTTCACAAGACTCGCGCCGCGGGAGGCCCCTGGAGATGCCTCGGGCCTGGCCGGGTCGTCGCCGGCCTCGCCGGCCGTGGAGACGACCTGACCCGCGCCTTTCGTCAATTTCGCTCTGCTGTTTCTCGAATGTCATTGAGCAAGGAGACCCGTTCCGATGCCCTGGATTCGCACACTTTCTCTGGACGATGCCGACGACAAGGTCCTGGAGGCAATGGCCCAGCAGCGCACCCTTTACCCGCCGGGAGTACGCTCAGCCCGTTCAGGAGCTGGACCGGGGCTTGCCCGGGATCGTGGCCTCGCATACCTTGATTCCCGAGGCTCTCTATCATGCTTTCGCGACTTTCGGCGCGCTCATGTCGCCCGAGTTGCCGCTGCAGCGACGGCAGCACGAGATGATCGCCACCATGGTCTCCCTGACCAACAAGTGCCATTACTGAATTGTCTCGCACGCAGAGTTTCTGCGTCGGGTCACCCTGGATGACGATCTTGTCCAGGCGCTGCGCGAGGACTACAAGACGGCCCCGATCACCGAGGCCGAGCGGGTCATGATCGATTACGTCATCAAGCTGACCAGGGACGCTACCAAGATCTCTCCCCTGGATCACGAACGGCTGAGTGCCGCCGGTTTCGACGACCAGGCCAGGCTCCAGATCACCCTGATCGCCTCCTGGTTCAACTACATCAACCGCGTGGCGGATTCGCTGGGGATCGGCCGGGATTGAGTCGTGGTGCAAGGGAACGCACAGGAATTGTCTGCCTTGCGGCCGTGCACCGAGCCATTACTTCGTCAGATCTTCCTGGCCCCTCTCCTGCTCGAGTACCTCGAAGAGGTGGCCATTGGGGTCGCGGAAGAAAAAGCGGTCGAAAGGCGATCGCGCAGGGGACCGATCACCTTGGCCCCGTGGGCAATCAGGCGCTCTTTGAGCGTTGGGAACGCGGAGTACGGAAGGCTGACCGCGATGTGCCGGCCGTACTCTTGCTCGAACGGCGAGGGCTGGAACTCGGGAACCTCGACCAGGTGGAGTTCCTGCCCGGGCGCGATTTGCAGCCAGGCGGCGGGCGCCACGTTGTTCCGCGGCCGCCCGATCGGCGTCCAGCCCAGGACCTCGTGGAAGAAGGCCGTTGACCGCGCGAGTTCGCGCGTAGCCAGGGTGACGTGCGCCAGTGCCACGATCGTGCTCCTTTCCCGTCTGGGGTTGTGCACCGATTGTCGCTCTCCTCATGATAATCGACGGTTGGTTTGGGATCATCGAGGCACTGACGCGGTCAGTTGCATGAAAATCCTCGTTTTTTCTCGAGGCGATGACGAACGCTTGAAGAGACGACCGGAAGCTGAGATGCTAAGAAGAACAAATCGGGAGTCCGGCCCCCACTCGGCGGGCCGCCCTGGGAGGTCCGATGACGAGACTGCTCCAACGCGCCGTCGCTGAGGCCGAGAAGCTGCCCGCCGCAGATCAGGACGCCATCGCGGCCCGGCTGCTTGCTGAGGTCGAAGACGAGCGGCAATGGAACGCCCGTTTCGCCGCGACCAGCGATGATCAGTGGGACCGCCTCGTCTCGGGAGTGCGCCGGGAAATTGCAGCCGGACGTACCCACCCGCTCGATGAGGTTGTCCCGCCCGAGGAGTCCCCGGAGTGAAATCGGTCGCCACTGACGAGTTCCGCGACCGGCTGGGCAGGCTTCCCGGTCCGGTGCGTCAGCAGACTTCCCGCGCCTATGCTCTCTGGCGAGCCGACCCGCACCATCCAGGCCTACAGTTCAAGCGGGTTAGCCAGTGCCAGCCCGTCTACTCAGCGCGAGTTGGACTTGGGCACCGAGCACTGGGGCTCTGGGAAGGGGACACGATCACATGGTTCTGGATCGGCTCTCATGCCGAGTACGACGCACTCTTGGCCCGGCTATAGGGCCGGACCATCCTGGGTTAGAGCCGGCAAGGCGGACCTCCAATCGGTGTTCAAGAAGCCCAGCGACGGCGGCACTTCAGAGACTTGACCGTGGGAAACGCGCGCGGTGTGATCGATGAAGTGATCAGCGGCTGTCCCCTGGGTGTTCCGGGTGGCGGTGAGGCCGTAAGCGACACGGCGAATATGGCAGTGCCGCACGACGATCCGCGCGGCGTCGTGGAACACGGCACCGTGAATCGCGTTCTGGATCGTGTGGCCTTCGAACCAGACGTCGTGACTGCCGGACGCGGAAATTCCCTGGCCGGGTCGCGTATCGCCGTGCCCCTGGGCGTCGATGATGGCGGTGCCCGCGCTCTGGCCGCGCCAGCCGATCGGCTGGCCGGGCGTGCCGCTATGGCTGATCGTCCAGGTTCCCTCGTAGACCCCGGCTCCCAGCAGGAACAGATCGCCGACAGCCGCAGCCTTCTGGGCGGCTGCCAGGCCCCGGAAGGGATCGCGCTCGGTTCCCGTGCCGCCTCCGGAGCCGGGCACGACGTGGCGGACACGCGCGGTGGTGGAGACGAGCGGCTCGGACCGGGTCGAAGCACGCAGCGTCCCGGTCGCCTTCCCGCCATCCGGGTCCTCGAGCGTCAGCCTGAGCTCATAGGCCGTTGCTGGTTCCAGGAGCAGCGCGCTGCCGGCGAATAGCCAGCCGTCGTCGGGAACCTCGAGGTCGCTGCCGCTGCGCTCCATGAGGTGGGCCCGGCGCTCGACGCGGAAGAGACGAGCACCCGTTCGCCAGGGCGACGAGCCCGCCTTGCGGTACTCCAGCCCGATGAAGCCGTTCTGGTTGTCGTCCCCGTGGATGATCCAGTAGACGCCCAGCGAGCACAGGGTCGGGTGCTCCAGCCGCGGCTCGCCCAGGGGCCTCGAGAGGTCGGAGGCCGTTGTCGTCATGCCACCGGCCAGCACGGCAAAATTCAACGCGCGAAGGAGTGGGACTCTCATCGTCGATCTGCCTTGATGGTGCTCAGGAACCCTGCCACTGGCGCGAGTCTAATCGTCCAGGCGGCTGCGATCAACTCGGCGGCCCGCGCGCGTCTCTGCCCGGCCCCGAGAGGTGCGAGCGCGGGTGGCTGTCGAGGCCGCCGAGGCGGCGTGCACGAGGTGCGTGAATCGCCGGGGAATGAGATTTTGATCCCAGGACGTCTCGAAACCCGCATGCGACGACGTCTGAGACCCTAAATGGTGGATATATCGGGATAAAATGTCGTGGAAAATCGAAAATTCGTGAGAAATCGATCTTTATTGCCTTGCCGAGTCTGTTATATTAACTAATGATTCCGCGCAAAATCGGCGAATTCGCCGATCGACGAGGTGTCAACACGGACTGAGGGTTTCATACGATGGCAACGAGCAAGAGCACCGGAGAGTCCAAGGACAAGGCAGCTCCCAAGAAGCAGGTCGCCCCCAAGGCGACCGCGGCCAAGAAGGCTGCTCCGAAGAAGTCCAAGCCCGCCGCCAAGACGACCGTCAAGAAGGCCGCTCCCAAGAAGGCGGCCGGGCCCAAGCTGACCCCGCCTCAGATCACCATGCTCGAGGCAATCGCCAAGGTGGCCGAGCCGCAAGGCTTCGTCGCCGCCAAGAAGCCCGACCAGAAAACGGTCGATGCTTTGCTCAAGCACAAGCTGGTCAAGAAGGGGAAGAAGGACGACAAGACCAAGAACTTCTTCGTCATGATCTCCCTGGCCGGCAAGAAGTTTCTCGGCACCAAGTCGGACGCGGTCGCGAAGGCCTGACGGCTCGGCTCCGATCTTCTTGAGGCTGCCCGCGCCCCGGCGATGACGGCCAGGCGATGGTGACGCGCTGTCTCCTCAGAGAGGCAGCCCCAGCCCCTTCTTCGCTTGTGTGCTCTTTCCAAGAACACCACGTCTCATCACAGTCACACCGAGAGTGGGTCAATATCGCTTCATGCGCTCTCCTCGCCGGCCTGGCGAGGAGAGCGTTTGGTGTTTTCAGGGTGCAGACCTTGATAAGATATCCCCACGGTCAACGGCTCCATGTTCCGGCGAGACGTTCTCGTGAAGCGACAAGACACAGTCACCCCGGGACTGATCTGGCTCATCCAGGTTTGGTCGAGCGGAAGTCACGCCGCGATGGAGAATGTCCAGATCGCAGACGACCATCGCGGCTTCGTCCTGGCGACATCGGGCATCCGGTTCGTCCCGTGGGGGTTCAACTACGACCGCGATGAGAACGGCCGGTTGCTGGAGGATTACTGGGAGCACGAGTGGCCCAAGATCGTTGCCGACTTCCGGGAGATGAAGGGTCTTGGGGCGAACATCGTCCGTGTCCATCTTCAGCTCGGGAAGTTCATGAAGGGGCTGGACCAGCCCGACGCGCACGCGCTTGACCGGCTTGCCAATCTGGTCACGCTGGCCGAGCAGACCGGGCTTTATGTGGACCTCACCGGCCTGGGCTGCTATCGCAAGCGCGACGTGCCGGCCCTGGTACGATACCCTCGCCGAGCCGGAGCGCTGGGCCGTGCAGGCCCGGTTCTGGGAGGCGATCGCGTCACGATGCGCCAGCAGCTCCGCCGTCTTCTGTTACGACTTGATGAACGAGCCCGTCGTGCCGGGAGGACGGCGCCAGCCGGGAGAGTGGCTGGGGCCGCCCCTGGGCGAATTTCACTACGTCCAGGTCATCACGCTCGATCGGAAGGAGCGGCCTCGACCAGCCATTGCACGCACCTGGGTCGAGGCGCTTGTGAAAGCGATCCGGCGTGTGGACGCGGGCCATCTGATCACGGTCGGCCTGGTTGACTGGAGCCTGGACCGGCCAGGCTCGAACTGCTCGGCGAACTTCTCATCCGCCGGTGTGCCCCACCACTTGCCGATCGCCCGCGCGAGATTGTCGCCGCCGATGATCCAGAACATATCAAAACCACGCAATGCATCGATCGAGAGCAGGCGTTCGGGGCGCGAGGCGACAACAGACGTCGAAGGTGGGCTCTGCGGATCAGTCATGGAAGCTCCGAATTTCTTGGGGTTTGCTGGCGTGTCGGTGTCGCGCGGCCGAGCATTGATCTTAACTCAGCGAGCCCCCGTTCAGAAGGTCGGAACGATGTTCTCGGCGTAGAGCCACGCGACCGGAGCCTGACTGGCTTCGGTCGCGGTCGGCCATGGCTGAAGCTCAACTCCGCCCACATCAAGGCTTCGAGCGGCTGAGCTGGAAATGCGTGGTGCCGGCCTTCTTGCCTGCCATATAGCCCTCCCAGGCGCAATCGACCTCGCCGTCCTTCCCGAACGTCATGGTCATCGCGTGGATATGCCTGTCCTTGGCGGGGTCGAGGTTGGTTCCCCCGTCGAAGACGAAGACGAACCGCGTGGGCGTGGAACTGGCCCGGTCGAGCTTGAGCCGGGGCTGGTTGCCGGCGGCACAATAGTGAGTCATGCGCAGGTCGTCGCCATCAAGATGATAGATCGAGACCATCTCATGATTCGACTCGGGGAAGTCGGTCTCGACCAAGGCGCTGCCCGCGCCGGTCAAGTGATAGATCACCTTGCCGTCGTCAGGATGCTCGTGCTCATGAGCATCGCTGATCTTGTTCTTCCAGGTGCCAGCCATCGTCTTGAGCTGCGTGAAGGCCGACTTGGCGGTGACCGGCGTCTTGTCCTTGTCATTATCATCGCTCCGGACCATTGCCGGCGCGATCATCACGGTTCCCAGCGCCAGCGCTGATAGCGCAGTCAATGTCTTGAACCCGAGTTGGTGCAACATGATGGACTCCTTCAGATCCCTTGTGATGAGACTCTAGAGATGGGGTTGGGTCGTGTCTCTTTCGCTCCGAGCGGCTAACATGAATGCGGAAAAACTTACCTTGTTTCTGAACGTCTGTCAAGTACCAGATTGGACCCAGGTGAGAGTGATGGCCGAGCTCAACATGACCGTCAAGCACGGCCAGACCGCGGACGCGGCGCGCGCCAACTTCGAGAAAGCGATCACGGCTGCCCATGCGCAGCATGGCCGGTGGATCCGGCAAGTCGAGTGGTCGGCGGATCGAAAGTCGGCGATTCTCTCGGGCCCCGCGTACCGGGTAACGCTCAGTTTCGACGACCAGAATGTCTATGCCAGGGGCAATGTACCGCTGGCGCTCAAGCTGCTGGAGGGCGCGGTGCGCCGGTTTGTCGAGCAGACCCTGGCAGGGGGATCGTGAGCGCCTGCCCGGACGAACGATAGGGTTTCAAGGAGAGTCATGCCATGGGCCGTGGTACTGGCAAGATCCTGGCGATGCTCCTCTGGTCGATGATGATGCCGATAACTTGCGCCTGGGCCCAGCATGACGATTCCGGGATCTGGGGCGAGGCGATCATGGCCCAACCCTTTGACACCATGCCGTTCCGTGCCGTCAAGATTCCTGAGTGGGTCCAGGAGACCACCGGGTGTGGCTACACGCTTTCGGTTCTCGATAGCGCAGGGCGAGCGCGGGCCGCGGCGCACGGGGTCACGATCAGCGAGATGGGCTTCGTCGATCCGCTCTTCGCTTACTATGACAGCAAACTCCTGAAACAACGAAACCCCGCGGTCTCGCCCGCCCGGCTGGAGCGATACATCGCCGAGTACAAGCGGCTGTGCGTGCGGGTCGTGGGCGTCTATCCGCTCCATCTCGAGCCCGAGGGAATCGACCTGAAGGCGCAACCCGTTCCAGACGGGACGTCGGTCGTCGTACCTCGCCTGGAGGTTCATTCGATGGTGGTCGGCGAGCTCGAAGACTGAGTCGAGAGCGACAGGTATTTCACCAGTGGTCGGGATGGACGAACTGTTCTCCGGCGGCACGGAAATGCTCGACGATCTCGGCCAGAGTCAAGGGTCGGTCGTAAACAGCAACCTCATCGATCTTGCCCTCGAAGGTGGCCTCATGGGCGTATCGGCCGCCGAGATAGATGGTGGCGAGCTTGGATCCTTGACCTGCCGCGACATCGCCGGCGATCTCGGGTCGATCGTTTCCATCAAGATGAACGGCGATGTGCCGGCCGTTGCGGGTGAGAACGACGTGGTGCCAGGTGCGGGGACCGATCGCCGACTTTCCCGCGAGGACCTTTTCCCCAAGGCCCTGAGACGCAAACAAACACCCCGGCGGCCCCAGCCCCGAAGATCCGTTCAAGCCGAGATAATCGCCCCCCTGACGATTCGAGGCGCGTCCAAAGAGATACCCCGTGACCGGACGCGCGTCGTTCGGCAATCCATTCCAGAACCAGAACTCGATGCTGTACGCTTCCGCGGGAATCTCGATACTGGCCGCCAGCCGGCCCCCTGCCAGATGAGGGGCGCGGTTGATTCGCTTGCCGGTCATCAAGCCCGGCAGATCCGCACCCGACAGAAAGAAGGCGACGCCGTTCTCGTACTGGCCATGGTTCTCGCGGCCGGTGGCATCGTGGGCCGTCGCGCTCTCCATCTCCTCGAGCCGCCAGTAGGCGAGTGGGCGTGAAGCCAGGACGTGCTTGGCATAGGGAGGTAGGCCCGGGACGAGAGTGCGTCGGGACCGGCCCGCAACCCTCTCTAACAATCCGATTACTGTCGCGACGATCTTCGGCTCGGCACCTCGAGAGCCGCGGTGCGAGCCGGCCAGGTGGTATAGCCTCAGACCTCCTGATCTGTGGGATTCTGTTGTGGAACCGAGTTCGGGGTTTGGGCTTCGCCGGTGATCGAGTACACGAGTTGCAGCTTGGTGCCGAGATGGATGAGGCGAATTCAGGTTCAATCTGGTTCAATGCCGAGTTCGCGCAGCTTGGCTGCCAATCGTTCGGCGCGTTGGCGTTCGGCCTCGGCGCGTTGGCGTTCGGCCTCGGCGCGTTGGCGTTCGGCCTCGGCGCGTTGGCGTTCGGCCTCGGCTTGCTCCATTAACTCCTGGTGGGTGAGGAACGGTTGGCCGTCGGGTCCGATGATTCTCAGGTTGTTCGGCCCTTCACCCGGCTCGAACCGGATTTCTAATCGCTGGCTGACATGGCCGCTCATGTCGGTGATCTCTTCCAGGCCACCATCTCCGCGCCGCCAGCCGAGCAAATCGCCGTCGTCCGGGTCGTAGATGTAGTATTCCTCAACCCCATGTTTCTCGTAGAACCGAAACTTGCGGAGCATCTCGTCCAAGCGGTTGCCTGGTGAGAGCACCTCGAAGACGACCTGAGGGGCGATGCCGTCCTCTTCCCACTGCTTGTAGGAGCCACGTTCCCGCTTGGGCCGGCCCAGGACCACCATGACGTCGGGTGCCTGGCGAACCTTGGGTTTGCCTTCTTCCGGATACCAGAGCAAGTCACCGGCGACGAAGACATTGGGATCGTGCCGGAAGAGCGTCTCGAGACCCTCCTTGATCAGGACGATCCACTTGAACTGAAGCGTGTTGTCTGACATGGGCTGACCATCATCGTCAGGGTACTGAACCGTGGATTGCGAGGGCTGTGTGAATGTGGTGCTCATGACCCTGGGGGCCTCGGGGCTTGATTGCCGGATGACGACCGTTTCAGTGTGCCACGTCGTCTGCTCTCAAGCCAGAGCGTTTTCGATGGTCGGTCGCGAGACCTTGGCGTTCCCGGGACGATCTTGCCGGCTGCGGGCGACGCCCCTTTTGCCCGCCCATCAGTTGGGTTAGACTGCGTAGCAACCGGTCGATGTCGATTATGTCAATAGAAGGAGAGCCATCGTGTTCTGGTGGATCGTCGGCAGTGTTGTGGTCCTGGTGCTCTTCTACCTGGCCTGGGCTTACAATCAGCTCGTCAGTCTCAACAAGCGTGCGGATGGTGCCTGGAGCGACATCGACGTCCAGCTCAAGCGCCGATGGGACCTGGTTCCGGCCCTGGTCGAGACGGTCAAGGGTTATGCGCGGCATGAGTCAAGCACGCTGGAGAACGTGGTCCAGGCGAGGTCGCAGGCGACTCAAGCGGGTTCGCTGACGGAGCGCGGTAAGGCGTATCCCGAGCTGAAAGCCAGCCAGAACTTCCAGGAATTGCAGAAGTCGCTGGTGGACATCGAGAACAACGTTCAGTACGCCCGGCGCTATTACAACGCGGTGATCCGGGACCTGAACACACTGGTTGAGAGTTTTCCATCGAACCTGATTGCCTCGGCGATGGGTTTCGGCGAGCGAACCTATTTTCAGCTCGACGAGGCCGAGCGAACGGCGCCCCGCGTCGAATTCGACGGTAGCGTCAAAGTTGGCACCGGCGCCGGCACGGACAAATCCACTCCTGCCGGCTCGAGTCCTGGCCAGTCCGCCTGAGTCAGGCCGAGGGGAGGAGAGAACCGTGAAACGGTCAAACGCCCTGTCTGTCCTGGTGGGGTTGGTCGCCTTCTGCGCCCTCGGACAGGCTCCGGCATGGGCCGATAGCGGCTGGTCCATTCGCAACTTCGACGTTCAGCTCGTCATCAACCCTGACGCCAGCCTGGATGTAACCGAGACGATCGACGCCGATTTCTCGTTTCCGAAACACGGAATCCTCCGCGAGATGCCGATCCGCTACGCCGTGGGCATGCACCAGTACGCGCTGCGCGTCAAGCTCCGGGAGGTGGACGATGGACAGGGTCGGGATTACGAGACCTCGGTCTCGTACGAGGAAAATTTGATGAGGATCCGGATCGGCAGTCCCGAATACACGGTTCAAGGACGTCGGCGGTACCGCCTGCGCTATCAGGTCGAACGCGCCATCCTCTGGGAGGGCAACCATGCCTGGGAGCAAGGGAATTACGCGGTCCTGCGCTGGAATGCCACGGGGACCGAGTGGCAGGTGCCGATCGACGCCTCGAAGGTGACGGTTCACCTGCCGCGCGAGCTCAACGATCTCGAACTCGGCTACGATGCCTGGACCGGCTACTTCAACGCGCGGGGCAAGAACTTCACGAAGCGCGCCATCGACGCGCGGACGGTAGAGTTCACCACAGGGCCACTGCAACCGCGCGAGGGCATCACGGTCGAGATCTCGATGCCGGCGGACGCTGTCGCCAGACCCGGTTGGAGGAAAGAAATCTCCTGGTGGCTGGCCGATAACTTCCCCTACGCAGTCTTCCCCGCGACCCTGGCTGGTTGTTTTTTCTTCTGGTTCTTTCGCGGCCGCGACCTGCCCGGCACCGGCACGATCGTGGTCAACTACGAGGCGCCGGACGGCCTGACGCCGGCCGAGGTGGGCACGCTCGTCGACGAACAGGTCGATCTGCGCGACATCTCGGCCACGATCATCGACCTGGCGGTCCGCGGCTACTTGAAGATCGAGGAGGTCGGTTCGAACTCCTGGCTCTCCTCGGGCAGCGACTACCGGTTCATCAAGCTGAGGGAGCCGCAAGGGCTCAAGAACTTCGAGCAGAGGTTGTACAACAAGATCTTTGGCGGCAGAAGCAGCGTCACCCTGAGCGACCTTCAAGAGAAGTTCTACCCGGTGCTGCCGCAGGTGAAGGACGATCTCTATCGGGGCCTGAGCAAGGAAGGTTTCTTCGATGGCAACCCGGAGACCGTTCGGGGGGCCTCTTTCGTGCTGGGAATCCTGTTTGTCCTGGCGGTGCTGGCCGTAACCTGCATGATCCAGTACGGCCTGATCGGCCGGGTCTTCTTCGTTCCGGTCATCATCGCTGGAGTTCTCTCTGTGCTCGCGGTCGTGATCACCAGCCGGTTCATGCCGCGGAAGACACGCAAGGGGCGGATTACCTGGGAGAAGATCGCCGGACTGCAGGAGTACATCCGCCGGGCCGAGGTGGACAATCTCCAGGAAAATGAGCGCCAGGGAATTTTCGAGCGGTTGCTGCCTTACGCGATCATCTTCGGCCTGTCGAAGCGTTGGGGCAAGGCGTTCGCCGACCTCTATCGGCAGCCTCCCGACTGGTATCAGCCAGCCCGGCCGATGGACTTCACAACCTGGGTGCTGATCAACGACATCGATCGCTCGATGGGGATGATGAACCAGACGTTTCCCACGCAGCCGCGAGTCCAGATCGACACCGGCAGCGGCCGTGGCGGTGGCTACGGCTGGTCAAGCGGCGGTTTCGGCGGCGGCGGATCCAGCGGCGGCGGTTTCGGCGGCGGCGGCGGAAGCTCGTGGTGAAGAACGCCACGTGGCGTTCCACCTGGATTGTTGGTTTCGTTCTCGAGAAGCGGAAGATCGCCGTGAATTCTTCATTCGCACGGTCGCCAGACCGCATGATCCTCCAACTGGTACTCGCGATGGTCTGCGGCACCTTGATGTCTTCTCATGCCGGGGCGGTGGGCGAACCAGTCGCACCACCACGACCGTACGGACCGGTTCCCAGCGCCCGGCAACTCCGCTGGCACGAGCTGGGAACCTATGCGTTTCTTCCTGATTACCGTGCCCAACCGCGGCACCCAGGAGCCGCGGAAAGACTTTCACGGCAAGTGGGAAGTCTGCTCGCTCCCCACTGTTGGCGGCTTCTCGGCGGTGGGATTCTTCTGCGGCTGGCGCGGTGGGCCCTGGCCAACGATTACGGAGTCGAGGTTCCCAGCCAGAGCCCGACCTACAAGTCGATGGAAAAGCAGGGCAACAAGATCGTGCTCACGTTCGATCATGTGGATGGAGGGTTTCGTCCCTTTGACGTCAACGAACCGCGCGGGTTCTCCATCGCCGGCTCCGACCGCAAGTTCGTCCAGGCCCAGGCCAAAGTCGCCGGTCCCGACAAGATCGAGGTCTGGTCCGAAAAGGTTTCCGAACCGGTCGCCGTCCGCTGCGCCTGGGCCGATAACCCGGTCTGCAATCTGTACAGTGGCGTTGGGTTGCCGACCACGCCGTTCCGCACCGACGACTGGCCGGGTGTGACGATCAACAACAAGCAATAGGGGTCGCGCAGACCTGCCTTGATATCGGCCCGATGCTTACCGCACTTGCGCAGCTTGGTCTGGAGCCTTTCAGGGGGCTCCGCCGAGCTCCGCCGGGCCGAGGTCGATCTGTTGTACCAAAGCTGGCTCCTCCCAGAGCATGAGGAAGTCCACTCCGTCCACGCTTCCGAGGGAAGTCGGAACACAGATCATCGATGTTTCGCAAATGTGCTTCAAGACTGGGTCTCGTACGGCTCTGGCAAGCCAATGCGGCTAAATGTATCGGCGAAATGCTTGGCGAGGTGTTCCCTGTAGGGTGACAAGAGTCGAGCCCGGCGATGGCCGCGCTGGGACAGCGCAAACAGCAGGTCAAGTCGCACCGTGTGCAACTGCCGGAGGTCCACGATCATCTCGTTGAGGCCGAGATCCGAATCCGCGGGCAGAAAGTACCAGCCGTAAACCCTGGCAGCCCGAACCGGTCCGCGAACGTCGGCCGGCTTGAGGAGACCCTGGTCGACGATGAACTGGGCTTCGTGGACGACGGCGACCGTGGCGTTTGTAGCCTTTCGATTTGCGAGATCGCAGGTCTGGGTCAAATCCAATACCCGGTTGATGGCGACGTTGATTCGAGGAGGGTCCTCGCTATCGAGGTTGAATTCCCTGATGGAAAGGATGAGACAGTTATCAATCAAATCCCCCTGATCCAGGAGGGCATCAGATCCCGGTAGGTCGTAAATCATTCTTCGTCCCCGTCATCGGGAATCTCGGGAACATCTGGTAGAGGCGTGGGGCCGAACTCGCCGGTTACAGAAAACATCGGGGTCGGCTGCGGAAATTCAACCCACGGGTCGAGCATCACGTCAGATTCGTCGTAGACCGACACGGGAGGGATCTCAGCCGGCTCCAATACGCGCAGCTCAACCCAATGGCCTTTGACCTGGCAACGGTAAACTCGGCCGGCTTCCAGGTCAACCTGCCCGAGGGCTTCAACAAGGGATAGGTTCATGGTTGCTCCGGGTGGGGTGGCTGGGTGAAAACTGCCAACTCGTTCTACTCCTTTATTCTAACCGGCGACCGAGTGCGATGGCAGACCTCGCAAGCGAGTTCGAGGTATACCACTCCTCGTTGCGATCGGCCCCTGCCCGCTCGTCGTGCTTCACCGCGTTGGCCAGGGTGCGGGCCAGGAACCGGACCAGCCAGGCCACTCTTCGCCGGCCGTCTGAAGGCTGAAACGTGTGGGAATCCGCGGAGCGAGGGCGTATCATTGTCCAATGTTCAACCTTCGTTGGTCAGACTCGCCACCTGGGCGATGCATTTTCTCAGGGTTTTCTCGTCTCGATAGAAAGGACCAGCGCCATGTCGAAGAGCAATCTGAGTCGTCGCCAGTTCTTGAATCGTTCGGTGGCCATGGCCGGCGCGGGAGGTCCCCTTCAACAAGCCGGCGCAGGCCTTTGGCGACAACAAAGAGGCAGCCGAGGCTCTTGCCCGCATGGAAGAGCACCTCAAAGACAACGGCGTGGCCCTTGACGGTCTCGACTACCGGCTGGGCCGCAAGCTGACCTTCGATGCAGCCACTGAATCGTTCGAAGGCGACGCTGAGGCCAACAGCTTACTGACCAGACCCTACCGCGCGCCATTCGTCGTGCCCGAGCGAATGGCTTGATCACGACCCATGGGCAAGATTGATCCCGCTTGCCGCTGGGGCTTCTGGGTCACAGCGGCAAGCGGTCATGCTTGTACCGAGGAATCAAGATGCTTTGGATGGAACGACAAACATTTTTGCAATAAAGAATAGACAGAACAACAAGAATGGGATCGCCAATCAGTCGATATGGCTGATCAACGAGAGAAATACTAACAGGTTATTTACACGTCCAGCCGATCAATCCATCAGTTCGCGCCAGGCGAGGTACGCCTCGATCCACTTGTACCCTTCAGGAAGCGAATCGGGCCACTCAAGAAGGCTGATATCAACGATGTGTGTTTTCCCTTTTCTGCTCTCGCAAATCGCGTTCAGGCTGTAGCCTTTCTTGGGCCATTCGAAGCGGGTGCACTCCACATCCTCTCCCTGAATGCGTGCTCGAAACGGGCAGGCAACCTCCTCTCGAATCATGCCCAAGAGGCCGGCGTGCTCATCGCTCTCGTCGTTGCTGTCGATGGTCGCCTCGTAAATCAAGGCGCGCAGCTTGGAACGGTCGTACTTGACCGGAGCCTTCGGCGCGAGACCAGATCGGCTTTCTTGCGTGGTCCAGTTCATTGAAGCTCTCCGTGGTCTTGGAGTCACTCGAAGGAAGATCATTCCTCCTTCGAGGCTGAAATGGACGCCCATCCATAACGTCGATGGACGTTGTAAAATACTATACACGATCGTCGTCGGCACAGACTACTGAATTCAGCGAGTATTTTTTGTCAATGCTGGACAAGCCGACAGGAGCCTCCTCTCT
This sequence comes from Isosphaeraceae bacterium, assembly GCA_049516015.1. Taxonomy (GTDB): domain Bacteria; phylum Planctomycetota; class Planctomycetia; order Isosphaerales; family Isosphaeraceae; genus Aquisphaera. Next base: position 4,131 of record JBEKTN010000336.1, on the reverse strand, counting down.
TGGTGAGCAGTTCCTTTGCGCTCATTTTTCTGGTCGATCCGCGACACACGATCGGGGGCTGAGTTTTCAATCGCGGCGTTCCATCGGCGATCGAAATCGAGGAGATGTTCAGCGACGGTCAGGTTCGGACTTGTAAGGCCTCCCTGCACGGAAAGTAAGAAGACGCACGGTCCTTCGCGGTTGCACGAATGAGAGCGGTCGACCATGCGGTCGAGCTGAATTCTTGGCGTTTCACCACAACTGATAATAGCTCAATACCAGGACTTTCTTCAAGATGGCGGTGGAGAATGGCGCGCATTTCGCCGAACCGGCCACAAATCAAGGCACGCTCACGATTATCAATTTTGGTTTTGATCATATCTACAGTCCGCGTGCGCATGACTGACCGATCAGACACCGAAGTCGCCTGCTGCTCGCGACACCGCCCGCCCGCTTATCCGGGGTCAATCGGGAGCGTGCATGCCTCCGTCGCAAATCCGCGATAAATCGCGAATGTGCGGGTTCGATCCCATCGGTTGGCATGGGAATCACCTGCTTGCCCTTTCTGCACGGTTTGTCCACTTGCTGCACTGTACAACTTCCTTTTTCTATTCTACGACTTACAATTATCATTTATCATTAGACGCAGCGATGCGGCGACCTCTCCCGGTTGCTCAAGGAAAGGGCATGGACATGTTCCGATTATCAGTCAAGCCGCGGAAAGTTGCAAACAAGGACGTGTTTCGCGTCTCGTGCCTCATCAGCCGATTTACACACTTCAAGTTCTATCTCCCCTCACCGTTTCTCCTGGCGATCATCCTGGTCTTCGTGGTTCTGCCTCTGGTCTGGCCGGAGAGCGATGCCCCGGCGCTTTCGCCAGCAGCCCGAACTGTCTTCAATCTGTCAGCGGACGTGACATCCTTGACGATTTCCGCCGATGCCGAGCACATGGCCGCGACCTGCCGTGATGGTCCGTTATGGGTCTGGTTTCAGGGGCGGGAAGTGAGCTGGGGCGAGACGTTGCTTCCAGAGCATCGCCCTGGCGGTACTCGGTCGCTGGCCTTATCACCCGACGGGATGACTTTGGCGGCAGGTAACGTGGATGGGACGGTCTCCTTGTGGGACACGGCCACAGGCAAGAATCGCGTCGACCTGCACGCGGGGAACGAGATGATTCTCGCGGCGGCCTTCTCACCCGATGGCACCAGACTGGCATGCTGTAGCGCGGATTCACGAATCCACATCTGGGACCTGGCGACCCATCGCTTGCACTCAACGCTGGAAGGTCATTGGGGCCCCGTCACCGCGCTGGCGTTTGCCCCGGACGGACGGGTCCTGGCATCCGGCGGAGAGGATAAGACCGTGCGGCTCTGGGACATCGAAAACGCGCGGGAGATTGCCGTCCTGCACGGGCACAACGACGTGGTTCTTGCCGTGACCTTTTCCCCCGACGGCGAACTGGTGGCCTCGACGGCGCTCAGCGACCGGGGCGTGCAGCTCTGGGATGTCCAGAAAAAAGAGTGCCGCGCCATCCTTCGCGGCGCGGTGGCCACCTTCACCTGCATGGCCTTTACCCGGGACAGCCACATCTTTTTCACTGGTGACGAACACGGCGTCGTGAGATTGTGGGACGTTGGCAGCTTCAAGCAAAAGACCATGTTTCCGGCGCACTCGGGATGGGTGAAGGGCCTGGCGGTTTCGTCCGCCACCGAGACCCTGGTGACGGCGGGAAACGATGGACTGGTCAAGGTTTGGGATCTTGCCGAGGTGACCGGAGATCGCCGTCGCCGCCAGTAATTGGCAACGCACTTTTCAGGGCACCATCATGATACGGTGCACAGGCCGGCACGCTGCCCCTGCGCAGCGTCTCGGCGATCTCATTCTCGCTGGCCAGGCTTAGCCAGCGAGAAATCCGCGACCGCTGGCCGGAAAGCAAGGCAAAGCCCTGCCGGGCCAGAGGGCGAAGGAGTGGATGCGCCAGGCGGTTCGCCCAGTCGCGATATTCCTCGAGCGCGAACAGGCACATGATCCACGCGTTGCCTTCGCGGTAAACGCCACCCTCGTCGCTGACGACCACGAGCCCCTCCGCGAGATCGCCCGGCTGGTAAAGACCCGGAAAGAGGCGCCCGGCCAGGACCGACCCGGCCGGGATGAAGCTGAGAGGAACTATTGCCGGCTGCTGCATCAGCCAGCGCTTGGCCCAACCGCACAAACCGCACCGGGCGTCATACAGGACGTAAAGCTTTTCCATGGGGCTGGAAACGGGGACGCAGCTAGTTATTGATTCTAGCTGCGTCCCCGTTTCTGCGCCCTGCGTCCCCGTTTCTGCGCCCGTTCGGCGAGGGTCTCCCGACCCCGCCGTTCGGCCGACCGTGGTTCTCCAGGTGACGCGCCGCCGGCCTGGGACTGGGAGACCTGCGCTCGCAGAGGACGGGCGGGTCAGGAGAACCCTGCCCGAACCAGCCTTCAAGGTACCTGGTTCAAGCCGCGCATGGCCAGGGGGACCAACCGACGCCCGTGAGAACTTCAAGAAGCTTCGACGTCAACTCGGCCTCCGTAATAACTAATAACTAGGTCTGACCCCACGACCCTCCTGACCCCACGACCCTCCTTGGGCAGCCGGGCACGGCCTTACCCTGCCCCGCATCGAGCCGGTGCACGTCGCCGCCTACATCGGAGCAGCTCAGGAGCTCAGCAGCGCTTGCAGGGCGTCCAGGTCCACCGGTTTGACCAGGTGGGCGTTAAAGCCCGCTTCCTGGGAGCGGAGCCGGTCCTCGTCTTGACCATAGCCCGTTAGCGCCAGCAGCAGCACGTCCTTCAGGCCGGGGTCCTGGCGCAGGAGGCGGGCCACTTCCAGGCCACTCATGCCCGGCAGGCCGATGTCGCACAGCACCACGTCGGGCGGCTGCCCCCGGGCCGAGTCCAGGGCGGCCGGGCCGTCATAGGCTGTGCGCACCTCGTGGCCGTTGAGGCGGAGCAGAAGCGCCATCATCTCGGCATTATCCTGGTTATCATCGACGACCAGGATGCGTCGGGCGGGCCCCTTGCGGGTCCACTCCGGCTGTTCCCCCACGGCGCCAGCCGCCGCAGGTGTTTCCTGCAAGAGCGGGAGGCGCACGATGAACTCGCTGCCATGGCCGAGGCCCCCGCTTGTGGACAGCACGCTGCCGCCGTGCATCTCGACCAGGCTCCGCACCAGGGTCAGGCCGATCCCCAGCCCGCCTTCCGAACGGCTCACGGAGCCTTGCACCTGGGTGAACAGGTCGAAGACGTGCGGCAGCATGGCCGCCGCGATGCCCACCCCCGTGTCGCGCACCCGCAGGACCGCCTGGTCGCAGCTCGCTTCCACGGACAACTCGATGTGGCCGCCTTCTTCGGTGTACTTGGCGGCGTTGTTCAGCAGGTTCGAAACCACCTGGACCAGCCGGGCCGGGTCTCCTGCCACCCATACCGCTTGCCCGGGGAGGGAAGATTTCAGGTCGTGTTTCCGGGCGTCGATGAGGGGACGACTGATCTCAACGGCCCGCGCCACCACGGCCGCCAGGTCCGTCGGCTCTATGAGGAGGTTGATCTTGCCGCGGCTGATGCGGGAGATGTCAAGCAGGTCGTCCACCAGTCGGGTCAACTGCTGGACCTGACGCTCGACCACCTCCCTGGCCCACTGAAGCTCGGGATCGGCCAGAGCACCTTTGAGGCGGAAGATCTCCATGGCGTTGCGGATGGGGGCGAGTGGGTTGCGCAGCTCGTGGGCCAGCATCGCCAGGAACTCGTCCTTCCGGTGGTCGGCCTCCTTGAGTGCCTCTTCGGCCCGCCGGCGCTCGATCATCTCCGCCAGCGCGCCGTCGCGCAGCCGGGTCATCTCGACCAGGCGCTCGGCTTCCCGGATCGTGTGATAGCGCGTCTGGAGGAACGTCTGGCCCAGGGTCGCCAGCAGGTCGGCATACACTTCCAGGGTGGCCCGCTTCACAGGATGTTCCAGGCGAGCCACCTGCCAGGCCGGTGCCCGTGAGAGACCGAGCTGCCTGGCCACTTGCTCCAGCGCCAGTTGTTCGGGGTACTGGTCAAACACTTGGCCCGCGACCAGCGCCCCCAATGGATGTTCGCCCAGCACCAGCGGCACGGCGAAATGCACCAGCCCCGTTCGGTCGCGCG
>JBEKTN010000335.1:0-9498 GCA_049516015.1 Isosphaeraceae bacterium | reverse complement strand
CGGAGCAAAAGCGCCAGATCGAGGATTCAATCCTCAAGCAAGCGGCGGCCTAAGTTATTATGCGACCATGAGATACTTGAAGAATCGATAGAATCCCTGATTGGCGTTGGGGGCCACCCACTTTGTGGCACCAACGTTAGCTTGTAGAGGATCCACTTACACCGGCACTGGACGGGCGTCCGGTCCGGATTCGTTGAGGTTCCAGAAGTTTCGTCGGCGATCAATGCGCCCGTGGGACTTCCGATTCTTTGTCATAAGTAGTTATTCAACAATGACAAACACCCGAGGAGTCGGCCTTGTTCTGACAGTTGTCAATCATTTCCGTCTCTTTCCCTCGGGTCCACTGGCTCAAAGCGCGGAGGGAGCGTGGAGAGGCCGCTTACTTTGTAGCACAGAGTAAACGCGGCTGGCCAATGTCGCCCAAGTGGTTCTTGGCGGGGGCAGCGCTCGGCGGTGGGGGCATGCTTCCATGATACCGGACCCGGTTCGAACGCCAAGACATCGGTACACCGCAATGCCGTCAAACCGACTGGTGTCAACCTCCATCTGCCATCCGGCATCTGCCGTTTCTCCTTCCCCATTTCGCGTTCCGCATTTTCTACTATCGTGGAAAGCGCCGGGTGGCTGCGGCGTCGACATGAGGTGCCCAAGAGGAGGACCAGTGGATCCTACCGAATCCGAGAAAGAGGCAGTCCCGGGCGCGGTTGCGAACAGCGGCCCGCCCGAAGCGACTCAAGAGACGGCGGCGAGTTCGCCCACGAGCGTCGATCCGATCGCGGTTGGCGGAGCAGTTGGCGGCATGACCGTCGGCGAAGTCGTCGGGGGTGCGATCGGCGGGGTGATCGGCGCGGTCGCCGGGCCGGGAGGTGCGGCCATCGGGGCGGGACTGGGCGCCTTCGCGGGAACATCCATCGGGGCGAAGCTGGGCTACGACGTGACCCACGAGCTCGTCCACCCCGAGGACGTTGATCCCAACGCCTCACTCAAGGAGCGGGCGCAGGAGGTTGCCAGGAGCACCGCCGGGAGAGCCGGAGACGCTGTCGGTGGCGGCATCGGCGCCGCCGGGGGCGCATTGGTCGGCACCGTCCTGGCTGGCCCGCTGGGCGGCGCGGTCGGCTCATTCGTCGGCGAGGCCATCGCCGGCGAGCTGGGAGAGGAACGCGCTGCCGATCTCTACGCCAGGGTCGAGCATCGGGCAGAAAACGTTGAGGAAGCTAAGCCAGCGCCTGAAGCCAAGACCGAAACCGACCACCCAAGTGCCACGAAGTGGCTCGCGAACGTCGCCAGTGAGACAGCAGGGGAGACAGGCCTGGCAGCCATGCTGGGTGCCGTCGGGGGCCTGGTTGCCGACAATCCGGGGAGAACGCTGGGCAGGAGGGCGGGAACCGTGGTGGCGAAGCATCTCAAGTGGTCGTTTCCCTTCCCCTGGAAACGCAAGAATCCCACCGAGACGCAAGCGGTCGCGGATAAGACCGAGAGTCCGCCCGAATCTACAAGCCCAGATCGCAGGCGGGATTGAGGTTCGGGATAGTTCCATGCGATGCGGACTTGCTGAGGTTCCCGGGGCGGGTTGGCAACGACCGAGCGGCTCGGCGTGTCTCAATCTCGTGAGATTCCCGCTCAGTCTACTTCCCCGCCAGGGGTGTCTCCGCCTCTTTGATCAGGTCTTCGACGGCCTTGTCCAGACCTGAGCCGAGCAGGTGCTGGTGCCTGATGACACCGCGCGCGTCGATGACGAAGGTGTCCGGGTAGCCGCGAACGTGATAGGTATTGACGATCGGGCCCTCGCCTGGGTCGCCGTCATTCCAGTTGGGCCAGGTAATACCCTGCTCCTTCATGACCTTGAGCGCGGCGGCTTTGTCGGGGTCGCAGTTCACGCCGATAAGGGTGAACGGTCGCCCCTTGAAGCGCTCGGCTAGCTCACGCTCGTGGGGGACCTCTTGCATGCACGGGCCGCACCAAGTGCCCCAGAACACCAGGACAACGACCCTGCCGCGGTAGTCGGCCAGCTTCAGCGGCTTGCCGTCCATGCCGGTGCCATCGATTGCGGGGGCAGGCTTGCCGGCGACCAGGTTTTCCATCTCGTCGATCTTGGCTTTCGCGACGTCAGCCAGCGTTTTCTTGTGGGCGAGCATCCGCTCGCCTTGCTTGCGTTCCTCGGGCGTGAGCGGCCTGCCGTTCCAGCTTGGAGTGGGCTGCTTCAGCAGTGCCTCCAGCTCGCGGTAATTCCGCGTGACGTAGGGCACATCTCCATAATTCTTGATCACTTCGTCGAAAAGCCGCCTGGCTTCTGACCGCACCGCCTCGGGATCGGTCATGCGGAGATGCCGGTGCCAGGCCAGTTGCTCCTGGGGAAGTTCAAACTCCTTCTCGACGAGTTTTCCGCCCTCGTCAAAAGTCTGGGTCCGCATCTTCGTCTGGGCTGGACCCTTTGCGTTGCGCAACGCGGCTGCGGCCTTGGCTTTCATCTCGAGGTACTGGCCCAGCGCAATCGTCGCCAGGCCCTTCGTCTCGTGTCCCTTGGCTCGGATGCAGAGTCCTTCGAGAAACATATCTCGCGCGGGCGAGCCAAGGTTGTCGAGGCCGAGGCCGACACGGGCGACTTCCGGGTCATCGGCGTGGTGGCGGATAAGCAGCAAGACGGCGCGGGTGAACTCGTCGCTGTAGGGGCCCGCGGGGGCCATGCCGGGCTTGTCGATCACCCAGAGCAAGGCATCGCGGGCCGCCGGGTCGTTGGGCTCGGTCGCGGCCAGGTCGACCATCCGGCGCGAGAAAACCGCCTGGTCGGGCATCAGCTTGCCGTAGATCTTCCAGCTCTCGAATCCGGACTTACCCTTTTCGGCCTCGGCGGAAGCCGTTTTCTCGGCCGCGTCGTACTCGGCGCGAATCGACGCGAATTGCTGGGCCATCGTTTTCGCGGGCTTGGGGTCGTCTGGCCTCGGGCCGGGCATTTTCGCATTCAACCCGATCTCGACAGCATTCCGTGCTCCGTCATGCTCGGCCGCCAGGACGCCCTGCCCACCCGTCGCTACGCCCGCCGCCAGGAACACGAGTCCATTCAACCAGCCCCGGGTCATCGCTATCCTCCTTGGTTCGCATACGCACGATGGTTGGGTTCGAAGTTGCCAGCGAGAAGGCTCGCGTCGACCTGAAAGTAACTGGCTAGCTTCCGGATCAATTGTCGGCTGAAGGGCTTCTTGCCAGCGAGCACCTCGGAGACGGTGGACCTGGAGATCCCTGACTCCCGGCTCAGATCCGCTTGCGAGACACCCTTTGCTTCCATGAGGTGACGGAGCAAGTCGGCATCCCAAGCAGGCCCGATGACGTGGTGCTCATTCTCATAGGAGGCGACGAGATCGCTGAGCGCGTCAAGGTACAATGACTCTCCGGCATCCAGGACACCCCTGGCAAGGAGGCGATCCATGACCTCCTGCGCTGCCACAAGCTGATCTTCAGACTTGATGGAAGCCAGAGGAAAGGCGAAGACTAGCTCGAGATAGGAATCGCGGGTTCTGCCCTTCAATGAATAACGCGATTTCGCTGCCATGAGATGACCCGCACCCAAGATGGCCTCCGAACCCACAGACAGACACAATCATAGATCGCCAAGCACAAACCGGCAACCGGCTTGACCCACTGCTTGCAGTCACAAATCCCACACTCGCGCCCCGTCGAGGAAGCACGAGACGATGCCGTCTTCGCTGATCTTGAGGACGGGGCCGAAGTGGCTGGCGACGAGGGCGGCGGTGGTGCGGGCGCCTTCCGCGAGGGCGGGGGGCGATGCGAGATCGCCGCCGGAGAGGGAGTGCAGATCGTGGCGCAGGATCGCGCCGAAGGCGAGCAGCCGGCCGTTGGAATCGGCGACGAGGGCGCCGTCGAGACCGGCCAGGGCCTCGAGCACGGCGGCGTCGAGCTTGGTCACCGAACCACCACGAGCCAGGTAATGGATCGACCGCTTGGACAAGGGCTCGACGAGAGACGGGATCGGGATGTCACCGGGGTAACCAGGAGCAACCTCGCCGGGGGAAGTCTCCTGCTGTGTCAGGCCGAAGAGCGAAAACGGTCGCGCCGGAGATTCTCGATCGATCGCGTCTGCAAGGGCGGTGGCAGCCGGCTCGGGGTCGAGCTCGAACTCGAGCACATCGTGAGGAGCAACCAGCCGGCCGATTGCCCGCGCCGGGTCGGAAACGACGACAAGCAGGCCTCCCTGACGCTCCTCGGCAAGGTCGAGCGCCGTCTGAAAGAGCACGCGGGCCAGCCGGGGGTTGGCAACCGCCCCTTCCCAGACCGCAAACTTCGATTCCGGGTCGAGCACCCGCCAGCGGCCGTGGGCGAAGACAAACGCTTGCACTCCACCGGCGAACACCTTGATCTCCTGGTTCGGGCTGAGCACGAGGCACACGTGGCCGCCCGTCCGTGTGGCCAGCGCGTGAAAGGTGTAAACCCTGGGGCACGGAACCGAGAGAACCGTCTCCGTCTCCGTCTCCGTATCCGTATCCGGCTCATCCTCGTTTTCAAGTCTCGGCGGCTGATCCTCGGTGTGGGATTCATCGATGGCCCAGTGCCGGATATCCACCAGATCGGTGAGCCTGCCCTGCTGGTCCACGAGAAAGACCGTTCTGCGGCCGTCGCAGAGTCGGTGCAGCGTCTTCAGCCCGGTCAGCTCGACGCCGAATGCGAGAGCCTCTGGGGACGCCTCGCGGATCGCGCGGGGCGGGTCCGTTGCGCTGCGGGAGCCCGCGCCGATGATCAGCGTCCCGGTGGTGACCCGGCGGTTCTCATAGGTTGAGAGGGCCATGGTCCGCAGGGTCAGAATCGCCTCGGCGATCCGGCTGGGGGATGATGCGGCGGCCGAGTAGGCCGAAGGATCGACGGCGGCGGCGACATAGTGGTCCTCGGGCATTCCGCGTCGCAGTTGCAGGAGCGATACGCGCGACCAGCGGAAGAGAACCTGGTGGTGCAGTTCCATGACCCTGCCGACCGCTCGGATCAGATCGTAGTCACGTGGTCCCAACCCCAGGCTTCTGGGAACGCTCAGGCGGTACCAGACGCCGAAGAGCGCGACCCGCACCGAATCGCGCGACCCGCCGTTTTCCTCGTCGAGCTCAAAATCGAGGGCAAACGTGGGAGTGACACGTGGGGCCGGGGCGGTCGAGCCCGCCAGGATCACGGCCGGCTCGCGCTCGATGCGGCTGCCTGGATAGAAGGAAAGGACATCGCGGCGAAAGGCGCCCAGGAAAACCTCGTTGAAGTTGCTCGGGTCATGGAAGGGGCCCGAGCTGGGGCCTGTCCAGAGGCCCGAACCAGCGCTCCGCTGGACGTTCGAGTGGGTCGGGAGCGGCATCGCTGGCTCCTCCGTGAGCGAGATCGAGGCTGACGCGTTCCCCTCCTGGGAGCATGATCATAGCGGCCATGCCCCGATCGGGGAAGGGCGATCGAAGCAATGACACGATCGTCCAGTGGCCCATTCGTAATAGCAGACTCAGGGGGCGGGTTGTACTCAAGAATCCGGGTGTGAGGAGGATAGAGAGTTCACGGTCTGAACCGTGGGGCGGGTGCGCTTGAGGTTGATGGCAGACTCATCGTCGCCCCGATCTTGACCCCGAGGAAGAAGAATTCGCGCCTGGCTCGTCGTCGCTCGAGCTGGCTGCCACGGCCTCAGGATTTCTCGAGCCGCCACGGCGGGCCAGCCCGGAGTTGACAAAATTCCAGGTGCGGCCGTTGCTGACGATGGTGATGGTGCCGCGCTGGTCGGTGCGCAGGAAGGGAATCTCGTTCTGGCGGAGCAGGGAGATCGTCTCGGAGTGTGGGTGGCCGTAGTCGTTTCCCGCGCCCAGGCTGGCAACGGCCGCTTCGGGCTGAACCAGGTTGAGCCAGCGCTGGTCGGTACCGTTGCGGCTGCCGTGATGGGCGAGCTTGAGGATTGTACAGTCGCGAATCAGGCTGGAATTGTGCGCCAGCCACCACTGTCGTTCGTCGGTCTCGCTGTCGCCGGTCATCAGGGCCGAAAACTTGCCGTATTCCAGGCGGACGCCGATCGAATTGTTATTCTCCTCCTGGTGGTCCAGCGGGGGCTGGGGGAAGACGGTCAGGAGCACCGAGCCAAGCTCGATCTTGCGCGGCTTGGCCGTGGGCGCAACGGCCGTGATGCCCTCGGCCTTCACGGTCTGGAGCAGCTTCAGGTAGCCCTTGGTCGTATGCGACGAGCCGGTCGCCATGAAGTACCTGGGCTTGAAGTTGCGGATGACCTGGTCCATGCCCCCGTAGTGGTCGCTATGATGGTGCGAGACGATGACGATGTCCAGCGCGGTGATACCCTTGCGCTTCAGAAGCTTGGCCGCGGCGTCGCGTGAGGGCCCGGCGTCCACCAGGGCCGTCTTGCCTTCCGGAGAGCGAATCAGAATCGAATCGCCCTGGCCGATGTCGAGGAAATCAATGACGAGCGGCTTGGCGGCCCCGCCCGACCATCCCGAGAAGAGTTGGGCGAAGCATGGCGAGGCTGGGCCGGCTAGGATCAGCCCGACCAGGACCAGGAGACGCAGAAACCTGCGGGCCTTCACAGTTTGATGTCCCCTCCGGGATCCGTCTTCTCGAGGTCCTTCTGGACGTGCCGGGTCTCCTCGGCCAGTTTGCGGGTTTCCTCGGGGTCGGCTTCGAGCGTCAGCGAGAGCACGTCGCCGGCCTTGGCGCCGGGGGGCAGCAGCGCCCTGGGGAGGTTGATCGACTCGCCGTCGTCGGTCAGGAGGACGGCGATCGATTTCTTCTTGCCTTCAAAGCGATCGAGGGACAGGCGGGTGGTCACGCCGTGGTCTCCTTGCGTTTACTTGATAACTATAGGTCGCTCCGCGACCTGCTTCGGGTCGTCGGTCGGGGAATCTCCGCCGCGGCGGGCCTGAGAGTCGCCCACCCGCTGGCTTTGCAGGACGATCCGGTTCAGTTCGGAGTCGAGCTCCGACCCGCTTCGCCCCGAGACCCCGAGGGCATGAGTGCCGGAGGCCAGCGGGAAGACGCCTGGCTCGGGGAGAGCCATCTTCAGTTCCCGGCGATCGAAGAGGATGCCCTTGCGGTCCCAGACCTCGACGACGACCTTATCGCCGGGGGACCAGTCGATCTCGAAGGGGCGGTTGACAAACGCGGCGGTCAACTCGTCCTTGCCCGCGACTGCGAGGTTCTCGCCGTAGGTTTTGCTCTCCCAGACAACGGTCTCGCTACCCTGGCCGTCGATCTTCAGGACGCGGCCCTGGATATCGACCGTGTGGCCGGTCTTGAACAGCTTTGGGTCGAGCTGGATCTCGGAGATCCTGACCTTGTACAGCCCCGGCTGGCGCGGGTCGTCCTGGAGCACGCCGGCGACGACGGAGGTCAGCTTGCTCTTGAGGTCGGATCCATCGGCTCCGGATTCCTCGGCCTTGCCCATCACCATGCCCAGCAGGGCCTGCATCCGGGGATGGTCCTTGAATGCCCAGCCTCCGACGCCGGCACCGCCGCCGGTCACGAGCATCACCACGAAGTAGATGAGTCGTCGGAAAAGCGAATTCTTCTTGTGAGCGGTCACGTGGAATGGCTCCTCATCCGTGATCCATCGACCGGGCCGACCATCCTGGTACGGCGACCACCGGCAGACGACGCGTGATGTGCACGAACGAACGACGGGATCGGTTCCCCGACGCACTCGAGAGATGATGCAACGAGAGGGGAATTCGCAGACTTATAGCAGGCTTGGCTCGAGGGTCAAGGCGAGTTGGTGACACCGATTCGGACACGCTCGGGGCTCGAGAATTCGGCGGGACGTGTGCTGCGGCTGGTCAATCAAGACAGGAGCGCAGCGATCCCACTTTAACATCGGCCCAAGGTCGCTTGCGGGTGATAAAAAGTTGGCCATCCGTGCCAACCGAGCTTATTGCGGTTCTGCTGCAGGGGTCTGGACGCGGAGTGGGCTGCCCCCCGTTTCTTGGTCCAGAAACTGCAGCTCTATTCCCCAGCGACCCCGGTAAATGAGACTGGCTTGCGCGGCGGTCAATTCCCTGTCATCGAGAATGTTGGTCACCAGGTAGACCGCGCCGCGACCATCGTGGAAGCGGAGCAGACGCAGCACCAGAGGCGGTTGCTTCTTCCTCATCGCCTCATCGGGCCAGCAATAGACGATGTCGCCCCGCTGCCGAACCACGCCCAAGCCTTTCAGCAACCGAACATTGCCGCCGACGCGGATCAAGAAGCTATGGCCGTGATCGACGATCGACCGCCAGAAATCATAGCCCACAAAGCCGGCATCGCCACAAAACAGCGTGAATTCCAGGGATCGCAGCTCATCCAGCAGCGTCTCCAGGTGGCCACGCTCGCTGGAATACGATGGCCCCAACTTCCAGCACCAAGGCAACCGCAAGCCAATTTCACTTTCCTGGCCAGCCCAATTTCACGCAAAGAATTACTTAACGGCGTTGGGGGGCACCGCTCGGGGGGGGGGGGGCGTGCTTCCGTGGTGCCGAACCCGGTACGATGGCACAGACCTCGGCGCGCCGTACTAGCAAGGCACGAAATGATCGCAGGAGGCGTGCGCCGGGGGACGTCGCGAGGGAGACATTCTGCTCCACGTGCTCCCCAAGAGTCGGGGGCAACAATTCCGGGTACGCGGCGACGTCCGGGCCAGACTGACACGCGGGCTCGAGGCTCCACTGATCATCGGCCTCCTACCCGACACCCGCCTCCAGACACATGCTACCAAGACCAAACCCCATTTTCATCATTCCGGGTGCCGCAGGGCGGCATAAGCGACTGACACCAATAATCTTCGAGCAGAGTATGGAGACCATCACAAATACGTCGGGCAGTCAGAAAAGACCATCGGCTGCCCAAGGTCGGAGTATCCGATCCATGCGTTCATACACCTGGCCAACCTCGGCCAACCCGCTAAACACGTGCGATCGTCAGCGATCCGATACCCTCGCAGGCCGTTACCAGCAGACCTGCGTCCGACCCGATCCGCCGCCTAACGCGGTGCCCATTCGATGATCTTGCGCACCAGCGGAACCGACTTGGAGAAGGCGCTAAAGCCGTGACGCCCGTATTCGCGTCGGACATACCATTCCGAGTCGACGTAGCACAGTTGCATGCTCATACGAGCACCTTTTTGTGGCAGAAAGCCATGCCAGGAATGATCGCAAACGCGGAACATCAGCATGTTGCCGAATTCGGGCGTGAACTCGAAAGCGTAATCAGCGCGATCGCTGCTGCGCAAAATCCTGAGCCGGCCTCGCTCATAGGGCCACTCGCGGCTGAACCCGAGCAGCACAGTGACGATCTTATGCTTCGAATCGGGGTGGGCGTAACCTTCGTTGTAATGGCCCGTGGTATTACCCATCATCACGATACACGGCGGGTAGTACTACAGCGCTATGCTTGACGTAACTCCAAGGTCAACTGCAACAAGCAATCAGCATCGCGAATTCATTAGGAGACGCGAGGATCTTCGAAAATAGGCTGCTTTTCCCGTCTTTCGGC
>JBEKTN010000334.1:0-9605 GCA_049516015.1 Isosphaeraceae bacterium | reverse complement strand
GCCGAGCCCGCCCCCCCCGAACCTGACCGCACCTAACCCCCGCTTTCCGCCGACCGCCGGCTTACGTCTGAACTGCAGAGGCTAGGGCGTACACTTGACACCAGACTGCCCGCATCTGAGAATAAGTGTTTGTTGTCGCTTTGAAGAGCTGTGCTTCACACCGTCGAAGGCCAGACGCGTGGGAACAACGTGTCGAGATGTTCGGACCGGATCGCTTCACCACTGGCTCACGCCCGCGGTCGTGTTGCTTTTCGGACTGGGCTGGACGGGTGGTGCATCGGCCTCCTCGGTCTCGTCGGCGGGCTTTGACGCCGCGGAGCACGCCCAGCACTGCAACTGTGGACCGAAATGCCGTCAGGCCTCCTGCTGCTGTGGTTCTCGCAACCCGAAAGTTCGTCCGCCTCTTTCCCCACCCGTCCCCGGAGCAACCGAAGCAGACTCAACCCCCTGCTTGAAGTCCTCCCCCTGCCAGGGATCTGGGCTTCCCACTGCTCCAAATTCGCCCGGACCTTCCGGCAAAGTGACCGCTATTGCCATCGGCGCGCACGCTCCATTCGCTGCCGCGGGACGTTTCCTCCCCTCCCCTCCTCGGTGCATCCTCCCGGCTCGTAGGGTCTCTCGCAGGGACAAGCCTCCGGAACACCTCGCCCTTGCCTGATTCCAGCGCATTGCCATTGAACCGCCTCGACCTCCGGCCGCACGTTCAGCGCCTGTCCGGGGAATAAGACAACGTCCATTACGTGAAATGCCACGACCCTCACGCTCTGCGGCCCGCAGGTCGCTGGCTTCACTCCGGTTCACATACCGAGGGGCCGCTCCTGGAGGTTTCTCCCATGCTTCGCCGTCGTGGATTCACGCTGATTGAGCTGTTGGTCGTGATTGCCATCATCGCCGTTCTCATCGCGCTCCTTCTCCCCGCCGTGCAGTCGGCCCGCGAGGCAGCGCGACGTTCCCAGTGCGTCAACAATCTGAAGCAGTTCGGGCTCGCCTTGAACAACTACGAAAGTTCGTGCGGAGTCTTTCCCTTTGGGCAAGGCGCGGATTACATGATGTCGCTTCCGAGCGCCCCGGTCTACGCCCGGTGGTCGGCCAACAGCCAACTGCTCCCCTACATGGAGCAGTCGACCGTCTGGAACGCGATCAACCTCAGCCTTCCCCCCGAGACCCCGGACCCCGGCGCCCTTGGGATGATGATGGGCATGGGCATGTTGGCGCCCTACCAGGATCCCAACCGCGCGAATTCGACCATCTTCAGCGTTTCCATGAGTTTCTTCCTCTGCCCGTCCGACTCAGCGCCCCCGCCGAGCCCCAGCAACGGTTATGTGGGCAACAACTACTATACGAACTCGGGGGGCTGGTTGAGCGACGCCTGCGAACAGTTTCCGCCGGCGGTTCCCAACGGAATGCCTCAAGGTCCCATGTACAATCGGAGCGCCGTTCGGTACTCCGCTGTGACGGACGGCCTGAGCAACACCGCCGTCGCCAGCGAGAAGCTGCGCGGGATGGGAACGTACGACGTGGTCCGCGACCTGTTCTGGGTGACGGAGGTGACCTCCATCGACGCCATGTACCAGAGCTGCAACACGCTCAACCCGAGCAACGGGATGGGAGGTGTCATCGCGAGCCAGATGGGAGGAACCTGGGCGGTGGGCGACCTGATCTTCACGGTTTACAACCACGTCGGGCCGCCCGGCAGTACGTCCTGCTCCGGAATGGCGGGCATGATGATGCCCGGCGAGACGGCGATGGTGAACGAGTCGTTCCAGTTGCCGCCGACGAGCAACCACAGCGGTGGGGTCAACCTGCTGCTCGGTGACGGCTCGGTGCGCTTCATCAAGAACAGCGTGGCCTTGAACGTCTGGCGCGCGCTCGGCACGCGCAACGGCGGTGAGGTTGTCTCGGCGGATGCTTACTGAGCGAGTCAATCATGCGTATCCTTCGTTCCTTGTTCCCGCTGGTCTTCGTCCTTGTGGTTCCACTCGGATCACCGGTTCTCCTGAGCGGATGCTCGAACGACCCCAGCTCAGGCGGCGTCCAGGTCGACGCCAACAAAGAAGAGCAAAAGCTGTTGCACGACCAGATTCAGAAGGGCATTGCGAAGAGGCCGGTCGCGAAACGCAGGTGAGCGAGGTCTCCAGGCGCCTGGGTGAACCACTCCTTCAGAAGATCGTCCAGGTTGCGTGCCAAAAGACCTGGATGGAACGCCTGGGCGGCCTGAGATTCACCTGGTTTCTCCCCATCCGTCGCTTACAATGATTTCCTGCAATCCTTCCAAGACGCGGTCCTGGCTCCCGGTGACACGCGGCCTCGCATTAGCTTTTATCACCATTATCTTGGGCGAGAGGAACGCTGGCTCCTGCTGGCGGTCGCGCTCGTTTTCCAGGGTAATGTGCTGTTTGCCGACTCGGTATCGTCGCCTGCCTTCGATGCCGAGGCTCATGCCCAGGTCTGTAGGTGCGGACCACGGTGCCGACAAGCCTCCTGCTGTTGTGGCCGGCCCTCGGTCGCTGAGCGCGAAGATCGGGTAGCTCCAGCGATTTCGACGCCACACGCCGATACTGCAAGCTCTGCTCCATGCCTCCAAGAGGCTCCATGCGGCGACTCGGGGCTCCCCCCACGGCCGGCCCTCGTTTGCAAGGAAAGGCCGCCACGCTTGCCGAGTGCGGATCGCGCAGCGCGCTGATGAATCTTTCATGAATTCCAGCGATCCCGGTGCCAGCGCGACCCGAATCCGAGAGCCAGCAAGCCCGAACCCTTGCAATGGCAAGCACCGCGCGCGATGATCCGAACAGTTATTACGATTTCCAAAAACGTGTTACTTGGGAGTCTTCCTCAGCATCGGAGAGATCACATGCGACGAGATGGGCGAAGCGGATTCACATTGATCGAGCTACTCGTGGTGATCGCGATCATCGCGGTGTTGATCGCGCTTTTGCTGCCCGCCGTGCAGTCGGCGAGGGAGGCGGCTCGCCGCGTCCAGTGCGTCAACAACCTGAAGCAGCTCGGCCTCGCATTGCATAACTACCATTCGGCCGTGGGTACATTCCCCGTAGGTTACTTCTATCCAACTGCTGCCCAGGTCTACCCCGGCATTCCCCAGGACCACTACGCGTGGTCCGTTCTGGCACAATTGTCGCCGTACCTGGAGCAGACCACCGTCTACAACGCGATGAACTTCAATTTCCCGTTTCGCGGCGGGCCGAACGGCAACTTTGGTTCCACGGCGTATGGAATCATCCCGGCGAACTCGACGGCCCAGGTAACGAAGGAAAACGTGTTTTTCTGCCCCAGCGACGGCGGCACGCCGCCCGACCCGACGTCTGGTCCGACAGATTACGTCTTCTGCACGGGGGACGGTCTGACCAACAACGGCCCACTTGTGCCACCTGAGGCTGGTGACCTGAGCGGAGCCAACGGGGCCTTTATCATGTATATTCCGCAGTCGATGGCCACGATCACTGACGGATCGAGCAATACCGCGGCGGCCTCCGAGCAACTGCTGGGCACATCCACAACGCCTCTGTCCTCGCCGACACCACTGCCGGCGGATACCCGCCGGGCCTTCGCCATCGCCCTCGCCGTTTCCGGCGGGCTGACTCAGGCCAACTGTGCATCGGCCGTCAATGGCTGGGAACTGGACAAGGGGGTCAGTTGGTGGGAGGGTGGAATCCGTAGTACCCTTTACAATCACTATTTGACGCCGAACTCGAAGTTGCTGTACGACTGCGTGAGCGACAACCCGTTGCGTCCCGGCTGGAAGGCAGCGCGGAGCCTGCACCCCGGCGGGGTGAACGTGATGTTCTGCGACGGCCACGTGCAGTTCATCAAGGATACGATCAACCCGGCCACCTGGACCGCCCTTGGGACACGGAACGGCGGCGAGGTGATCAGCGCCGACGCATACTGAACTCCAAACCACAGGTTCCTTCCATTCTCGCATGGAGAATCTTCGATGATGAGGCAACGAATCATGAGGTGCCTGGCCCTGGTGGGCGGGCTGAGTCTGCTGTCAGGCGCGGGCGGTCAGGAAGCTCCGACGGCTCAGGAGGTTGAGACGTGCCTGAGCCGGGTACTCGACTACCACGGCCACCTCGGTCCGTGGGCCGTGATCGGTTACCGCGTGGGCGAGCGGGCTCTCAGGGAGAGCGGATTACACCGGTCCAGCAAAGACCTGGTGATCGTGCATTACTGCCCCGAAGCCGTCCAGTACACCTGCATGCTCGACGGTCTGCACGCCGCGACCGGCGCCAGCATCGGCAAGCTGACGCTCAAGCACGAGGTTGTCCCCGCCGGTCAGCTCCGTACAGTCGTGGTCGACCGCGAGCATGGCAGGCGATACCAGTTCACGGTCAACCCCGAGCTTGTCTCCGCGATTCTCAACCTCGATCACGAGCACCAGGTCTCCGAGGCCAGGCGCGTCGCGGCCTTGGCCGATGAAAAGCTGTTCCGCGTCTCCATTGATCCCGAGAAGTGACAGCGAAAATGAGTGGGATTTCTGGGGCCAAACTCACAGGGCGACATCCAGGAGTCGAAGTCGTCAGGTTGTTGCCTCAGAACGAGAAAGTCGTTTTGTCCTCTCAGTCGAGCCTTCCAATGCATATTCCCGACGCTATTCTCTCGCCTGCCGTCGCCGCCACAACGGGAGTCATCGGAGTCGCTGGACTGATGGTCTGCGTTCGGAGGGTGCAGGAGCAATTGCGCGATCGGACAACCGTGCTCATGGGCACGATGGCCGCTTTCGTATTCGCGGCCCAGATGGTCAACTTTCCACTATTCCCTTTGCCGATTTCGGGCCACTTGCTTGGCGGAGTGCTCTCGGCGGTCATCCTCGGTCCCTGGGCCGGTGCGGTGGTCATTGCCGCTGTCTTGATTGTGCAGTGTCTGCTCTTCGGCGACGGAGGGCTGACAGCGCTGGGGGCCAATTTTGTGAACATGGGCCTCATCGGATCTGTATGCGGTTATGCGATCTATGCACCGATCCGTCGAGCGGTGGGCGGGCGGACGGGTGTGTTGGTCGGCGCGATGGGCGCAGCCTGGTTCAGCGTGATCCTGGCCTCGGGAGCTTTCGCCGTGGAGTTGGCCGCTTCCGGCACTGGGACAGGATTCCTTACGGTCTTGGGCTGGATCGCCCTGGTACACGCCGCGATCGGCCTGGGGGAGGCGGTAATCACCGGGCTCGTGATCCGATTCATCCTCTCGATGCGCCCCGACCTGATCTATGAGACTGTACCGCCTGATCTCCCGCCCGTGCGCCGTTGGGGTCAGATTCTCTTGGCGGGATTGGGCGTTTCCTTGGCCGTAGCCATATTCCTGGCCCCGTTCGCTTCTGAGTACGACGACGGCCTGGAATGGGTCGGGGCCAAGCTGGGATTCATCAAGGAAGAGAAGACCGTCTTCAGCGCTCCGATCCCCGAATACAAGCTCCCTCTTCACGGCCTGCATCATATCAAGGTTGCCACCGCCGTCGCTGGGACAGTTGGGACGATCGTCGTCTTTACGGTCGCATTTTCCCTGGCTCGGATGTTAACCCCGGCGTCTCACACGGCTGAATCGACGCGAGATATCAACGACCGGCAAGGCGTAGACGCCAGCGGCCATGGCGAAAACATCTGACCACCGGGGCCAGCGTTCATACACAGGCTCACGGACCCAACCGACTGACAAGTTCCCAACATCAACCTCGCCAAAAGGATTGCCAACAATTGATCTGTGAGAAGTTGATCTGGATAAGACAGCAGTTCACACTATGAATCGACGTGGGTTCACCTTGATCGAATTATTACGCTGGGCCGCGAGCTACGCATTCGTTATCTCGACATGCCCGGGAAGCTGACGGCTCAACACCAGAAATTCATGCAGGCCGACTTGTTCAAACTGATAGCGGCGAGACAAGCGAGCTTTGCGACGCCGCTCGAACGCGGAGTGCGGTGATCGCTGGCGGACACGAAAGACACTCACCAGGTGGAGACCGACCCGTGACCTTGCCTGAGAAGACCCAGCTGCTCTCCTGCACCATCGAGCATATCGATATCACCCGGATAAACGTCGTCCCGCTCGTCGAGTCCATGGGCCGGATGTCGTTCTCGGCACGCGACCTCTCGAGGGCCGCCGATATCTATGACCGCATGCTCCGCGATGATGGATGTGGGATTATTCTCTGCCTGGCTGGATCGCTGGTCAGCGCCGGCCTCAAGAAGGTGTTCGCGGAGATGATCCGTTGCCGCATGGTCGACGCGATCGTGAGCACCGGGGCGAACATCGTGGACCAGGATTTCTTCGAGGCTCTCGGCTTCCGCCATTTTAACATGTGTGCAACTCGTATGTTTAGTCTCGCCAAAACCGACCGCAAGTGCAAAGGCGCCTTGGGTTTACGCGTAAGTTAATGCCATTCAGTAGCGGCCCCTTTTGCTCCCCCGAGGACGTCGCGGGCGGCGCCCGCCAGGATGAGGCGTGCCCGCAGCCGCTCGATGTCCTGGGCGGTGGCGGTACCGGCCGCCCGGATCAGATGCTCGTAAGGGTTGCGACCAGATTCCTGCGCTTCGATGACGAAAACTCTGAAACTGCAGGCTCCCGCGACGCCTGGACTCGCCCCGCCGTGATTATCAACAGCTCACCGGCCACGCCTTCCCCGCACCCCCCACCACGAATTGGCCACCGGCATCATTGTTGGGCTCGGGCCAATGGGCTGTTCGGCATCGACGTGGGCTCGGCGGCGCCCGGGTAAGGGCAGTGCCGGCAACCGTTGCCGCAGCAGTAGCCCCGTCGCCTCAAGAAATCGGCCGTGAACACGTCGTATCCCGTAACAGGATCGGTATAAGTGGGCAGGTTGCTCGCGCAAGCGTGCGCATGCAGCTCCCGGATCAGCACCGTTTCCCGGAGCCCGGAGTAGCTCACCCAGGCTTTGCCGCGGTGGCCGGCCGAATATCCGTGCAGGATTTCGGCCAGGATCTCAACCGTCTCCACGATGGTGGTCCCGGATCGATTGAAGTACTTGTTGCCATCGGCCAACGCCACCTTCCCTTGCCGCACCGCGCACAGGTCGAACCAGCCCGGCAGCGCTTCCAGCGTGGTCGCCTCGCGCGTCGTGCGCTCCAGGTCAAAACCGCAGGGCGCGATGATGAGCCATTCAGGGTCGGCATCGCGCACCCGTTGCCAGTCGACGGCCTTGGAGAATTCTCCTTTTTCACCCAGCACGAGGCGGCCGTTGGCCGCCTCGACGAGTTCCGGCCCCCAGTTGCCCATCGCAAACACCGGATCGGTCCACTCCAGCGCGACAAGACTCGGCGCACGATGGTACTTGACCGCGCTGTGGACGGCGCTGATGCGGCTTTTCAACGCGCCGACCAGATTCGCCGCATCCTCTTCCCGGCCCAGCGCGCGGCCGATCGAGAAGATGCCGTCAAGAATTCCCTGCACGTTGCCAGCCCGAAGCGCCAGCACCTGAACCGCGGCGACGCATCCGGCCCGCTTGACATCCGCCGGCGTGACCGCGCACACCTCGCAATGCTCCTGCGTGATCAGCAGGTCCGGCTTGAGCGAATTGATCAGTTCCGTGTCAACGTGGTACAGCGGCTCGCCCGCCTTCAGCCTGCGCCGTACTTCCGCGTCGATCCGCCCGCTCGACATGGAAACATCAAACGCCGGTCGCGTGCACACCGGCAACTCTGTCACCCACGGAGGGTTGTCGCATTCGTGCGACCGGCCCACGAGCCACTCGCCCGCGCCCAGACCGACAACAATCTCCGTGCCGCTGGCCAGCAAAGAAACGACGCGCATGCAACCTCCGCGGGCTACGCCAACACCGATGGCGTGCTATCACGCATCCATATCAGGCGATTCTCCAGCAACGCCATCCCGCCGAACAAGATCGTGGTGAAGGCAATGTCGCCCAGAAGGCTGTTCCGGAAGAACGGAATCGCCGCCGCGTAGCAGACCGCCAGGCCCGATCCCGTCAACGGGTACAAGCGCCCCGTGGCCCAAACGGCAAAATTCGTCACCACAAAAAACAAAAGCGATCCAGCCAACGAGGCTGTGCCCACCTGCCGCACCGAACGCCGATCCTTGATGAGCTGCCCGAGCGCCGTGGTGGCCAAGATGCAGGCATACACGACCGGCTGAATGCCAAGCATGCTCAACATGCCATAGCGCGTGCACCCCAGCACCAGATCGCTCAGAAGCATTGCCGCCAGCGGAAGCAGGTAAGCCAGCTTGCGATTGCCAAAACACGCTCCGCCCAACAGGGCCATCGCCGCAATCGGCGTCACATTCGGCGGATGCGGAACCAGCCTCGCCAGCGCCGCCGCCACGACAATTCCCACCAGCAGAGTCGATCGCTTGTTCATGTCATGCCTCCCATTTCACGCAAAACGATCCCGATTCTCACACCGGCGGAATGTCGCCCGCGGCGCAGGGCACTGGCACCGCCGATTCCGCAAGCAGCAGGTCCGCGTAATATCGCTCGTCCCGCATGACGGTTTCTCCGACCTGCACCGCCACCGGCCTGCCAAAACACGGCCCGTCGTACACGAACGAATGAAACTCCCCATACTCGCCGCACGGATCGATCCCGGCCGGCAGGTCCTCCAGCAGCCGCTCGTCATACGCCCGCCCCACAAACCCGGGGCCGACCTTCCCTTCCACGCATGAAAGAATCGCCTTGAATCCCATCGCGATAATCTGTCGCGACAGTTGATGCGTGTCCCGCTTCCAGATGGGAAAGACGCCGCTCATCCCCGCCTTGGCCATGTTTCTTTCGCGCCACGCGCGCAGGTCCTCCAGGAACAGATCGCCAAAGCCGACGGTGTACACGCCCTGCGACTTAAAATCCTCCATGACCCTTCCCATGATCTCCTCGTATACCGCGTTGGTGCACGGAGTGGTTTCGCCCGACGGCAGGTAGATTTTCGTCAGGGGCACACCAATCGCCCCGGCCTGCGCCTCCAGCAGTTCCTCGCGCACTCCGTGATGGCTGACGCGCCGAAACTCCTCCGACACCGACGTCATCAACGCCACCACCTCGTACCGCGGATCAGCTCTCAGCTCATGCAACGCGAGTGCGCTGTCCTTCCCGCCGCTCCAGGACATGACCACTGCCGCCCTCTTGGGATCGTCTGCGCCCATCTGTCCGGCTCCATGCTCGACCGCCAAAGCAACCGGCTCCCGGTCATGTCCCTCACGAAAGGACACAACCGGGAGCCGGATGATCACGGCACCACAGGTTGCATCGGTTCCTGGATCGTGAGGACGATGCCCCCCGCTCGGCCGGTCTTCTGGCTTCGGCCGCCCCGATGCCTTCCCGCTTGCGCAGTGGCTTATTTGTCGGGGCCTCTCGGGCCGTTACAGAAGCACGCCTGCCCCGGATTCTCACCGGGTTCCCGTTCGCCGAGCGGGCTCTATTCAGTTTTTTGCGACCGGCTACCGCCGGAATGGCATTCTGGATTCTACTTGCCAGGACGGGGTGACTCAAGTGGCGGCCGCTCACTTCTGCAGTTCAGACGTAAGCCGGCGGTCGGCGGAAAGCGGGGGCTAGTTGCGGTCAGGTTCGGGGGGGGCGGGCTCGGCTGGGGCGGGCATGGATTCATGCAACAGGCGGCGCGTCTTGCTCA
>JBEKTN010000333.1:0-9638 GCA_049516015.1 Isosphaeraceae bacterium | reverse complement strand
CCAGCGAGCGCTGGCGGTCGCAGACCCAGCCCACCCAGAGCGTGACCAGCCCCGCCACGCCCCTGAACGGGAACTACTACGACCAGGTCAGCGAGACCTTCTCCGCGACGACCAAGAACGGGACGGCTCTGTCGAGCTCGAACTACGTCACGGCCCAATATGGTCAGTTCGGCAGGCTGCTCAATAGCACCGCGGCCATCTATGACCAACACGATCTGACCGACTGGGCCGATGTGGGGAGCACCGCAACACTGGACCAAACGTCCAACGGCTCAGGCCGCAGCGAGCGCTGGCAGTCGCAGGCGCAGCCCACCCAGAGCGTGACCAGCCCCGCCACGCCCCTGAACGGGAACTACTACGACCAGGTCGGCGAGACCTTCTCCGCCACGACCAAGAACGGGACGCCGCTGTCGAGCTCGAACTACGTCACGGCCCAATACGATCAGTTCGGCAGCCTGGTCAATAGCACCGCGGCCATCTATGACCAACACGATCTGACCGACTGGGCCGATGTGGGGAGCACCGCGACACTGGACCAGCAATCCTCCGGGTCTTCAGCCAGCGAGCGCTGGCGGTCGCAGACCCAGCCCACCCAGAGCGTGACCAGCCCCGCCACGCCCCTGAACGGGAACTACTACGACCAGGTCAGTGAGACCTTCTCCGCCACGACCAAGAACGGGACGCCGCTGTCGAGCTCGAATTACGTCACGGCTCAATACGATCAGTTCGGCAGCCCGGTCGATAGCACCGCGGCCATCTATGACCAACACGATCTGACCGACTGGGCCGACGTGGGGAGCACCGCGACACTGGACCAGCAATCCTCCGGGTCTTCAGCCAGCGAGCGCTGGCGGTCGCAGACCCAGCCCACCCAGACCGTGACCAGCCCCGCCTCGCCCCTGAACGGGAACTACTTCGACCAGCTCGCGGAGACCTTCCAGGCGACCACCGCGAACGGCGGAACGCCCATGAACTCCACCAACTACGTCATCGCCAGCTACACTGTGTTCAACGACGGCTTGACCGTGCCGATCTACGACGGCACGCCAGCCACCGAATGGGCCGACCGGGCCAGCACCGTGACCTTCAGCGCCGACTCCTCGGGATCGTCTTCAACCGAGCGATGGCAGTACAACGCCCACGGCGATGAGCCGACCTTCACGGTCAGCGACAACACGCCTCTTGCCGCCGTCTACTACGACCAGCTCAAGTTGACCGTCGTTTCCCCTCACGACACGCCCAGTTCGAAGGGAACCGCGTTCGGCTCAACCAGCGCCGGCACCGCCGTCTATGACGATCGCGGATCGACGGCCAACGCAACCCTCACCAGCGGTTCCGTCGTTGAGGGAGGAATTCC
Organism: Isosphaeraceae bacterium; assembly: GCA_049516015.1. Lineage (GTDB taxonomy): Bacteria > Planctomycetota > Planctomycetia > Isosphaerales > Isosphaeraceae > Aquisphaera. Next base: position 8,281 of record JBEKTN010000333.1, on the reverse strand, counting down.
CTACTCGTTCATCAATTGGACCGGCGATGCGAGTGGGACGGGACTCGTCAGCAACAACATCACGATCGATGGCGCCAAGACCGCGACGGCTTCCTGGAAGAGCACATCCTCCTTCAGCAATTTGAGCTCCCCCACGATCACCTACGGAACGGCCACGACACTCGTATCCGGCAATATTGCAGCCGGTTCGCTGATCCCGCCAGGCGGCGAGAGCGTGTCGATCACCATCAACTCGGTGACACAGACGGCTTCCATCGGCTCCAACGGAGATTTCTCGTCGACTTTTGACACGCACGCCCTGGGGGTGGCCAAGTACACGATCAGCTACGTCTATGCGGGCGACGGCAACTTCACGGCAGCGGCCGGCAGCGGCACGCTGACCGTGAGCCCGGCCTTTATCTTCACCCCGGCGACCCTGCCGGTGGCCACGGTGGGTGACGCGTATAGCCAGCAGCTCACAGTCTCGGGCGGCTCGGGCTCCGGCTACAGCCTCGCGGCGACCGGGCTCCCGGCCGGCCTATCGCTGACCACCCTTGGCCTGCTGAGCGGGACACCGACGACCGCCATGGGCATGCCGTACACGGTCGACGTGACGGTGACCGACGGTGACGGCGACACAGGTGGCCAGATCTACCCACTGACGGTCAAGGCCGCGGCGGTCCCCGGCAAAATCGTCTCCTCGCCGGCGCACCCGTACTACGGCCAGGAGGTGACGCTCACCGCCTCGTTCTCAGCGACACCCGCGGGTTCGGCCTCCATGACCGGGACGGTCGCCTTCTACGACGGGAACACGTACCTGGGGACCGAGCCCCTGATCACCTCGAGCGCGGCCGCCCTCCCCGCGGCAACCGTGTTCATGGCCGCCGCGTCCCCGATGGTCTCAGGGACGTCCAGCCTGCCGACGTCGTCCCTGTCCATGGGCAAACACATCATCACGGCCGTCTACTCGGGCGACGCCAACTACTCCACCGCCTCCACCGAGTCCTCGGTCTCGGTCCAGGTGGTCCCGGCCGTGACGAGCGTCACGTTGATCGCTTCGACCACGCCTCAGGGGACGACGCTCACCGCCGCGGTCGTCGTGACCTCGCCGGGCAATCCGCCGGCCGTCGGCACGGTCACCTTCTACGACCCCGGCACGCCCCTTGGCACCGTGACCGTGTCGAACGGGGTCGCGAGCCTGAACGTCGGGGTGTTGTCGCCCGGAACATACACGTTCAGCGCCGTTTTCTCCGGCGGGGGGACCTTCGCGGACAGCCAGTCGTCGCTGGTCGTTTCGACGGACGGCCCAAAGGTGACGAGCGTGCTGCGCTACGGGTTCCATTGGCAACCGACGTACCTGCTCATTAACTTCAACGGCCCACTCGACCCGACCTCGGCTCAAAACCCCTCGAATTATCAGATCCTTGGGCCTGGCGGCCACCGGATCACGGTCGTCTCGGCCATCTACGACCCGGCTACTCAGACTGTGACCCTTGTGCCGGCCGGGCGGTTGAACATCCACTGGAAGTACCGTCTGACGGTCAATGGCACGGCCCCCTCCGGGCTGACGAATCCCTCGGGAATACTGCTGGACGGGGCTGGCAACGGAAAGCCTGGAAGTAATTATGTCACGTCGATCACATGGCGGAACCTGGCGGGAAAGGCCAGCAAGCTGCCGACGCTCGTCCTGGTTCACGCGGCACCCCCGCGGCCGGTCGTCACCCACACGCCGCCGCAGCACCCCAAGGCGGCATTACACACGCTAGCCGTCGACCATCTACTGGTGACAGAATCGTTGCACGTCCGGGGGGTGCTCCGCGCGAGGCGTTGAGCCGATTCATTAACTTCAACGGCCCACTCGACCCGATATCGGCTCAGAACCCCTCGAATTATCAGATCCTTGGGCCTGGCGGCCACCGGATCACGGTCGTCTCGGCCATCTACGACCCGGCTACTCAGACTGTGACCCTTGTGCCTGCATGAGGAATGAGCCCACCACGAAGATGGCAACAGATCGACGGCCGTATCGCGGCGGCGGCACGCAATCTCACCGCCGGTACGCCGACTCGTCACCGTGTGCGAAAGTATGCAGCGGGATCATCAGCCCCGCGCCCGCCAGCTCGCGATATGCTGCGCGGTTTTCGTCGGTGACGAGAATCTGGGGACCGGTGAGATTGCGCCTCAACAGCGCGAGTGCGCCATCTATCCCGATCACAATCTTGGATCGTCTCGCGCGTGTCGTTAGAATCCGGTAAGAAGGAGGCTCCTATGCCGTTGCGTGATCATTTTCTTCCGCCGGTTGAAAACAAGCATTCGTGGGATGAACTTCACGGTATGTGGCCAGCGGTGATTGTCCAACAACTGTTTCCCATCTTGCCCGAAGGATATGTCGCCGCGCCACGCGTGCACTTGGGCACGGCATTCGAGATCGACGTGTCGACCTACCAACGAGACGAGCCAGCGCGCCAGGAGGGGCCACGCGATGGTAACGGCGGTGTCGCCGTCGCGGCGTGGGCGCCTCCGAAACCGACCCTCACGCTGGAAACCGAACTGCCCGACCAAGATGAGTATGAAGTGCGAGTCTACGATGCGCGTCATGGTCGGCGGCTGGTCGCAGCGATCGAAATCGTCAGCCCTTCCAACAAAGACCGTCCCGAGAGCCGGCGGGCATTTGTCGCCAAGGTTGCCGCGTTGCTTCAGCGCGACGTCAGTGTATCGCTCGTGGACATCGTCACGGTTCGTCAATTCAATCTCTATGCCGACCTGTTGGAGCTGATTGGCCGGAGCGACCCGATGCTCGGCGCAGAACCGCCCGCGCTTTACGCGGTCACGGCCCGCGGGCGCAAGCGCGTTCGCAAGGGGCCATTGCTGGATACCTGGTTCTACCCGTTGGCGCTCGGCCAACCGCTGCCAACGCTGCCGATCTGGTTGGACGTCGACCTGGGTGTGTTCCTCAATCTGGAAACCAGCTACGAAGCAACGTGCCACGTGCTGCGGATCGAATAATCCATAACGAATTCAATTCTGCCGTGGCAGAGAAACGGCGCGAAATCCCGGGTCGTCGAAGCCGCGCCATTGGAGGGCTGGCGATGCTGGAAGCCGGCACGCAGACAAGCTTGGCCCACGCTGGATCGGGTGGCCCAGACTGGCGCGAAATGGGACCGGCAGACCCGGGAAATGGACAACGCCTGTCCAGTGTGTACCCCCGAACCTGACAAGGAAACGGTCCTGGGTCCTGACATGAGGTCAGGACGCGTTGCCATCGTCCGGGCCTGTGGTTATACTCGTTGGTTTGCAATCCACGGTGAGCTGGGCCCGATCTGTCATGTTCGACGACCTCCAACTACGGCTATCCACCGCCTTCCGGCGCTTCCGGGTCAGCGGCATTCTGACCGAAGCCAACATGAAGGAAGGTCTGCGCGAAGTCCGCACCGCGCTGCTCGAGGCCGACGTCAACTTCAAGGTCGTCCAGGAATTCATGGACCGGATCACCGCCAAGGCGGCGGGAACCGACCTCATCAAGGCGGTTCGGCCCGAGCAGCAGATCGTCAAGATCGTCCACGACGAGTTGGTCGAGCTGATGGGGCCGGTCGATCCCACGATCCGCTTCGAAAAGTCCGGCGCCACCGTGCTGATGCTTTGCGGGCTTCAGGGTTCAGGCAAGACGACGAGCTGCGGGAAGCTGGCACGGCTGCTGGCCAACCAGGGGCGGAAGCCAATGCTCGTCGCCGCCGACCTGCAACGTCCGGCGGCCGTCGAGCAGCTCAGGGTGATCGGCGGCCAGCTTGGCGTTCCCGTCTTCAGCCAGGACAATTCCAACCCGGTCAAGGTGTGTCAGGACGCGCTCGTCGAAGCCAACCGCCAGGGTTGCGACACGCTCATTCTGGATACGGCCGGCCGGCTGCACGTTGACGACGAGTTGATGGGCGAGCTGGTGCAGATCGAGAAGAAGGTGAAGCCCCACCAGGTCTTCTTCGTCTGCGACGCCATGACCGGGCAAGATGCCGTGGCCTCGGCCGAGGCGTTCAACGCGGCGCTCGAGCTCGACGGCGTCATCCTGACGAAGCTTGATGGCGACGCGCGCGGCGGTGCCGCGCTGTCGGTCCGCAAGGTGACCGGGGTTCCCGTCAAGTTCGTGGGCAAGGGAGAGAAGCTGGACAAGCTCGAGGCGTTCGAGCCCGAGCGGCTGGTCGGCCAGATGCTGGGCATGGGCGACATCATCGACCTGGTCCGGACCGCCCAGGAGGCCGTGGATGAGGACGAGGCCCGCCGCCAGCAGGAGCGGCTGTCGAAGGGAAAGTTCGACCTCAACGACTTCCGCCAGCAGATCGTCCAGATGAAGAAGATGGGGTCGGTCGGGGAGCTGATGAGCAAGATCCCCGGGCTGAACCAGATGTCCTCGGATCTGGGCGGCATCGACGCCGACAGCGAGATCCAGCGAATCCAGGGCATCATCGACAGCATGACCCAGCTCGAGCGCAGCCGTCCGGACCTGATCGACATGTCGCGGCGGCGGCGGATCGCCGCTGGCGCCGGAGTCGATCCGGCCGACGTCTCCGGGCTGGTCAAGCAATTTGATGCCATGGCGGCCTTCGTGCGGTCGATGTCATCGATGAGCATGCTCGACAAAATCCGGGCCCTCACCGGTCTGGGGCGAGCCGCGGCCAACAACCCCGGAGCGCGACTTTTCGCTCCCAAGGTCGGCACCGGCAAGCGGCTCTCGCCCAAGGAACGTGATAAGCTGCGTAAGCAGCGAGAAAAAGATGAACGCCGGCGTCGCCGCGAGGAGCGAGATCGACCTACCACCTAGCGACGCGGCCAGCCGGCCTCGGCATGATCGGGCCCGGGCCGGTCCCGATTGCCGATCGGCCTCCGCACGAATTCGCGCTGGCGGACAGCAACGACGAACTCTTGAGATCGCCCCGCCCGGTCCGGCTTCTGAAGGGCTCGGCGCCGGGGTTCGAGGTACCTGGACTGCAATTTTTCGCGGATCAGCCCGCCGCCCTGGCCCGGGCCAGCAAGATCCCTGTGAGCTGATGAGAGGAGAACGCGAGTGGTTCGATTACGGATGAAATCCCTGGGACGCCGGCACCGGCCGTTCTTTCGGATCTGCGCGATGGACTCCCGGACTCCCCGGGATGGTCGATCGATCGAGGAACTCGGGCACTACGACCCCAAGAGCTCCAACGCCGAAACCCAAACGGTTCTGAAGGTGGACCGGATTCGCTACTGGCTCGGTGTCGGCGCGCAGCCTTCCCACAAGGTCCAGGCCCTGCTCAAAAAGCACGGGGTGAAAAAACCGGCGCCGGGCGAGCCCTGGCAATTGCCCAAGCCGGCGGCAGCCCCGTTGCCCGAGGCGGCAGCCCCGTTGCCCGAGGCGGCAGCCCCGTTGCCCGAGGCGGCCGCGCCGCAGCCCTCCTGAGCGGAAGTGGACCACCATGTCCCTGCCGTCGCTCCGCATCGATGTGCTGACTCTTTTTCCAGCCCTCTTCGACGGCTTCCTGAGTCAGAGCATCGTCCGGCGAGCGATCGACAAGAACCTGGTGGCCATCGAGCGGTGGGACCTGCGCGACTGGGCTTCAGGCAAACACAAGCAAGTGGACGACCGGCCATTTGGGGGAGGGCCGGGCATGGTCCTGATGGCTCCCCCGGTCGTGGCCGCGGCCGAGGCCGTGCGAGCCTGCGTCGAACCCCCCGGCACCCTGGTTGTCCTCTCTCCGCAAGGGCCGAGACTTGACCAGCGCCGGGTTGTCGAGCTGGCCGCTCAGCCGCGCCTGATCCTGCTCTGCGGCCGGTACGAGGGATTCGACGAGCGGATCCTCGAGATCCTCGAGCCAGAGCTGCTCTCGATCGGCGACTTCGTCCTCTCCGGGGGGGAAGTCGCGGCCATGGTCGTGATCGACGCTGTTGTCCGGTTGGTGCCCGGCGTCCTGGGAGATTCTCAAAGCGCTGTCGACGAATCGTTCGGGCCCGAGGGCGGCCTGGAATATCCACAATACACGCGTCCCCGGGTGTTCCGGGGCAGGGCGGTGCCCGATGTGCTGACAAGCGGCGACCACGCCGCCATCGCCCGCTGGCGCAGGGAACATCGGCGCTCCTTGCCCCCCCGAAACCCCGGTCTGACCGAACCATCTTGATCCGCGGTCCTCGAACGTCGCCGCCAAGCCGACGGTCCCAGGAAAGGAAAGAACAATGCAGAATCGCTTGTTGAGTGTGGTCGAAGAAAGCAGCATGAAACCGTCGGTGCCGAAGTTCGACATCGGTGACACGGTCGATGTCCACGTGCGCATCCTCGAAGGTGACAAGGAACGGATCCAGATTTACAATGGCGTCGTGATCGCCCGCTCGGGAGGTGGAACCCGCGAGATGTTCGTGGTCCGCCGGATCGTCCAGGGCGAGGGCGTGGAACGGAAATTTCCGATTCACTCGCCGCGGATCGCCGACATCGTGGTCAAGCGCTCGGGCAAGGTCCGCCGGGCCAAGCTCTACTACCTCCGTGATCGTTCGGGCAAATCGGTCCGGCTCAAGGAGCGGTTCACCACGAGCGTCGCCGCCACCGAGGCGAAGGCCGCCGCCAAGGCCGAGCGGAAGGCCGCCAAGGCAGCCACCAAGAAAGCCAAGGCCGAGAAGACCGCCGCGGCCAAGTCCAAATGATGTTGCGCTTCTTGAGTCTCGCCCCGAAGGGGCAGCGACATGCCAGCCCAGGGCAACGCCCTGGGGACTGGATCGCGTAATAAGAATAGACCCGCCCTGAAGGGGCACAACAAGCGTGTGGACAAGAATATTGTTTCGCCCTTTCAGGGCTGGGCGGATTCTCATTCGGATCGGATCCCCAGGGCGTTGCCCTGGGCTTTGCTGTTTCGGCCCCTTCGGGGCGGCAGAAAAGCGCAACACCAAAACTTGCGCTTCAGGCGTGTGGATCACTCACCTGCCAGTCGTAAGTCAACCCGGCTCGCTCGATCGAGGAGCCGCAAGATCACTCGGAAGGACGCTTCGACACTGGGGATGGTTCGCTCATGGATGCCGAAATCATCATCGTCTCAGGTTTGCCCCGATCCGGCACGTCGCTGATGATGCAGATGCTGGCCAGCGGCGGGCTGAAAACGGTCACCGACAACGTCCGCACCGCCGACACCGATAACCCTCGAGGCTATTACGAGCTCGAGAAGGTCAAGAAGATCAAGGCTGACGCGTCCTGGTTGCCCGAGACCCGGGGCAAGGCCTTCAAGATGGTCTCCCAGCTTCTCTTCGACCTGCCCCCGACCGAGCGTTATCGGATCATCTTCATGGAGCGCGACCTCGATGAGATGCTCGACTCGCAGGAAGCGATGCTTCAACGGCGAGCGCGGGCGGCGGGCCCGCGCGAGGAGATCAAGCGAGCGTTCGAGAAACACCTCGAGCGGCTGCGCGAGTGGCTGGTTGAACAGCCGAACATGGAAGTCCTCTACGTCAAGTACTCCGACCTCATCAAGGGGCCCGAGGACCAGTCGCGGCGCGTCAGCGAGTTCCTGAGCGGCAAGACCAACCCGAAGGCAATGGCAGCCGCGGTGGACCCCTCCCTGTACAGAAACCGCAAGCCCGGGGACGGCCAGTCTTGAGCAGCCGTCTCTCTCCGTAGCTTTCATCCGCCTGAAATGCCCGGCGGGCGACGCTCAGAGAGGGTGCGTCCCAAATGACTGCGTGCAAGCTGCGAACGCAACCCCAAAATTCGTCGGCGTTTTAGCCTTCTGTCGGGTCGTTGAGAAAACAAGGGGTATCGCCATCCCGGGCCGATTCAGGGGCGGAGGCCAGTGTGCGTGATCCGTCGCGGAGGACGCAGTCGAGAGTGACGGACAAGTAAACGGCGTATCGAACGGTTGTGACCTCGGATTGATGGGACGCCAGGAATGGACCCGCCGCACGCTACATCGTTAGGCCGCGTCGCAGAAGCTCCTCAGTCGCCAGATTCTTGCTCTTGTGACAGTCGATGAAATCATATACCTCTTCAGTGACCCATTCCTCGCCCCTATCAATTGAGCGAAAGCTCGACTTCGAATAGGAATAAACAATCCTGTCTGGCAGTGCCTTCACTAGACCTGAATCAAGCGTGATATATAACCCGGAGGGCAAGATTTCTCAAGAAAAGCTTGAAAACCCCGCAGGTTTTTGGAATAATGTAGAAGAGAACACGTTCTCATTACTCAAAAACAAGGGGGCTTTCGAGTGAGCGCTACTCTCCGAAAAAAACGTGAGGCCCGCAAGAAGAGATTCTGCCAGGAAGCTCGACGGCGAATTAAGAAACGACTCGACAATACACCCGGCC
>JBEKTN010000332.1:0-9657 GCA_049516015.1 Isosphaeraceae bacterium | reverse complement strand
GTCCGTGAGAACTTTCATCATCCCCTCCCTGGGACCAGTTCTCGAATCCGAAACCACAACGGAGGGGAGTAGAACAGAAAACTCGAATCATGCCGAGACTATTCTGCGGGGATTCCCTAATCTGAACCGGTCGCCCGTCCAGTACTGATGAGAGCGGATCTTGTAGAAGCTGATGTTGGTGCCACAAAGTGTGCGCCCCCTGCCGCGCGTTCCCTTGAACCAAGGCGGTCCGCCTCGCTTATCTCCGGCATGGCCACCGGGCCCCCGGCAGGGGTGGGCAGCGGGCTCGGACCGTTTCTGGCTGCTTGTACTCCGCGTTTCTCGGACTTTTCTAGACCAGTTGCGGCCCCAGCTTTTCAGGTCCTGGATACCCAACTCAAGGCGCTCCCAGCACTTCCTGTCCTCGCTCGGGGCGTTTCTGGCTGCGTGAACTCCCCGTTTCTCGGACTTTTCCGGACTTTTTCCGGCCCCCAGCCTTTTCGGTCATGGATGAACAGACCTGCGCCCGGCAGCGCCGGCGGACCCCGGCGGTTTACTGGTGAGCGGACTGTGTTCGTTGTCGACTCGCTGCCACTTTTCAGTCTCCCAGATGTCGACCCGAGCCATGGTGCGCCTCCTTGCGTTCCTGGGAAAGAGAAATCGCTCAAGCACTCCCATTGAGCGTGTCGCCTGACCAGCGGTGATCGGGCGACGCTATAATGGAACGATGCCTCAGGGACGGCACCGGACGCGAGGGTACGCCTCAGCGCGTACGACGCTGGGCTGTCGAATCGGGCTGTTCTGTTGCGATCGGACCTCCGATGCTCACCGGTGATCTCGTCCGCGTCCGGACCTCGAAAGAGCGGATCATCCCGCTCTACCTCAACCGCAACAGCCCGCAGTGGCTGGAGGCGGCCGAGAGCCTGCTGGCGATTTTCCGTGAGGGCGTGGGAGTGACTCGTGGCGAGATCGAGGAAGAGATCGACCATATGTTCGGAGGCGGGGGTAAGGCGACGCTCGCGCACCGTGGGATCGCCAAAGTGCTGGAGGACCGCGCCGAGTTCGAGGTTGTCGCCGATGTGCCTCCCGAGCAGATTCGCGAGCAGGTGTTCACCGCGGCCGCCGAGGCCCGCCGGCGGCTCCGGGCCGCTCGGCCGGCTGAGGATAACAAGGTCAGCCTGACATCCCGACCAACCTTTCGCCGCGACGAGGTGCTCTCGTCCGTCGCCATGGAGCTCAAGCTCCCGCCGGAAACCTTGCTCAAGGCCCTCTTCGCCGACCTGAGAGATGAGAACCGGCTGCTCAAGTTCCAGGACATGACGGCGCAACGGCTGATCGATCGCTACAACGTCGCCCTGGCACAGGCGGTCCTGCTGCGTTCGGTCCGCGTCGAGACCGAGATCCGGACCGAGGGCCCCGCGCGCTATCGCCAGCTCTTCCGCCGGCTCAAGTTCCACCGCCTTGTCTACCGGGTGCAGGGATCGATGGCCGACGGCTACACCATCCAGATCGACGGCCCGCTGAGCCTCTTCAGCGCGACCACCAAATACGGCTTGCAAATGGCCCTGTTCCTGCCGGCACTCCTGCATTGCCACGATTTCCGGCTCGAGGCCGAGCTCCGCTGGGGGCCCAGACGCGAGCCGCGGAGCTTCCATCTTGATGCCGGCACCGGGCTGATCACGCACCAGCTCGATTCGGGGATCTACGTTCCCGCCGAGATTCCGGCGTTTGTCGAACGATTCCGCCAGATTGCCCCGGCCTGGGAACTGAGCGAATGTACTGACGTGCTCGAGCTGGGCCGCGAGGGCGTCTGGGTTCCCGACTACCGCGCGGTGCACAGGGCCAGCGGGACCGATGTCTTTGTGGAAGTGCTGGGGTTCTGGAAGAAGTCCAGCCTTGAACGGCTGCTCCGGCTACTGCCCAGCCTCGGTCCCCCCCGGTACGTGCTGGTGATCTCGGACAAGCTCAAGGTCGATGAGGGATCGCTCAACGAACTCCCGGGTCCGATTCTCCGCTTCAAGGAAATCCCCAGCGCCCCGGAGCTCGCGACCTTGCTCGACTCCTTTGTAAAGCCAGCCGATTCCGGTGGGCGGTTATTCTGAGTTCCGTGCACTGCTCGCCATCTTGACCATGGCTCGGACCAGCAGTTAGAACGGGCCGAGTGTTCAAGGCCTGGTTCGAGCTTGTGCACCGCACACTTCCGGAAAGACACGGCGATGAGTCGAGAGACAACCCTCAAGAAAATCCTGGACGGAGGCATCGTGGCGGTGGTCCGCTCCGAGTCGAGCGCCTCGCTGGTGAAGGTTGTCCAGGCACTGGCGGAGGGTGGCGTTACGGCCGCAGAGATCACCTTTACCGTGCCTGACGCCCTGGAAGTCATCCGCCGGTTCGCCGCGTGGTAGGCGATGCGATCGCCACTGGCGACTTCACCCGCATGCGCGAGCTTGCGTGCCAGTATGCCGCGATCGTCGAGCGAGCTCGCGAGACCCGGTGATTTCCCGCACCCGCAGCTCTCTCCCTGCTCCGAAATTCTCCGGCCTACCTATTTTCCCAGGCATGTCGCGTTCAACCGGAATTCCCCGCATTAGCTGAATCTTCTGTGGAATCGTTTCAAGGCGAACGGGAGTGAGGGTCGATAAACACGGCATAAGCTGAGAACCGCGCCCTGGATCGGCTCCTCTTGCAGGATGATGAATTCGAGAGTGACCAAGGACGAAGCGGCGATCTCGGGTCGGCAGGCTGTCCGCATTTCGGGTTGGGGGAACAGTCTCGTGGGGCCAGCTAGACGTAAAGCGCAGGGAGGTCGCTACGGTCGGAGCCTCAAGGTTCTGGCCGTAGCCCTCGGCGCGCTGACGATCGCGGCGGCGGGACTGGCAAGCGGTGCCCTGGCGGCAGAGCCCCCCGCTCGGTCGCCGCGCGGCAAGATCCCCTTCATCTACCAGAAGAAGCGCTCATTCGGGATCCCCTTCCATATTGATGCCGAGGGACGAACGCGGATCAAGGAAGTTCAGCTCTGGGTCTCGGAGGATTCCGGGTTTCACTGGGAGCCCAAGAGCAGGACCACGCCAGACCTGGGGAAGTTCTCTTTTCGCACCTCGCATGACGGCGAGTACTGGTTCGCGACGCGGATTCTCACAGTCGCTGACGAGTACTCGCCGCCGATGAACCAGACGGTTGAACCGAGCATGAAAGTCGTGGTGGACACCATCCCCCCTTCGATTGTGCTGGAGCCGGATGACCGGCGAGGCAGCCTGGCGAGCGTGCGCTGGGAGGTCAAGGACGAGCACCTCGATCTCAAGACGCTCCTCCTGGAATACCAGGCCGAAGGCGCGAAGGAATGGCGGAAGGTGCCGATCCGCCGCCTGTCGCTGCTGGGCGCCCAGCGGTGGGACGCCGGAACCGCCGATTCGCTGCGGGTTCGTGCCTCCGTCGCCGACAAGGCAGGTAACGTGGCGGACGCCGACATCGTGATGCCGGAAGGCACTGCCGGCGATCCCGATTTCGCGGCCGCCGATGCCGATACCTTGGCGCCTCCGGTCGAGCAGATCTCCAACTCCGCTTCCGCCATCGCCGAGGGGCCGGGATTCCCGCCGGTGGAGGAGAGCCCGGGCCAAGGTTCGGGCGCAACGGCCAGATCGAGTGCCCGGCGCACACTCGCCCGGCGCACACGCGCTGCGGAAAGTCCGGCCACGGGAGCATATCCCTCGGCTCCCGACTGGGACCGCGGCGGCGGCGGCGGAACGGCGGCAGGTAACGCCCGAGCGCTCAGTGCGTCGGGCTCGGGCCCGCCGGCGGCCGCCGCTCCGGCCTTTTCCAATCCATTTCCGATGACCGACACGGCAGGGGCAGCGGCACTGCCCGGGGCCGCCGATGCGTTTCCATCAGCCGGGCCGGGAACAAGTGCCGCGCCGGGCGGTGTCACGGCGGCAGGCAATCGCTCCATGCTGGTTCCCGGTCCCCGGTTCAAGCTTCAGTACGCCATCGAGGACGCAGGTCCCGACGGTCCGGCGGTCGTGGAACTATGGATGACCCAGGACGGCGGCAGGAACTGGATTCGTCGGGCCGAGGATACCGACAGGGTTTCGCCGTTCGAGGTGGACCTGGGCGGTGAAGGAACCTTCGGTCTGAGCCTGGTGGCTCGCTCAGCCTCGGGTCTCGGCGACCAGCCGCCGGCGCCCGGCGATCCTCCGCAAACCTGGGTCGAGGTCGATACCACGCCTCCCTCGGTTCAGCTCTACCCACCTCAGATCGGCACGGGTCCTCATGCGGGCAAGGTGGCGATCACCTGGCGAGCCAGCGATCTTCACCTCGCCCCGCGCTCGGTCTCGCTGTTCTGGCGTCCCGACCAGGCGGGATCGACCTGGCAGCCGATCATCGATGGCCAGGAGAACATGGGCCAGTACATCTGGACGGTACCCCCCAGCTTCCCCGCCAAGTTCCACATCCGGGTCGAGGCGGTTGATACCGTGGGCCACCGTGGCGGGGCCGAGACGACCGACTCCGCGCCGGTCATTGTTGACCGCAGCCGCCCACGCAGCAGGATCATCGGCCTGGACCCGAATGCCCGCGCGGGCGATGGACCGGGGGCTCGGCTGCTACGCTGAGCCAGGGAGGTCGGAACCGGGTTGCACTCAATTCCGCAGCCTCAGCGGTAACTCGCTATTCTGACGCGGAATGCAGACGATCCAGCTCGTCTGCTGCGACTCGGCCCCGACAGATCTCTCCTTCCTGAGTCCACCGAGGCCGAGTCTGTTTCAGTTTGTCGCCTCCAACTTTCGGCGTAATTCCTCCAGTTCACGCTCGATTCGTTCTCGATCGGCCTGGGCAGCCAGTTGCGCCGCTTTCGCCTCGCTCAAGGCCTTGGCCATCAGCAGTCGCTCCTGTTCGGCCTGGCGTTTTTCCGCTTCGGCTTGGTGTTTTTCCGCTTGGGCCTGGCGTTTTTCCGCTTGGGCCTGGCGTTTTTCCGCTTCAACCTTTCGAAGAGCAGCTTCCGTGATGCTGAGGGACTCCCAGGAAGTCAGCAGCTTCTGGCCGGTGGCCGGGTCGTGCAGGCGCAGGAAGGCCCCCTCCCGCTCGAGATGGAGGCCCAGCACCTCGCTGGGCAAGCGTCCCTCGACGGGCTCGATGGGGACGTATCGCCCGGAGCGGAGCCGAAATCCCTGGAGGGACGGGGTCAAGTACTCCTGCTTGGGATCGAAGAGGTAATACTCAGAAACTTTAAGGACATCTTGATATAAGTTGTACTTGTCGACGAGATCCTCGTCTCTCGTCGATTTCGATGTGAATTCAAAGACGATATCAGGCCCCTTCCCCTCTTCCCACACGAAGTACGCGTCTCGCTCTTTGTTGGGAATGTCCCGAACCAGGAAGACGTCGGGGGAAACATGGCGACGCTTTTTACCCGGCACATAGTAAAGAAACATGTTGCCCGAAATGTAGACCATGGGGTCGGCGGCATAACGCGCTCTCAGAACATCGAGCATCGCGATCATGTTGTCGCGATGGGTTGGCGTCTCCGCCATCGGTTGACCATCTCCCGTGGGATAGTGGACCGGGGGAGTATCCTTGGTCGTGGGATGAGACGATGGGGTGGCCATGGATAATCCTCCCGGTACGGCCGTTCGTGGACCTTGTGGCGTGTGGAACTCCCCCTTCGAGGGCGCGTTCTAGCATACCATTTCGTCGCAATATCATCACGCTGCCGGACCGAGCAGGTCCTTGACCGCGTCACGCTCCGAGATCAGTTCGGCGGCCGAGGCGTCGAGCCGTTGGCGAGCCTCGTCGTCGATGTTCACGCCCTGAACGATCGACCAGTTACAGCCTCCCTTGGAGACGAGCGGATAGCTGTAGATCAAGCCGGCCGGGATGTCATAGCTGCCATCCGAGACCACTGCGGCACTGAACCAGTCACCGGCCGGCGTGGGGACGTGAAGCGCCTGGACGCTGCCCAGGGCGGCATTGGCCGCCGAGGCCGCCGACGAGGCGCCCCGCGCCTTGATCACGGCGCTGCCGCGCTTGGCCACTGTCGGAATGAATGTCTCGGTGAACCAGGCTGGATCCGAGATGACGCTGGTGGCGGGCACGCCGGCAATCTCCGCGTTCTTGTAGTCGGGATACTGCGTGTCGCTGTGATTGCCCCAGATGGTTACCTTCTTCACCGAGGCGACGGGCACGCCCGCCTTCCGGGCCAGTTGCGAGGCGGCGCGGTTCTGGTCCAGGCGGGTCATGGCGAGCCAGCGATCCGGCTGTACCCTGGGTGCGTGCGACCTGGCGATCAGGCAGTTGGTGTTGCACGGGTTGGCCACGGTCAAGACCCGCACATTGGGACTCGCGGCATCGTTGATCGCCTTCCCCTGCCCCGTGAAGATCGGGCCGTTTGCCCGGATCAGGTCGGCCCGGCTCATGCCATCCTTCCGCGGCAAGCCGCCGACCAGGATCACCCAGTCGGCCCCGGCGAATGCTTCCGCGGCCTTGTCGCTGGCCTTCATCTCGGTTAGGAGCGGAAAGGCGCAATCCTCCAGTTCCATCAAGGTCCCGTTCAATGCGGGAAGGGCCGGGGTGATTTCCAGCAATTGCAGGGCGACCGGCTGCTCGGGTCCGAAAACCGCTCCGGAAGCGAGCCGGAACAGCAGGGCATAGCCGATCTGGCCTCCAGCCCCTGTCACTGCCACGCGAATCGGTGTCGTCATCGTACTTGCTCCTTTTCTGGACAATGTTGCTTTGATCCAAGATCATAGACATTACAACGTGAACGCAAGTCATTCATTGACTGAGGGCGAACCCTGAGACCATCGGGGCCGCGAGGGGCCCGGCCCCGCGGCCCCGCAGTTCGGCGCCGCCCGCAGCTTGGCGATCATGAGGGCCATCTCCTGGGGCAGATGCCGGCCGCCGGCAAGCAGAACGACCCCCGCGATGACCAGGGCGGGAACCGCTGTCAACACGGCCGCGACCAGGTTTTCGGGGTCGTGGCCGGGCTGAGCCTTGGGCGTCGCGCCGATGGCGGCCAGGGCCCGCCCGAACGGAGTTGCCATGGAATCGTCCTGGCCAAACGTGTCGGAGACCCAGCCCATCAAGGTGGGCGACCAGAGATCGCCCAGCAGGTGAGTGGCCGCTATGGCCACGGCGTAGGCGACCGCCCGCATGTTGGGCAGCACCACGTTGGCGATGATCGCATGGCAAGGACCAGCATTGGTGAACAGCAGCGCGATCGCCAGGAACACTCCCAGCAGAATCATCCCCTCGCCCCGCCCGAAGATCGCCAGCAAGAGGCAGGGAATCGAGCCCAGCATCGCCATGCCCGGCACCAGGAAAAGAGCCCGCGGATTGACCTGCGAGTAGCGGTCGGCCAGCCAGCCGCCGATGACCATGCCCAGGACCATGGCCGCGGGCACGATCACGGCCAGCCAGAGGTTCGCCCGCGCCGCGGACACGTCATGGACGACGACCAGAAAGGTCGGCAGCCAGACGATCAGCCCGCCGATGGCAAACATTGAGAATGCCAGGCCAAAGACGGAATAGGTGTAAGAGGAATTGACCACCAGGTCAACGTAATCTTCCCGACTGGGGCCGACTCGCTCGTGCAGCCGCAATCGATGTTCCTCAACCCCTTCGCTCGTGCCCCGCAGCGGATCGGGCAGAACCAGCGCGAGCAAGGCCAGAACGAGACCCGGAGCCCCGGCGATGAGAAACGCCGTATGCCATGTCGCGGCTCGCGCGATGGCCGAGCCCAGGGAGAGCGCCAGTGCAGCGCCGATGGGCATTGCCAGGTAGTAGGCCGACAGCACCCGCGCCCGCACTCCCCGCGGGTAAAGGTCCATCAAGATCGTGAGCGCGATGACCCCGAACGTCGATCCACCAATACCCACAAGCGCGCGGGCCAGTTGCATCTCATTGTACGACCTCGCCAGCCCGGTGCCAACGGTCGCCAGGCTCCAGACAGCAATGCCCACGGCCATCAGGCGGGGGCGCCTCAGCCGGTCGGCCATATAGCCGACGAACGGGCCCCAGAGGGCATAGCTGATCAGCAGGACCGTGGCCAGCCATCCGGCCTGGGCGTTGGTCAGCTCAAGCTCCTCACTCACCGGCCGCAGGACGGCCGGCAGCAGCCAGCGATCCAGGGATTCGAGCAGATGGACCAGGAACAGGACCGCAAACACGCCCCACGCCCACCGCGCCGTGGTGCCCCTTACAGGGGCGGCAAACGGCCCGTCCGAGCGTGAGCCCGAGGAGAATCCAGGCGCGGCTCCAGATCCATCGCTGCCCTGTATTGCCAAGATCGATCTCCAGGGTCGGCCGCTCGCGGCGCCCGGCTGCTGCAACCAGCCGGTCTGGAAGGTGCATTCCTGCTCAGGATCAGTTCAGTTCGAGACCTGCGCGACGGTCGTGAAAGTCCTCGTTCCGACCCCGGCCTCACCCCTTTGAGCCAGGCCAATGCCGATCGTACGCCAGGGGTAAGCGGTCGTCCAGAGGGCAGGAGTCCTCGTTCCGGCTCGAGCCCGATGAGCCTGCGCAGGTGATCTCGTTTGATCTGCCTTGAAGACGATCCGTGCTGTCCGCGATGATGACCAGAGTGAAGCCGGGAGCGAGTGAAGCGGCCATTGATCCCTCGGGAGTTGCGCACCGTGATTGAATCCATCCACCTCAAACGATTCAAGAACTTCCAGGATGCGACTCTCAAAACTGGGCCCGCTCACGATCCTCATCGGCGCGAACGCTGCCGGAAAGAGCAATCTCCGCGATGCCTTCCTGTTCCTGCATGGAATTGGCAGGGGCTACTCGCTGGCGGAGATCTTGGGGGAGAATTATGTAGGCGGCGAGCGGGTCTGGAGCGGCACTCGAGGCGGTGTGCGTGAAGTCGCCTACCTCGGGGCAGACTCCTTCGAGCTGAGTGTGGAACCGCGGCTCCCGCCGGAAAACCGAGAGCTTCCCCCTTCAAGATCGAAGATTTTTTGTGATTTGCAGCCACACGCCTGATCTGGGATGATGCAAGAAGATGGTGATTCAGACGACGATCTCACGAACGAGGACTCCAACCGAGCTCTCGATCTCGTTCTTGCACAAGGTCGGTGAGTTCGCCTCACGTGGGGCTGTGCCTCTCACTATGTTTGGAGGTTGGTCATGAATTCGCCCGCCGCGAAAGAGCCAGAGCCCAAGACCAGCGAGCCAGGACGGCTCGAAAAGGCTCCGACGGGGATTCAGGGACTCGACGAGATCACCTGCGGCGGTCTCCCCCGGGGGCGGACAACCCTTGTCTACGGCGGGCCAGGGTGCGGCAAGACCTTGCTGGCCCTGGAATTCCTGGTCCATGGGGCCACGCGGTTCGGCGAACCGGGCGTCTTCATCACCTTCGAAGAGACCGCCGGGGAACTGGCCACCAACGGCGCCTCGCTGGGTTTCGACCTGGCCGCGCTGGAGGCGGATCGGAAACTGGCCATCGATTACGTCCGCATCGAGCGGAGCGAGATCGAAGAATCGGGGGAGTACGACCTCGAGAGCCTCTTCGTCCGGCTCGGGTTCGCCATCGATTCGATCGGGGCCAAGCGGGTCGCGATCGACCCCGTGGAGGTGCTCTTCGCCGGACTGCCCAACCCGGACATCGTGCGGGCCGAGCTGCGCCGGTTGTTCCGCTGGCTCAAGGACAAGGGCCTCACCGCGATCGTCACCGCCGAGAGTGGCGAC
>JBEKTN010000331.1:0-9665 GCA_049516015.1 Isosphaeraceae bacterium | reverse complement strand
CTCCATTGGCCCAGGTGGTAAGATAGGGAATTCGGGAAAGCATTATGCGCAATGAGTTCGCGAAATGGGAGATCAAAACCAGCGTGTTTTCAGGGCGAAAATCGCAGGCCGGGAATTGCTGGATGGCAACCGATTTTTGTATCTTATATGATACGGAATATCGGCAATACTAGGACTTATGCTCTTCTGAGAAAATGACTTAAGTCATTTCCTTTGTGCATGAACCAGCTTGCTTCGTGGCCGGTACGCGCCATAGGCATGGCCGGGCGGTACTACCGCGGCGACGACGTTGATCAGAACCTTGACCATTACTCGGTTGAATACACCTTCGCCGACGGTACCAACCTGTTCATGAACGCCCGCAATATCTCTGGCTGCCACGGTGAGTTTGCCAGCTACGCGCATGGCACGAAGGGTCGGCGGTCATCTCCACCAACATGCATGCACCGGCCAAGTGCCGCATCTACAAGGGGCACAACTTCGTCAAGAGCGACTTTCCCCCAGTCACGCGGCGCGCCCGTAACAAAAACAAAAGCGAGATGAACCGTTGTCTGCCAATTTGGCTGTCAAGGCCAACTTCGCATCAGCCTACCACTCGGGCACCATGTCGAGCCCGCGGTGGCGCCGGCATGTCGCCACGTGCTGCTCGAAGGCGTAGAAGTCGCGGATGCTGGCAACCTCGGGGAATGGGCGTCGCATGCCTTTCCTCACGCCTGTGGGCGAGTTTCCTGTCATGCGCTCGTGCGCACTTGCGTAAGAATTTGCTATTGCACCCCCGCCGCCCTGGTCGAGATTCCCGAGCTGCCTCGTTCCTATGGCGTTGCCGGTGGGAGCAGGTCCGCCACGGCGATCTTGCCAACTTCCCGCCCGTCCAGGAAGAGAGACACGGAAGCGGTTTCTGTCAGGATTTTGGGAGCTGGGTAACGCCCCCCCCGCCCCTGCTGGGGGCCCGGCCCTTCGTAGACTTCGAGCCGGCGGCCCGGGACATTCACGATCCAGTACGCGGGGATGCCACCGCCGCCGTAGGTCCGAGCCAGGGCCCGGTCCTTGGCCACGCTCGAGCGAGTGACCTCGATGATCAGGGCAACATCCTCGGGGCCCGGGTGGTGGGTTGCATAATCATCGATGCCGCCGCGTACCACGGACACGTCCGGCTCGGGCTCGCTTCTCCGGTTTGGGATGCGAACGGGCTGCTCCTGTCGCACGTACCAACCCCCCGGCAGAATTCGCTCGATCGCTCGCCGCGTGCAATCCGAGGCGGTTGAATGTGCGGGGTTCTTCACATCCTTCTCCACAATCCGGCCTTCGACCAGCTCGAAGCGATTCGTTTCGGGCAAGATCCCGTTCTCCACCATCTGGCCGTACTGATCGACGGTCAGTCTTTTTGTGATCGTACTCACTTCACACCGCCTTTTCTCGTTTCGCTCGAGGACCACGTAGAGGTTAACAGATGGGACCGTTTCTCATGGGGCAAAGAGACGATCTGGAGTCAAAGCGTTCCCCGGCGCGCCTGCTCGCGCTCGATGGCTTCGAACAGGGCCTTGAAGTTTCCCTTGCCAAAGCTTTGCGCGCCGCGCCGCTGCATGACCTCGAAGAAGAGAGTCGGCCGGTCCTCGACCGGCTTGGTGAAAATCTGGAGCAAATAGCCCTCATCATCGCGATCAACCAGGATACCCAGTTCGGCCAGTTCGCGCAAATCTTCCCAGATCGTACCGACCCGTTCGGGCAGCATCTCGTAGTGGGCCGATGGCACCTTGAGGAACGAGACGTCATTGGCGGCCACGGCCCGCACGCTGGTAATGATGTCGCCGGTCGCCAGCGCGATCTGCTGCACGCCCAGGCCGTCGTAATATTCAAGGAACTCATCGTCGTGAAGCGACCCCTGGCTGCCTGGTGGATCTGCCAAAGGAACTTACTTCTTCTTCCACACTGTGATCAGGTCGTCAGAGGCCTGCTGGCGGATGCCGTTGTCGGAAAGGACCTCGTCGGTGGCCTTGAGTGCAGCCTGGTGGTCGAAGACGATGGTTTCGGAGTAGCGGTCGTCAAAGGCGATCGTGGTGTACTTGCTCTTGGTGTCGCGGAGCAGCTCGACGAAGTGGCGGAGGTTTTTCACCTTCACTCCGCCCACTTCCTTGACCACCTTGGAGAATGGGTTGTCATATCCCTTGCTCAGCGCATGCGGGAACATCGGCGAGGTGACGACGACCAGTTCTTCGCCCTCGAAGGCCGGACGATCACCGCGGCGTGTCACCAGGGGGCTGCCCATGACCGCCAGGGCCGCGGACACCGCGCTTCCGGGCCGATCAAGGGCAGTGCAGAACTCGCGGCTTGCCGCCGAGAAGACGAGCGGGCCATAAACGAAATATGACGGGTAATGGCCATCCAGCGGTTCGATCAGCATCGGCCACCGCGAGACGACCGGCAGCTCGATGCTCTGGGGCTTGCCCTGGCGGATGATCGTGAGTGGCAGCTTGCCGTTCCTGGCCGCTTTCTGAATCAGATACTGAAACTGGAGGCGCAAATTCTGCTTGATCTTCACCATGCCGACGTTGTTGATCTCAACGTCGCCGATCTTGGTGATCACGTCCCAGGTCTTCAGGGGATAATCGGGCTTGGATTCGGCCGGCGTGTGCACGATCATCCCCTGCGACTTTTTGTCGAGACGAAGAAAGCCCCGAAGCGCGGGGTTTTCCAGGGTCTGAAGCGAGTCGTGCATGGCGGGCTTGCCTTCGCACTTACCGTCGGCGACGTCTTTGAGAAAAAGCTCGATCTCCTCGGCCGGAATGATGTAGCCGATGTTGTCGGCCTGGGTCAGCTTGCTGAAGATCAGGCCGACCATCTTGCCGTCGACCAGGGCAGGCCCGCCGCTGTTGCCCGGGTTGATGGCCGCGTCAACCTGGATCCGGAGACCGCTGACTCCGTCGTTGTAGCCGGCGAACTCGATCCGGGAGACGATCCCCTTGGTGACTGACAGGCTCGAACCACCCTGAGGGTAACCGTAGACCACCACGCTATCCTTGACCTCGGAAAGAGTCTGAACGCGCAACAGGGAAGGCCGCTTGTCGAAGAACGATTCGTCCTCGAGCTTGAGGACTGCCAGGTCCATCCCTGGGCTGACCGCTTCCACGGTGGCTGTCAGCTTTTCGCTGGACTGCTGGCTTTCCACGCCAAGCTGGCTGGCGTAGAGGACCACGTGGGCGTTGGTGAGAATTCGCTTGCCGCCAATGACGACTCCCGTTCCGCTTGCCTCGCGCGGGCTCTGCTTGGTCCAGGGATGGAGGATATCGGGATAGCGCAGGGTCGCCGTGATCTTGACGACCGACTCGCGGATCGCGCTTTCTCGAGTGCTGTCAGAAGACTGATCGTCGAAAGCCGCAACCGCGGAATGTAGTCCCATGCTCGCCATGAGGATCAGCGCCATCCGGGTCATCCTGGAGATCTTCATCGCAGAAACTCGCTTGAGGTGTCCAAAGCCGATTGCGAACCGGATGGCAGGCAACCGGATATCCTGGCCGCAGAAACAAGGCGATCCGCGTCGAGACCTGACGGCGGAGGTTCAGTAAAGAACTGAACTGAATCTTATCTTAACCCGTGATCCTCCAGGACGGTAGGGCCGCCCGCCAGGGTTGACGGCGGGTCGCTTGCGGAGACGCTCGTTCACCGGAAATGCTGCTGCCTGCCGAGCCATCATGAATGATGCAAAATAGCATTGGAATTATTGATAATATAATATTATTGTGATTATCTAAGGATTTGGTGCAAAGGTTCATCTACGACGCGAACAATGACAGGACGGAACCCTATCATCATTCTGTCTCGTGAGTCGGTCCCGGGATATTTCCAGATTCCTGTTCGCGGGCCCGGGAAACGGCGTCTGGGGTCGAGATTGCAATTGTCACAACTGGGCCGCATCCGACCAACCATTGCCCCTTGAAGTCTTGTAGTGTCGTTGCTGCCTTGCATATTGACGGACCTTGAGAAACATGATTTAAACATAAGGGGGCCTTTGTCGTCGCCGCGTCGAGCGATGATTGGTGCATGGCGTCACGCGAAAAAGGTGGTTTTGCCGCGCCTGGCGTCCCTATTGCTCGGAGCAGGATTGAACTGAATCCCTGCCGGGCCGCACACTATCGCTGTTCAAGAATCGATCTCGTGCGGTTTGTTTCTCGCTCAAGGATGCCAGGTCGGGCACTGCTGGCCTCTGTTTTTCATCCATGATGCGATGACGTCACAGGACGGACAGGGATCAACGCCCGTGGTCTTAGAGACAAGATGCTCACGCTCCGCCAAGCTTGCCACATGGGCTAACCGTGGTCCTACCGATTCCGGGGAACCGGGAACCGGCGTTGCTGGACACAAGCATGACGGCCCGCGGCATCGGGAAGTCGTGCCCGAGGTTGGACCTTCCACGCCGGATGCCGGTGCCGAGTTTGACTCACCGGGGTCCGTGCTTCCCCGTCCGGAAGAGGCGGGCCTGGCTCCCGAATTGCCGCCACGCGTCTTGGTGGCCGAGGATAATTGCGATCTGCAGCAGATCTTCGCGAGGCAGCTCACCTTGCTCGGGCTGGAAGTCGTCGGGGTCAGCAATGGCCGTGATGCCGTGGGTCTGGTCCTGGCCGCTTATCAGGTGGGGAATCCCTTCGACCTGGTCTTGATGGACCTGGAGATGCCGATCGTCGATGGTTACGAGGCGACTCGCCGGATCCGTGATGGTGGTTTCAGCGGTCCGATCCTGGCTCTCAGCGCACACTCGAGCGACGATCACCGTCTGGATAGCATCAAAATGGGCTGTAACGACTGCATCTGCAAACCCATCGACTGGATTCGGCTCGCCGATCTGATCCGCAGATTCGTCCCCGGCTGTAACGCCCAGGGACCGATCCTCATTCCCGACTATTAGGACGTCCGGCTCAATTTCCTGACTTGCGTCTTCTCTCAATCTTGATCTTACGCTCCGTTTTTCAAATCTCGCCGGATCGACTTTTTTCAGAAACGGGCCCTACGGCGAGTATGTCGAAGGGCTTTCTCCATTCAAGGCAAAGCTTCGTTACGGGACCTGGCTCCTTGCAGGAAATCCGCGATCTCGTCGCCTTTCTGCGGACCCTGTGAGACCGGTGTGGTGCGATTCCACGAGCCCGGGATCTCAGGCCGACGCCGCGGGAGCGTGACTGCTGTCGGTGCGGGTCTCGGGCATTTCCGTTCGCCGCGCGATCAAGGGAGGATGGAGCGGCAGCCGGTCTCGTTCCGCGACCTCGCTGGGGGCGATTCGCAGTCGGCGGGTCTGGTCCGCCGGAGAGCCTGAAAACCTGCGCAGGGGAAGCAGTCCATTCGCCAGCGCGGCCAGCGCGGCGACGTTGTTGGTAAGGACGGACGACATGATCCCGAACCCCATGGTGAAGACCCCGATCACGTTGGAGACATTGGGAGCGACGATCATCGACCAGCTCCGGTTCACGTTGCGGTCCAGGTTGCGCGCGATGTCCCTCAGCTCGCAGAGCTTCGACAGTCCACCCTCCAGAAAGACGACCTGCGCCGTGTCCGTCGCAATCGTCGAGGCTCCTCGGAGCGAGATCGACACGTCCGCCTTCTTGAGGGCGATCGAGTCATTGATCCCATCGCCGACGAAGCAGACCTTGCGGCCTTCCTTCTGGAGACTTTCGACGATTTCAGCCTTGTCGGCGGGCAGAACCTGGGCAAAGTAACGGTCCATTTCCAGCCACTCAGCCAGCTTGCGCGTTGGCGCGTCGTGGTCGCCGGAGATGATCGCGACGTGCTTGATCCCCCGGCTGCGCAGACCGCGAACAATCTCGAGGGCCTCGGCACGGACGGCGGCCCGAAGCTCGATCGCGCCGCCCAGTCGGCCGTCCACGCTGACCAGAACCATGGTTGACCCGTCCCGGTGCGCCTCCTCAATCGCAACCTGGATGGCACCCGGGATGGCGATCTGCTCCAGATCCATGAACCGCTTGCTGCCGACGTGGATCGTTTGCCCCTCGACATGGACAGTGATGCCGTAGCCGACCTTGTACTGTGTCTCGTCGTGGGGCGGCAGATCCAGCCCCAGCTCTTCGGCCCGGTGGAGAATCGCCAGGGCAATCGGATGATGAAATTTACGTTCGGCGGCCGCCGCGAGCTGGAGGACTCGCTCGCGAGAGAGGCCGGCGGCCGCGATGATCCGGCCGACCTCCGGGCGCTCGTGGGTCAACGTGCCAGTCTTGTCGAAGAGCACCGTATCGATCGCACTCATCTGCTCCAGGGCCCGCCCATCTTTGACGAGTATACCCTTGTGAGCGCAGACCGAAAGCGAACTGAGCATCGCCAGCGGAGCGGCCATGCGGATGCCAGTCCCCAGATCGCTGTTGAGCACCGCAACGGCGCTAATCGGGCCCATCGTGGCCATGCCGAGCGCGCCGACGGCCAGGGTGGGAATCACCGCCCTGTCAGCCAGCCGTTCTCCCTTGTGCTGGGAGCTTAGCTTGTAGCCGGCCGTGTCGCTGAGGATCTGGCTGATTCGCGCCGAGGCGGTCTCGTGACCCGATTGCTCGACCGCGATGTGAATCTTACCACCGACCAAGACCGTCGAGGCGAATGCCCGGTCGCCCATCCCCTTCTCTGCGGGAGTCGACTCTCCGGTGAGGGTGTGCTGGTCGATCACGGCCATCCCCTTGACGATGTGGCCGTCCACGGGCACGGCGTCGCCGGTATGGACAACGATGACGTCGCCTTTCCGGAGCGTCTCTGCAAGGACCTGAACCTCGACACCGTCACGGTCCAGCCAGGCATAACGGGGCTGTTTGCCGAAGGCGTCAAGCAGCATCCTCTGGGAGTTTTCGCGCGTCTTCTTCACAAGGCTTCGCCCAAAGCTCAGACACCAGCAACAAACCGCTCCCGGGAAAATCGACATTGTCCCGAGGCACCCGGCCACGGCGACCGCATCCAGGGCATCCACTCCAAGTCGTTTTTCTTCCAGGAGAATCCGTCGCGCCTCCTTGAACGTGGGGATCGATGAATAAATGAAGAGGACCGCGGCGGCGGGCAAGAGCGCTGGCGCAGCAAACTGGGCCGCCGCCGCGAGCGGGAGCGAAACCGTACAGACCGGTAAATTCATATCGGGCTGATCGGGCGTCGCCGGAGGTTCCACGCGAATAAGAGCCGCATCGAGAATCTCGATCACTTGCTCCCGAGACAACTGCTGCGGGTCGTGATGCAAAAGCAACGTGCCAGTGAGCGGATTCGTCTTGAATCGCCCGATGCCCAGCACGCTTGTCAACTCGCGCTCCACCGCACGGCAGAGGGGACTTCTCCGCAGCAGCACCAAGTTGCGGAGCCGCAACCGGCCGGGTAGTTCGGAGACGAACTCCCATCCGCTGACTACAGAGCCGTGACAATAGTAACGGACCACTCCCCTGAAGTCGCGGGCCGTCTGTGAGGGGGCGATTCGCAGCGGCTTGTCGGTCGCGGCCACCGAACGCGGACTGGACGGAGAGCCAGGTCCCGCAGCCTTCTGCGAGCAAACCTCGAATGATCGCTGTTCCGGCTCCGGGGCCAGCAGGCTTGTGACAACCTTGACAACATCCTTGAGGCTGAATGTCCGAGGGCAATAATGCAGCTCAGCCCGCGGGCTGTCCGTACCGCTGATCGCGATCCATGTGACCTCCCGAGCCTGGAACACTCGCTCCAGGAAGTTTCGGCAGTCTGGATGGTCCGGATCTTCAAACAGGGACCGGCTTTCGAGCCGGATCGTTCCCGGAGATGGGAAAGAAACAGCGATGTCGCGCATGCTCATCAAGAGACTCTGAGGTCTAGGAGAAAACGATCGATCCGTACCAGGGTCAGGCAATCAACTGCCCGGAAGCCACAAATCTTGGCGCTTGCACAGTGCATTTCGTGAGAGTTGTGAGAATCTTTTCGGAGCGGGGGCAAGCGTATCCCGGTACTGTTCGGACAAAGCCTGGTAGAACCAGTTTTCTCAAGTGAGTCCGAACCTTCGCCCCATTACTCTACAATGAAGCGGAATCGGAAACCAAGGTTTTTTTCATGAAGGCGAAACAGCGACGAATCTAGCGACGGTTCCGATTGTAGCAACCAGGAGAACTTCAGGGCCAGAGACCTGGGGACTGCGACGTCCTTTTGCCATGGTGCTTTCCGCAACGTCATTTCTTCGATGGTGAATTCCCCGAACCCGATTGCCGGGGCTCCTGACGGGACGGGGATCGCACCGCCTCGGTGACGTCCATGAACTGGTATGGCTCGGACCAGGTGGAGTAATTGCTCCTGTCAGGAAGGATCTCGAACCTGGCGCCGAATAACGTGTTGAGAACCACCCGGAACGAGTTGACCGGTGTGATGTCCTGGTAGAGCCCCCGATAGTCCCGGTTCGGGAAATAATACGCGTTCAAGATACCCATGCGTTCTCGCAGATCGGTCTTTTCCTTGCTTTGCATGTTCAGTCGCAAACCCGATCCGTGATCGGCCTGGAGAATCAGGATGGATGGCACTTTCGACCGCGCGAGGATCTGGTCGATGACTTCCTCGATGCGCCGGGTGATGTAGACCGCCTGGCCACGATAGCCGCGGACATACACTTCGGGTTTCGAGGCCATACCGTTAAATTTGTCGCCGTCGCCAAGGTAATAGCGATCATCACGATGGCTGATATCCTCGCCATCGGCTGCGAAGATGAACGGAGGATGAGGGCAGAGGATATGAGCGAGCGTCAAGGTGGGCTGCGGATCCGCCGCAATTCGGGGGAGATGATCGAGCAGGAAAAGCGTTCGATCCCGGGCCTGCGTGAACAGATCGCGACCATCAGTCTCTGGCAGTAAAGCCCAAAGCAGTGTCTGATCGATCAGGAGGCGTTGAAATCCGGTGAACTGTTCGTAAGGCGACAGATAACGATCCGTGTCGGTCAGGTCGGTCGGGTCGAAGCCCGTTGAGAATGTGACGAATTTGTAACCAAGAGGACGAAGAGTGGCGGCAAGGTTGTTCCGGCCAATGAGCTCACGAAGTTCGGTCTGATTGGTACCTAGACCCTTGACCAGGTCATCGAGGTATTCGAGGTTCAAGGATGACGAGAGACTCAAAGGGGTCTGGCAATAGTTTGCGTTGCTGCCGCGGGCGACGAAGAAGCCCTTGCTTTCGAGCCGTTCCAGGAATGTGGTGTTGTCGAAATCGAAGAGCTCGCGCATCACGTCCGACCGGGCATAGCCGTCAAGGATGATGTAATAAATGTCCGGCAGCGGTTGGGACGGGAGAGCGAGAGGAAACGCCGTGGCGGACCGTTGGGGTCGAGCCCGAACCGACCCTGTTGCGCGAGTGATCTCGGTTACCGGCAGATGACCAGGAATATCGAAAAAAGATTGAGCATCCTGGTCCACAGACCAGGATTTTTCAGCCTGGCGATCAGTCCAAGAGCGGCCAATCCAAGCACCACCAGAACAAACACTATGGACACGCGATCAGGTACATGAACGTCGCTCCGTACCCAGAAAGCAGTCAGACCGGTCAGCCGAGAGTCGACGATATGCGGAATTTGCCTACCAGTGTAGTACTACAGCGCTATGCTTGACGTAACTCCAAGGTCAACTGCAACAAGCAATCAGCATCGCGAATTCATTAGGAGACGCGAGGATCTTCGAAAATAGGCTGCTTTTCCCGTCTTTCGG
>JBEKTN010000330.1:0-9712 GCA_049516015.1 Isosphaeraceae bacterium | reverse complement strand
CCGGGTCTTCGGTCGAGCGTCCATTCTCGCATCCCCTTCCCTGGAAAGAAGTAGGATGACAAAAATGCCGCCGGCCGGATACCCGGCATTTCTTCAATACCTGCAATCCGGTAGGGTCAGAAGTCCTGGAACTACCAGCCCGCGAAGGATATCGAGCTCAAACCGGTGGAACGGGCCCGGAGCCTGAAGCGCGAGTCCGGAATCTGGTCCACCTGCGGGCACTTGGCCTGGCACAGTCTGGTCAGAGTCTACACGTCGCTCTATCACCGGCTCGACGTGGAAGGCAGGGAACATCTCCCCGCGGCGCCTCCTTTCGTGTTGATCGCCAACCACACCAGCCACCTGGACAGCCTGGTCATCGGCTCGGCGCTGCCGTGCCGGTTGTGCGACTGCGTTTTCCCCGTCGCGGCGGGGGACGTCTTCTTCGAGAGTCCAGCCCGATCCCTCTTCTCGGCCCAGATGATCAACGCGCTGCCGATGTGGCGGAAGAACTGCGGCCCCCACGCCCTGGCCGAGCTCAAGGACCGGCTCGTCAACGAGCCCTGCGGTTACATTCTTTTTCCCGAAGGAACACGCAGCCGGGACGGCTCGCTTCAGCACTTCAAGGCAGGCCTGGGAATGATCGTCGCAGGCACTCCCGTGCCCGTCGTCCCCTGTTCGATCGCCGGGGCGTCACGCGCGTGGCCTCCCGGCTCGCGCTGGCCCCGCCCCAGAAAGGTCCGGTTGACGATCGGCCCCGCACTCAATTTCGGCGCGCTCCCCAACTCCCGCCAGAGCTGGGAGCAGATCGCCCGCGAGGCCGAGGAGGCCGTGCGGCGGCTGGGGGACGGACCTGGCGGGTGACGCTATGGTTGTTTCAGACGAACGGATTGACGAGCGTGATACCACCGATGACGACCGGCGCACCCATGTCCTCGGTGTAGAGGGTGCTCACTCCGGCGTCGAGGCAAGCACCCAGGAGCATACTATCCCAGTGGGACAGGCTGTACTGACCCGTCAAAGACAGGGCCTGGTCCAGAACGACGAGAGAGGGGAGGGCTATGCGGAACAAGCGGACATAACCGCGGATGATCCGTATCAGGTCCGCACGCGCAAGTCGTCCCTGGTCCTGCAACGACCGGAGGAACCGCAAGAACTCGCCGAGGACCTGCCAGGGAACCACAACATCATCCGGCTGCGAGCGAAGCTGTCGGAGGAGCGCTCGGGCCTTGGCTCGCTTGACTGGATCGTGCCGATCGAGTGAGTAGATCAAAATATTGGTGTCAATGGCGGTCATGCAACTCGTCGCGGCTTGGGGGGGGACCACCTGAATCGATGTCGACATCGCCCCAGAGTCGCTCAATCTCGCGCCAGGCGGTGACCGATTCCAGCCCCAGGTCGGACATCGGCACAACGACGAGTCGAACCCGCGCGTTGGGCGGCAGGTCGAGCGGGCCCTCGGGCTTGAGGACGCCGTCCTCGAACCGGGCGTGAATGATCTGGCTCATGAGTCTCGGTCCGATCGCTCTTGGCAAGGAACTCTTCCTCATTCGAGTCTAGCCGTTCAAGCGGGTCGGGGGCAAATCGTCACGGGTTGCTTTTGTGGTAAGATCTTTCCCTTTGGAGGACGTTCGATACGAGATCGTCACGATTGGGGAGACCGATGAAGCCAGGGCGCGGATCGGCCAGGATTCTCATTGCGGGCGTAATTGGAGTGGTTTGGATCCCTGTGGCACAGGCAGGAGAGCCGACCTTCACCAAGCACGTCGACGCGGCCCAGGAAGCCCATGCGGCGAATGTCGGCCGGAACGTGCTGCGAGCCGGTGGCAACGCCATCGATGCGGCCGTCGCTACCGCCTTCGCCCTGGCGGTGACAGTGCCAGAGGCGGGGAATCTGGGAGGCGGAGGATTCATCGTGGCCTACCTGGCCGATCGCCGCGAGGTCGTCACGGTCGATTTCCGGGAGACCGCGCCGCGGTCGGCGTCGCCCCGCATGTACCTCGACGGTGACGGCAAGCCGCGGCCGCGCCACCCCGCCGGGGCCTGGGCCGCGGGGGTACCCGGGACGGTCCGCGGCCTGGGCCTAGCCCATGCCCGGTGGGGCAAGCTTGCCTGGACCGATCTGGTCCAGCCGGCTGCCAGGCTGGCCCGCGAGGGGTTTCCCATCTCGGCTGACCTGGCCGGCTCGCTCAACAGTCAATTAGGCGAACAAAAGAGCACAACAGATCGTCGGGATGATCGCGCCCGCCTGGCCGGCTTCACCGAATCGGTCTTGGCCTTCGCACGGCCGGACCGGGCAGCGTGGAAGGCCGGCGACCGGCTGATCCAGAGCGACCTGGCCGCAACGCTGGAGCGCATCGCCGCCGCTGGCCCCGACGAGTTTTTGTCAGATGCATCGAGCTTTCAGCGACTTCAGCCAGGCGGTTTGTGCGGCCGAGGCCTATGCCGGGGCGGGCTTCGTGGTGGCCATGATCTCGGCAACGGGTCGGTTCTTGATGCGGTTTCAGCCCCGATGGCAGAGAATTGCCGTCTGACAAGATCTGGCCACCTGGCGCGCAGATCCAGGAAAAAACGGGGCAAAACGGGGTTCAAACCTCGAAAATCCAGGAAATCACCAGAAAATTGAGCTTTTTCCCCGAATTTCTCTGGATGTTTTCGGCATAATCGTCGAAAACGAACGCCAGGAGCTCGGTGATTGTCCCTCAACGGAGAGGGGAAACCGAGTGGTTCGCTCAAGAAAAGGCAGCGATCTCCGACAGGAGGGAGAACCGTCCATGGCCAAGAAAGCCGCACCCAAGGCCGCTGAACCCAAGGTTGCCGCCACCACCGGCGAGAAGGTGGGCACCAAGCCCGCAACCAAGACCGAGATCTACGCCACTCTGGCGGAGAAGACGGGCCTGAGCAAGAAGCAGGTCTCTTCAGTCTTCGAAGCCTTCCACGAACTGCACAGCAAGGAGCTGGGCAAGAAGGGGCCCGGAACCCTCACGGTCCCCAACCTCTACAAGATCAAGGTCGTGCACAAGCCGGCCACCAAGGCCCGTCCGGGATTCAACCCGGCGACCAAGCAGCCGATCACGATCAAGGCCAAGCCCGCCCGCAAGGTGATCAAGATCCAGCCGCTGAAGGCGCTCAAGGACCTTATCTGACCTGGCCCCGCCAGCGGATTCTGCGCGCTTGCAAAGGCACCGGCAACCCGACGCCACGGGGTCCCGCCGGTGCGTTTTCTTGCTCGGGTCACTCCGCGGTCAACTCCCAATGGAACGCGGGGGTGTGGGCGTCGATGATCAAGGCGGTGCCGGCGTTGTCGGCGAGGGTCTCGAGCTTCGCGGGACCGATTCGCTCTCCCGCGTTGTTCAGCACGTGGCCCGAGATCTTGCCGTTGCGCCGCCAGACCACACGGGCGGAGACCGGCTCCTGGAGGAACGGCGGACGCCCCGGATCGGCAACCTCGCGCCTGAACCGATCGACCCAGCGGAAGCCCGTCGGTTGCACCCGCCCCACGACCGTGACGAGGAGCCGCTTGGCCGTGGGGATTGGCTCCGGACCCACTGCACTGGCGACGACCACCGCGAAGGGGTTGTCGGACGAGACATCCAGGTTGGGGAACGTGATCGACTCGCCGCCGAACCAGCCGGCCATGCCCTGGGTAAAGGGAGTATCGATCACGAGCCGCCCGCGGGTGGGGTCCCAGCCGGGAACGCCGGCTCCGCGGGTTCTGCGGCGAGCCGCCACGGACGGACGTCCGCCATGCTCGGCCTCGCCGCGCTGCGCGTCGCGCTCGTTCTGGCCCTTCGCGCTGGTGGTCGTGTTCTGACCGCGGAGCATGATCGAGGCAGCGTGGGGCCACAGGGCGTAGACGTGCGGGCTACCGTTGGCGACCTGGGGAATCTGGAAGATGTCCTCCACCCCCACTGTGCCAACCGGACCCTCGCCCCAGAGCACAGGATAGAGGAAGACACCGCGCCGGACCAGGGCGTCCCAGTCCTCGTGCACAGCCGTCTGGGCGGCCAGCAGCACGTCGGCCGCTTCATACGGGAGGGCCCAGGCTCCCTGTGTCTGGGGGCACCACTGACCGACCGCGTAAGCCACCCCGGGGTGCCGTTTCCGCTGAGCGCCCGCGTTCAGAGCGCCGTCCTGGCTCCAGAGCTGTGACTTCATTTCAGGGGCGACGAAGGTCGGTGCGGACCAGAAGAGGCGATCATCCACAAGGTCGAGCGGCGGGGCGGCCTGGACGGCCGAGAACTCGGGCTCGCGCCTCCAGTGCGAGCAGCCGGCGATCGGCACCCGCACCTTGTCCTTGCGCAAGGCAGCGACCATCTCCTTGTAATGGGCCGTCTCCACCGATTGCCAGAACCGACGGCCTGTCCCATTGGTGTTCGTGCCCTTCTGCGCCAGCGTCCTCAGGGCCTGGGCGTACTCGCCGGGCAGAGCGTCGTCGGGGAGATCGATCAGATCGAAGAGCGAAACCTCGCCCAGCAGCGTGACCCAGACGAGTGCCGGATCGTCTTTCAGAGCGAGATTTGTTTCCGAATTGACCCGGCTCAGGAGCGACCGTGCCGATTGCAGGCCCAGCTTGGTGATCGTGGGATCGAACAGGGCCGCGGGACCGCCGCCCGTGGGCAGCAGCCCCGCGATGGCCACACCGTCCTGGTCGCGAAACCGGCGGTTGCTTTGGAGCTCGAGCGCCACGTGAATTCCCCGCGCCTTGAGCGCTGCGACCAGGTGGTCGAGCTTCTGGAGGGCCAAGGGGTCGAAGGCCTTGGTGTCGTCGCGGCTGTCGTCGAAGAGGCTGCGGTCCGGCCCGATGGGCGTGTCGAGATCGCCCAGCCGGACGAGGTTGATGCCGGAGCGGGCCAGCCGGTCGGCAAGTTCGTCGGCCTTGTCGGGCTCGAGGAAGGCCGTGGGCGCGATCAGGCTGACCCCATGGAACCGCGCCCTGCCCCCCTTCTCGAAGCTGAGCCGGCCGTCTTTGGCCGTGACAAAGCCCTTCCGGCCGGCCGGCGCCGGCACCAGGAACGAGAAGTCGAGGGCCGAATTCGCGGCGATCGTTGGCGACGGCGGGACCTTGAGCCAGTCATCGGTATCTTCGTCGGCGTGGAACGGTGCCCACGCGGCCACATCGGGGTTGGGTGCCGCGGTGATCACCACGTCGTCAATCTGGATCCTGCCGATGGCGTCGCTCTTGTCGAACTGGATGACGGCGCGCGTCGCCCCGGGCGGCACGCGGACCTCGTTCACCTCTTTCCGCCAATCGAAGCTGCCGGCCCACTCGAACGCCAGGATCCCGGCCTCGAACCCCGCGATCGGCCGGCCGAAGTTGTCGAGAAAGAAGAAGAACGCGTCGGCTCCGCCCCCACCCCGCAAGCCCTGGCCGCGAGCAAACACCGAGATCGCCAGCGAGCCCAGACCGTCGACCGGCAGGGACAGGCCCGTCAGCACACGCGAGCCCGACCGTGCCAGCTCGATCGCCGCCTGGGATTGGTGGCCGGGGAAAACTCGCTGCGCCTCGTTGTTGACGATCCAGTAGGCGGGCGCCGGGTCGCCCAGCTCGAAATCGCCGTTGACAATCAGGTTCGTGGTGGGCGATTCGCCCACCGGGACCAGGTCAATCGTCAGGCCGTCAATATCGAGGCTGCCCTTGGCCCCCATCAGGCCGACCGACATGATGGCGTCCCGCGTGCCGGGTGGGACCGCGATTCGCTTGACCACGCGGGTCCAGCGCGAGCCGACGGTGTGGGTCCAGGGGCCGAATGTCCCACGAGAGAGATGCCTCAGCGAGTCGCCCAGGAAGTCGATCAACATGCTCGGCTCTTCGCCGGCGCGCTCACCGTACTGGATGTTGTCGAGCTTGATCCAGAGCCCCAGGATGAGGGCCTCGGTCTTGCGGCCGTCCACCCCGAACGCCCGGCTCAGACGTGCCGGCCGGCCCCGCTGGGTGCACGCGAACCGGACGTAGTGGGGCCCGACGATTCCCCCTTTGGCTTCCCAGATCGCATCCCGGGCGTTGTACCAGCCATCGGGAATGCCGTCCTTGTTGGCGTCTTGCTCCAGATCGTCGACCGCCGGCGGCCCGGGCCGCTCGATCTCGGGTTCCTGGCCGCGGGCCGGAAACGTCAGCAAGGCGAGAGCCAGGAGAAGGACCAGACTGCCGCAAAGAGATCGACGGAAACGGTTCAGTATCATTCTCATCCGTCGGAGCTCCTGGGCTTGGCGGCGTCGCCCCTGCGCTTGCGCCGGGGTTGATCCGGATCGGCAGC
Source organism: Isosphaeraceae bacterium (assembly GCA_049516015.1). Lineage (GTDB taxonomy): Bacteria > Planctomycetota > Planctomycetia > Isosphaerales > Isosphaeraceae > Aquisphaera. The sequence goes on along the minus strand of JBEKTN010000330.1, from coordinate 3,476 downwards.
CGGGGCCGGAGCGGTCTCGGCCTTCTCCTTGAGTGCCTTACCGGTCATCGGCACGAAAAGTGTGGGCTTGAGCTCCTTGTCGATCAGCTTGCCGTCCTGCTTGATGACCAGGTGGACGCTTTGCGTGAACCGGTCGCCCAGCGGAATGACCATCCGGCCACCCTCCTTGAGCTGGTCCAGCAGCGGCTTGGGGATCCGGTGCGGAGCGCAGGTGACGATGATCGCGTCGAAGGGAGCGGCGTCCGGCCAGCCCTCGTAGCCGTCGCCGACCCGGGTGTGAATATTGGTATAGCCAAGCTCCTTGTGCACGGCCGTCGCCCGCTCCGAGAGCGGGGCATGAATCTCGACCGAATACACATCCTTGACCAGGCGTGAAAGGATCGCCGACTGGTAACCCGAACCGGTGCCGACCTCGTAGACCTTGTCGGTGGGCTGGGGATCGAGCACCTCGGTCATGAAGGCGACGTCGTACGGCGGCGTGATGGTTTGCCCTTCGCCGATCGGGATCGATTCGTCGTCGTACGCTTGCCGCCGGGTCTTGGGTGGCAGGAACTTGTGCCGCGGCACCGTGCGGAACGCGTCGAGCACCCGGGGGTTCTTGATCCCCCGCTCGACCAAGTGCCGCTGCACCATCCGGTTCCGCGCTGCCGCGGTGGGATCGGCGGCCTCGGCCGTTTTCTGATCTTGGACCCGGACCCATCCCGCGGACGCCAACGCCACCGCCAACAGCACGATCAGCGCCAGACTGTGCCTCATCATGGAACTGCCCCTCGTGACACTCTTCGGCCCCTTGATCCCATCACATCATAACCCCGCGCGATGAGTTTCCCATCCCGTAGAGCAGGATTCATACTGCCGGGATGACCACTCCGGTGGGGGAAGGCAGGGGTGTACTCCCGCTCTACGACCGTACCAGCGACGAGGTCGACCTCGGCGAGATCGTAAAGATCGTCATTCAACCCAGACCGCCCTCGTCCCGGTCAGCGGCCCGATACTCACCGGGGAGGTGACGTGTGAGGTCCATCCGATCGTGGAGGACCCGCCCGATCTCCGTGCGTCCCTTCGAGGATCGTTTCGATGTCCTGTTCAGCCAGCGGAGATAGCCGGTACTCGGTCATCGGTCATTTGCTGCCAGAACTGCTCCTGGCGCGCTTGGCCGCCCGCTGGCCGAGCCTGCCGATGAAGTCCGCGAGCTGTTGTTCCCCTTCGAGCGTGGTCCTCTTGCCCCGAGCGAGCGAGGCGTTCGCCTCGGACGCCAGGCTGCGGAGTGCGCTCAACTTTTCCTCGTTCTCCTTCGCCTCCTGCTCAAGGAGACGGAGTCCTGCGCGCACAACCTCGCTGGCGTTCTTGAAGCGCCCCGACGCAATCAGACTTTCCACGAAATGGCTGTGGTGATCGGTGAGATCGACGTTGCGCGTGGGCATGATCGACATCCCTAGTTTTTGACCAAAGTACACGAATTGGCAAAATTTGTCAAAACGCTTCGAGTGGCTCACCGCTGATATGGTTGGACGAGTCAAGCCCCCGCCGCCAGTTTTTTTGCGTGGGTCTTCGGGCCGGGACGGTCTTTGATCGTCCCGGCCCGAAGACCGTCCTCCCGGGTTGGCGATGTCCGGGCGCTTCCGGCTTTGTATCATCTCATGTCTTGGCTGTAGTTTCGGAAGGCATCCCCCTGGAGAAAGCCAAGGGAACCGGTCGCGTCGGACGTCGTTACGACGGTTGATCAGTCTGATATACGCGTGTTAGGTCCGCATGAGTTTGATCCGCCAGGGGCTTCCTCCCTCTCCATGCGGGCGTCGGTCGCCTCCATGCGGCCTGCCCAAGCGTGGGCCGAGGATTCCCCCTACCGTACTGCCAACGCGACCGGTTCCTTTGGCTCTCTCATTAATAGTGTTAATGTGAGTACGTTTTTATATGTATTGTCGCTTCACAATCTGCCTCTGCCCTGCTGCCAACGCGGCTCGTTCCTTTGGCTCTCTCCTTAATCTTGTTAATGTGTGAGTATTGTCATATCTAATGTCAACTCACGATCAGCTTTTCCTCCCGGCTGATCGCCCATACGAATCCCGCCAGTTCCCTCGCCACGGCCGTCACCGCTTCCCCCTTGTTCTTGCCCCTGCCGATCAACCGATTGAGCCGGCCGTGCAGCCGCTTCTGCGCCTTCCACGCAATCGCGCAGACCTGCGGCGCGACGCCCACGCTCCGCTCTCGCAGCGCCTTACTCATCCGAGGCTGCCGCCGGTAGTGCCACGCCGATTCTACCAGTACGTGCCGCACATGGGCATTGCCCGTCTTCGTGATCGGACCCTGACGGCGATGCGGGCCTGATGTCTGCTCCGAGGGAATCAGCCCGACGTAGCCCATGAAATCCTGTGCCGTCGCGAACCGCCGGAAATCCCCCACCTCCGCGACCAGCGTCACGGCCGTCACGAATTCGACCCCGCGCATCGTTTGCAAGGCCTTGACCAAGGGCTCCTGGGACCAGCCCACGGTCAACTCCCGCAGCCTTGCGGTCAACTGACTGACTCGGAGAGTAGCCGTCTCCACGGCCGCCAGACCGTCGGACAGGACATATTGCTGGGCCGGTTCGGCGAAAGCCAGCTTGGCGATCCAGCCCTGATGCGCTGCGTTCCAGGTCGTCCTGCCGGGGTAACGCCTGTTGTTGCGGAGCAGGAACTTGCTCAACTGATGCCTTACCACACGCTCAGCCTTCTTGGCATCCTCCCGTGCCCGCTCCAAGTCGCGGATCGCCTCGCCCTTCTCGTCAGGGATGAACACTGCGACCAGCTCGCCGGAGCGATGGTTCTGAGCCAGCTTCACGGCATCGCGACGATCGGTTTTGATCCGCTCACCGCGCTTCTTGGGAATCAATGAGGGCGCAATGACGTCACAGGCCCAACCCGCGGCGATGAGGGCCCTGGCCAAGCCGTAGCCGGTCGGTCCGGCTTCATAGCAACAGGCAACCTCGCAACGCGGGCCCAGCTTGTCAAGCACCTTCCTCAAGGCGTTCCATTCGTGAGGCACCGTACCGATCACCCGCGCCGGCTCCCTCCCGAGCTGGGCGACAGCGATGACGATAGAGTCCTTGTGCACATCCAGACCGACGAACTGAGTTTTGGTACACTGAGTCACGGACCAGTCCTCCCGTTGTTGGCTCTGTCCCGAACGCCACAAGCATTCAGGATAACCCACGTCGCACGTGACCGACTGGTCCAACCATCCTCTCTCCACGCCTCACGCCTCACGCCCACGCCTCACGCCTCCCGATCGTTGGGGTCCGCCGTCGATGCCGCGCGCCGAGCTGGGTATCCATGGCCTGAACAGATGGACTGTAAAATGTCTAGAAAACACGAAGTTCAGACCTCCTGATCTGGGACCAGGGTAGGTTGCGGGTCGTAGGAGTTATCTGCTTACGCAGATGGTGTTTGGGAGATCTTCGTCTGAGTGGATAAGATGGCACGATGGGAAATAGAAAT
>JBEKTN010000329.1:0-9715 GCA_049516015.1 Isosphaeraceae bacterium | reverse complement strand
GAGTAACTGGGCGTTTCTCTGGATTTCGACGGCTCGTTATTCAAAATGATCGATGCGTTCTAACGTACTCAGATTTAATGCTTTACGGCGTTCTTTGTGGTGGACCCGGCGCTGTAGAATTATACGACCTCGAGATCGTCCCGGTCTTCATCGAGTTCGAGCGGCACGACCATGTCGCCCTGCCCCTCGACCCCTCGAGCGTCGAGAAGGCCGTCGAATGGTTCAAGCGGAAGGCACTAGCCTTCACCAAGACCTACGTCAGCCTGTTCTTCAACCCCGACTACCAGAAGGGGTCGGAGGTCCCGGATGTCGTCCTCGGCCGGACCTTCCCCCGCGCCTTCGCGAAGGGCCGGGCCGAGTACCGCGGCGTCACCTACCATTTCCTCACCGAGGAATCCCGGAAGGCGTTCGAGCAGGACCCGTTCCGCTACGTCGGGAGTCCTCAAGAGCCTTGAAGAACCTTGAGAGGATTCTGGTGATGAGGTTCGTATTATCGGTGTTGACTGTGCTCGGGGTCGCCTCCGCCGCCCTGTCGCCCCTCCCGGCAGAGGACCATGCGGGGCCGCGCACGGCGCCAAGGTCGGAGGAGCGGTTTCATTACGAGCCGACGGGCCTGTCGCTGCCGCGTCCCTACGTGCGCGGGAAGATGCCGGTCGTCTTCGTGCACGGGCTGGGGGCCAGGCCGGCGTCGTGGCGCCGGATGATCGAGGCCCTCGCGGCCGATCCCGCCATCGACGGCCGCTTCCAATTCTGGACGTTCGGCTACGCGACCGGGAACCCGATCCCCTACTCGGGCTATCTCCTCCGGAGGGACCTCGACGAGGTGCGCCGGCGGCTCGACCCGGACAAGAGCGACCCCGCGTTCGACCGGATGGTGCTCGTCGGCCACAGCATGGGCGGCCTGCTCTGCAAGCTGGTCGCCGTCGATCCCGGCCTCCGGCTCTGGCGGGCAGTCAGCGACCGTCCCCTCGGCGAGCTGACGGGCGAAGGGGGAGACCTTGAGCTGATGCGCGCCTGCCTGATCTTCGGCGCGCACCCGGGGGTCAGCCGCGTGATCTACATCGCGACGCCCCACCGGGGCAGCCGGCTGGACCGGGGCTCGGTCCGGGCGATCGGGACGCGGCTGGTCCTCCTGCCCGACCCCCTGCGCGCCGCCCATCGCCGGCTGGTAGCGGAGAACCCGCCGGACTTCTTCCGCGAGCCGTTCCGCAGGGGCCTGCCCAGCAGCATCGACGAGCTGGGATGGGACTCGCCGATCCTGACGGCGCTCTCGGAGTTGGCCCACCCGCCGGCCCTGAAGGTCCATTCGATCATCGCGGTCCGCCCCGACTCACCGCCCGGTCATCGGGCGGACGGCGTGGTGAGCTATGAGAGCGCCCACGTCGCGGGGGCCGCCTCGGAGGAGCTGGTCTCCGCCGGCCACTTGTGCCAGGACCATCCGGAAGTCATCAGCCAGGTGCGCCGGATCCTCCTGGAACACGCGGGCCTCCCCGAACCACCCGGACGGCCCGTCATGCACAGTGAGACGCCCCCAGGAGCAACGGCTCGCTGCGCTGGATCGGTACGCCGAGCAGGAACAAGCGAAGGGTACTCACCCATGGAAAGACTCTCTTACTCGTCCTCAGCCGGAGGTTCCCGCACCCCCCGCTGCAGGAAACGACCAGATCAGGTGCGGTTTTACAACGGAGCTACGACTCATGAGCGACAACCATACCAACACGTGTGAACAAAACGCCCGACGCGAGAGCTTCGTGGCCGGGCCCACCAGTACCACCTACCCTCTTGTGCTCCGGCGTGGGCTGAAGGGCTCGTGGATCCGTGCGGTACTCAAGATGGCATCGCCAAGGATGGCGCGGCGGACGATGGACCTGGCGGTCCTGCTGGTCGTGGGCATGGCGGCCTCCGAGGCCCGGGCTCAGCCCCCGTTCGGCGGGCCGCCGCCGATGGGTGGGCCGCCGATGGGTGGGCCGCCGCCGATGATGGGTGGGCCGCCGATGATGGGTGGGCCGCCGCCGATGGGTGGGCCGCCGATGGGCGGGCCGCCGCCGATGATGGGTGGGCCGCCGATGGGCGGGATGATGGGGCGCCCCGGCGTCATGCCCGGGCCGAGGCCGGGCGGCCTGTTCCGGCCGTCGCCAGGCCCGGGAGGCATGCCGGGCGGGATGCGCCCGGGCCGGCCGCCCGGCGGGGGCATCGGGGTGGGACGAGCGCCCGGCGTCCTCTCCGCGTCCCCCGGGTCCAGTCCGGGCCGGGGCCTGCCTCCTACGCCCACGGCCCCGCCGGGCGGCCGACCGGCCCCTGGGGGCGCGGGCGTTGGCCCGGCGGACCGCGGCGCGGTCGGGGCCGGCGGTCGCCCCGAGCCCGGCCGGGCCTACAACCCCCACCATGCCTCCTGGTACCACGGCGGCTGGGCCAATTCCCTGGGCGGCACGTCGTCCAACCCCCGCCATGCCGACTGGTACCACGGCGGCTGGGCTAATTCCCGGGGCGGTAGGTCGGACCGCTCGCGGGAGGCCGAGGCCGCGGCCTGGGGCTTCTACGCCGGGTCGTCGTTGGCTAACGGTTACGGCTACAGCTCCGGCTACAACTCCGGCTACGGCACCGGCTACGGCTACGGCACCGGCTCCGGTGACGCGTACGCCAACACGTCCTCCGACGCGTCGTCCACCGGCGGCGACAACTCGAGCTCGGTCGCGGCCCGGGACACCGAGCCGGACGCCCAGCAGGACGCGGCCGCGGCGGAACGGGGAAACCAGGCGTCTGACGCCGGCCCCGATGGCACGAAAACCGCCCCCGACTCCGCGGCCGCGGCGGAACGGGCCTACCAGGTGTTTGACCGGGCCCGGGACGCGTTCAAGGCGGGCGACTACGCCGCCGCGCTCGACCTGACCGACGAGGCCCTCAAGGGCGTGCCCGGCGACCCCCTCGTCCACGAGTTCAAGGCGCTCGTCCTCTTCGCCCGCGGCGAGGACCCGCGTGCCGCCGCCGAGCTCCACGACGTGCTGGCCGTCAGGCCGGGGATGGACTGGACGACATTGAGCGGTCTCTACCCGGACGTCGCGACCTACACCGGCCAGTTGCGGGCGCTGGAGGACCGCTGCCGGCAGGACCCGAAGGCCGCCGCGCCCCGCTTCGTCCTGGCCTACCATTACCTGGTCACCGGGCACAAGGACGCGGCCGTGGCGCAGCTCAAGGAGGTGCTCGTCACAGAGCCCGTCGACCGGGTGGCCCGCCGCCTCCTCGCGTCGCTGACCGGAACCCCTCCGGCGCCCGAGCCGACAACGACTCGAGCCGTGCCCGACCGAGACGGGGCCGCCGGCCGACCCCCGTCGGTGGACCTCGTCGGCCGCTGGAGGGGCGAACGCGACGGGGCGACGTTCAATCTGAGCCTCGACGGCCGGGGCCGATTCGTCTGGCAGGCGGCACGCCAGGGGAAGGCCTCGCCACCGTCTCCGGCGCCTACGCCTTCGCAGGGGACACGCTGACCCTCAAAGCCGAGGACCGGTCTCCTCTCCGTGCCTCCGTGACCGAGTTGTCTCCGGACTCCTTCCGGTTCCAGGCCGTCGGTGGCGCCCCGAGTGACCCGGGCCTTGGATTCCGCCGGGTCGCCATGGCGGCGGCACCGGACCGGGATCAACGCGGCGGGCCACGGGAAAATCGTTAACGGGCACTGGGTTGTAGCGACACCCTGATGCACCGCCTCCGGCGAGGCGGGTTGGTTTCAACAGCGGGCGGGGGGCGGGCCGGCTCCCCATCCCTGGTTCTTCTCGCTCGGAGGATCTCGGTCATGTGGGGCTTCGCCTGGCAAAATTTAATCACGCGGCCGTCGCGCACAACCCTGGCCGTCGTCGGATTGACGATCCCGATCCTCGCGTCCCTCGGGCTGTTCAGCATTTCCCGGGGGATTCGCGACCTGGTCCGCGGCACGCTCGCAGTTCGAGGAGGACTCATGGCGATCACACCACCCGGGCTGGCTGCTGCGGTCGGCAGGGCTGGACGGTGGACATCACGGTTGCTGAGCGCGGCCGCGGGGAAGTTCGGCCTGCTCGTCGCCGCGCTCGTCGCCCTGATGGGTGCGGCACCCCTCATCCCGAGCGCGGCGAGTCACGCCGTGCTCGCGCTCTTCACCGGGGCCGTGCTGGTGGCGAGCCTCCACGCGGCCCGGCCGGGTGGGAAACCGGTGGTAGTCGGGCTCGCCCTAGCCCTGGCCGACCTCCTGATCGGGAGGTGCACCGCCTACTTCGGCACCCGGTGGCTCATCCTGCTCGAGACCGTGCTCTGGATGTCCACCCTGATCTACGTCACGGCCACGATCCTCCGGGCCATCTTCGAGAGCCGGGAAGTGACCGTGGAGACCCTCCTGGCGGCGCTCTGCGTCTTTCTGCTGATCGGCCTGTTCTGGGCGTTCGCCTTCACCCTCATCGAGCTGACGCTCCCGGGGTCGTTCCGGGCGACCCACGGGCCGGGCCTCGCCTGGGCAGATGAGCAGTCGAGGACGACCGAGTTCATGCGGCTGTTCGTCTTCAGCTATGCGACCCTGTCCGGATCGAACTACGCGGAGGTCGCCCCGGCGACCGGGTTCGCCTGTAACGCCGCGTCTCTGGAGGCGATGACGGGGCAGATCTACCTGGCGGTCGTGATCGCCCGGCTCGTCGCCCTGCATGCGACACCGACGCCACGCGACACGGCCAGCGGTTGACGGCATGACGGCTGGCACGAGTTCAGTAAGGGCCTAGAGCCGCGAGGCGGAGACGGAGCCGCCCACACTGTTAGAGGAGGTGGCGGGCCCGAGCCCGAGAGCATGCCATTTAGCTCTGAAGAAACCGTGCCAGTTACCGGCCAACTTAACAGGTGGGTGCATGTGGTTCTTGATTGGAGTAACATAACGCCCTTTATGTTCCCCGTCCTCGCAGGGCCAGGGTGGTTGCATGATCGCTCAGGCAGAGACGCGAATCGTGCCGTCGGCGTTGATATGATCGCAGAAAGTGACGTAAATAATATCAAGTGCAAAATTGGCTTCGTATACGAAACCGGCGAGGAATGAGTCGCTATTGCTTTGGATGATGTAGACCGCACTCCCGCTTATCCCGCCGTAGCTCGTGATCGGCGTCGCCCCTTCCGGGGTTCGCATCTCGGAATCGCCGTGGATATCGGCTAACGAAAAGTGCCTGTCGGTGACTGATGCGACATACCTTCCCATGGTCAGCGGTCGAATCCCGAGGCTGTCGCCAAGCGGAACCCGCCCCTCGCCTGGGTAGCCGTAAATAAGGGCGGGCAAGCCGACCGCCGGGCGAGGCGGCGGCCAGGAATTCCACGTTGAGAACAGCTTTCCCTGACGCCGGACATGCGACACCGGGATTTCGAGCACGGCGAGATCGCGTTCTCTATCCCGGCTGACAAGTCGATTCTCGGAAATGTCGAGGAAGCCGAGGCCGCCTCTTCCCGACATCAGCAGCAGTATGGAATCGGAAGCGGCCCACCGAATCTGGAATGCCTCGTAAACATGATTGTTCGTAACAAGAAATTGGCCCGGCCCAGTGTTGATCAGCGAGCCGGTGCCGTTAGCGATGATGCCTTGCGGCGTCAGGTTGGCTGTGTCGGCGATGGCCGGCATGACCGTGAAGGGTGCGATGCAGGCCGCACAGAGCCTGTCGAGGTCGCCCAGCAGCAGGTTGAATTCCTGGTCATTCATGACGGGGGCCGTGATTAGCGTCGGGCGGTGGTGCCGTAGCGCCGGCCGTCAGTTCCGCCAGGTGGTCAGCGTGAGCGGATAGCCAATCTAAGGATGACTGTTCGGGTCATCGACAGCATCCGCACGATGATGAGCGAATGCCCGCCGGCGGGTGCGGCCAGGGCCTGCACCCAAGGGGTGCCGGTCTCCTGGACGTATCGCTTCAAAACCGTGCTGGTGTCGAGGAAGAAGGCCGGCACCGTCAGCGACGCTCGCGGAGGGCGGTTACGGAGATGGGTTCGCCTTGGATGAGGACGGCCCGGCGGTTCCGGTAGGGGGCCAGGTCGGTGATCGGCGGCTTGATCTCGCTGATGAGACCGGCGTCGAACAAGCGTTGCTGCACCTCCTGGCTGCTGAGCTCGTCGCGGCGGATGGCCGCTGCGGCAGGCGGTTGCTGGGCCTGCCGATGTCGCTCCAAGGCGAAGATCACGTCATCCTCGGTGCGGAAGCGGCCCGCCAGGACCTGGTCGTGCACATAACGCTCCAGATGCTCGGGTAATTGGATCGTCATGCCTTGGTTTCTCCTCCGGTTTCCAGCTTAGCACAATGGTCTGGCGTTGCCAAGGCGGGACGTGATTGCGTGCGTCCATGTGCCGCATCTGGGGCGGGCACCCCCGCCCGGGCGCAGAAACAGGAACGCAGCTTGAATCAAGGACTAACTGCGTCCTTGTTTCCAGCCCCGGTCTTTAGGGGCGGTGCTCGGCGAAAAGACTCGGCGGTGGTTGGGTTACTCGAAGAAGCGGCGGACGACGACCTGAAACTCGCCCAGCAGGTCGGGAAACTTCAACACTTCATCGGGTCCCAGGATTCGTGGCGGCTGCTCCGCACTCGCGACCAGTGCTGTTTGAGGATCGGGATCGAGAACCACCACGTACTGCACCCCCGCGGCGAGATACTCGGCGATCTTGACCAGTATGTCGGGCCAGCGATTGCGCGGAGATCGGACTTCGAATATCAACTCCGGAACTTCCGGTCCGTAGTCCGAGGGAAGAGGGCCCTTCGGCAAGCGTGCATAACTGTAGAAGACCACATTGGGTCCTCGCACCGTGTCCGGGCCGCGTTCGGTGATCACACCTGAATCGTTGCAAAGCACGTGGCCCAATTCGTGCTCATCTACAAAGTTTCCCAGGATTCGGTCGACTTTGCCGCAAACTTGTCCGTGTCGGGGAGTGGGTGGCGTCATCGACACGATCCTTCCACGGTCGAGTTCCTCGGGATAACCCGGATCGGGCCTACTACCAAATTCCTCGGCAGTGAGAAGCGGTTGCGGAGCGGTGGACATAAGCCTGGGCCCCTTCTACTTTTCGGCGAGAGCCTGCTCGATCGCGCTGCTCAGCTCTGGGGACTCGGGCTTGACGCCCGGCTGGAACCTGGAGACGACTTCTCCCTTGCGATTGACCAGGAATTTGGCGAAATTCCAGGGTATCGGTCCGGCGTGGTTGGGGTCGGTCGCTTCGCTGGTCAGGAACTCATAGAGTGGGTGAATGCCCTTCCCCTTGACGACGATCTTGGAGAACAGTGGGAAGCTGACCTTGTAGTTGGAGCTGCAGAATTGCTTGATCTGGTCATCCGTTCCAGGCTCCTGGGCGCCGAACTCGTTGGCCGGGAAGGCGAGGATCTCGAATCCTTGATCCTTGTACTTCTGATAGATCTCCTGTAGCCCCTTGTACTGGGGAGTATAGCCGCACTGGCTGGCGGTATTGACGATCAGCAACACCTTGCCCTGGAACTTCGCGAGCGGAACTTCCTTGCCATCGATATCCTTCATGGTGAAGTCGAGAACGGAGGCCGGTTTCTTCGAGGCGGTCTGGGCCCAAACCATGCCCAAAGGCATCGAGACCAGCAGGATGGCCGACATGGCCAGAGCGAAAAAAGGGATCATGCGAGCCAACACGGTGGGGGTCCTCCAGTGAGAAAGACTCGGGGTGGGGACGGCAATACCGCGGCCGCCTGGAAGGTCCGGGGGATTCAGGCGATAGGTCGCAACACCGTCAGTGGGGGGATTGTCGTACAAACCTCTAACCATGATGCGACGGTGGGCATGGAAATTCAAGAGATCCAGCCGAGGATCGTCTCCATCTCACCAATCACAACAGATTGACCCCCGGAGGTCTCGTTTGGGCGAACGCCCCGTGCACCCAATGCGTTGCAGTCCATCCGAGGCCCACGGGCGAAGGGACGGGTGAGCGGATGTACGACGCCGACGCATACACGCCCGGCGCACAGCGTGCGCTCGATCGCGCCCAGGCCCGCGCCCGGGCGCGCGGTGGATCCTCCGTCGAACCCGTCGATCTACTGGCCGCCCTGGTCGACGAGGCCGAGAGCCGGGCTGCCGAGTTGATGACCCTCTTTGGACTCGATCCTGCCCGCGTTCTCAATGCACTGGGCATGGAATCCGAGCAGTCAAGCATTGGGTCCTTCCTTGATACAGTGACCGCGAGGCCCGCTGAGTCCACGGAATTGATCAAGCCGTTGCCGCATTCGGCTGCCTTGCGAGCCGTCTTTCTCGATGCCAGTATGCAAGTAAAGGCGCTCGATCGTGCGCTTCATGTGGGAACCGAGCACCTGCTGGCGGGGCTGCTGGCGGAGTCGTCCTCCGCGGCCCAGCGCTTGCTCGCCGAGGGGCTCGAGCTGGAAGGGCTGCGGAGCCATCTTGCCGAGCAGTTGTCGGCCCAGTCGGCACCCATGCTTGCGCTCGAAGAAATCCCCCCGCTCGACCTGTACGACCCGGCCCGAGCGGTGGACATCGGCCGGATTCTCGACGCCTCGGCCAACCGTGCCCGCGAGGGGCTGCGAGTCGTCGAGGATTACGCCCGGTTCGTGCTCGATGATCCGGGCCTGACCCGCCGGTTGAAGGAGGTTCGCCACCGCCTGGCCGAGGCTCTGCGCGGTTTTGACCCCGATCTGCTCATCGGCTCGCGCGACACGCGCGAGGACGTGGGCACGCACATCATGACTCCCTCGGAGCAGGTTCGCGAGAATCCCCGGGCCGTTCTCACCGCCAATTTCAAGCGCATCGCCGAGGCCCTGCGCACGCTCGAAGAGTACGGGAAGCTCGTCGATGTCTGGCTCTCCGGGCGGTTCGAGGTCTTGCGGTACGATGTTTACACGCTCGAGAAGCTCACGCTCACCGCGGTGCATGCTTACCGCGCCTTGGGGGAAGCGAAGCTGATGGTCCTGGTCGGCGGCCTGCCGACCCTGGGCGACTTGACCTGGATTGTCGGCGAGGCACTGGCCGGCGGCGCCGATATCATCGAGCTTCGCGAGAAAAACCTTGCCGACCGCGAGCTGCTTTCGCGCGCTCGCGAGGTCCGGATCTTGACCGCCCAGGCGAAGGCCCGCTTCATCCTCAATGACCGCCCCGACCTGGCGCGGCTGGCCGGAGCCGACGGCGTCCACCTCGGCCAGGACGACGTCTCGGTTCGCGACGCCCGCCGGATCGTCGGCCCCAACCTGCTGATCGGCGTCTCGACCCACAACCGCGCCCAACTCGACGCGGCGATTCTCTCCGGCGCCGGCTACCTCGGTGTCGGCCCCGTCTTTCCCAGCGCCACCAAGGAGTTCTCCGAGCCCGAGCTCGCCGGCCTGGCCTTCGTGCAGGCCGCTGCCGAGACGACAAACATCCCCTGGTTCGCCATCGGCGGAATCACCGAGGAAAACGTTGAGCGGGTGCTAGCCGCGGGTGCAACGCGCATCGCCGTCAGCGCCGCGGTCGTGCGCGCGGAACGGCCCAGGCGAGCCGCGGCGCGGCTGAAGGCGCGGCTCGAGGGACGGGAGCCGGATGACCACAAGGACCCGGATCGTCCCGAAGAGGAATGACGCCTCTCTCCAGCACCGGTTCAGCCCTCGGCCCGATCAAGGTATAAGGGAAATCCCCGATAATAATTTCATCTTGATTCGCGATCTTGGTTCTCCGTGATCCGAGGTCCGTTAGATCGATTGAGGTTGGATGAGGATTTCATACTTGGGGAGGATCTTGTCGCG
>JBEKTN010000328.1:0-13087 GCA_049516015.1 Isosphaeraceae bacterium | reverse complement strand
GCGTCCATGCGAACTCTCCGTAAGGGGGCAACCATGCCTCAACGGAGACAAGCGCAACAGATGCACGTCCCGATGTCAACCCAGAAGCACTCCAAAAAACGGCTGTTTTCATCAGCCCAGCCACAGCCCCTCCTCCAGACCTGCCGCCGCAGTCGAGCCCGGGACGCTGCCTGCATGGGCGGCCTGCAAGTCCTCGGCTCGTCCCTGCTCCTTGACATGCTCGACCCGTTGCTTGATCGAGGTATGTGCGCTGGCCTCGGAAACCTCGGCAATTCCGGCGGCAACGGGGTTCAAATCAATGTAAGCACAGGTCGCCAGCAACGACTCCTCATCGAGGATCGCCACGCTCTGGACGAGTGCCCAGGACCGGCTTTGCGATTCTAGAGAAGGTCGATCGAGAACTTCGGGGTCGATTGCTGCTGAGGGATCAGCTTGCTGGAACTCCATAGGTCTGAAGGCCTGCCAAGGGTCGTCGGAGAGAGGAATTTCTCACCCGACGAACGGGTTCCTCCACGGGCCGTGCGGAAGTCCGGCCTGAACGCGGATCCGTTGTGTTTTTGCACCGCCGCTCCAGCAGTCGAATCGTAGGTCACGACAAAGCTGCTGCTGCTACCGGAGTCGGTCAGAATCGAGGTCGTATCAGCGACCCCACTTGAGGAGACCATGTTGATTGCTTCCGATTGCCACGAAGACGAGTCGATCGGGCCCGTGACTTGGACTCCGTTTATGGTCATCACCGCGTAAGCGTTGGTGAAGGTGACTGACCCGAAGTTCGCCAGCGACGCGACGCCGCTGCCGACGGTAGGGGCCTCGACGATCCACTCGGCCGAGGTTCTTTGGGCCAATGGACTTTGCGTTGCAGAAGACCTTTCGTAGGTGCTGAAAGACTCGTTAAGGGTATTGTCGACGATCGAAAGGTCGAAGTCACCAGCGTTCGTGCCGCTCGCGATATACTGGACCGAGGCCGTGATCGAATCGCCCGGCTCGATCGTCATGCTGATGCGCTGCTCTGGCTGTTGATCGACGGTCGAGTACATCTCCCACCACGCGGAATAGACGGCTCTACCGTTAACGACGTCCTGTTCGATGCCGATTTGCTCCACGGTCGAATTCGAATAGCCGTCGATGCCCACCCAGACGGCTGAGTAGGTCGTGCCACTCGATGATCCGGTTACCGTTGGAACGATCCACGAGCCATAGACGGCGTCCACCACCGAATTCGAATTGGTTTCGACCGCGTAGCCCGACCAGTTGCTGCTTTCAACGGGGTACGGAGCTGGGGTTGGCGTCTGAGTCGGAGGCGGCGTCTGAGTCGGAGGTGGAGCTGGAGCAGACCCAGAGTAATAGAGTTCGACACCCGTCGACGTATTGAGGAACTCGTAAAGTGTGGCGGCTGCGGCAGGCGGCGGGAGGCTTCCGGACCACTCGTTGTATCCTGACGCGAGAGTGTCAGTCGTCTGCGAGTAGGCGGACGTTGTCGTGTCGTAAAGCACCTGCGGCTTGAGCGAGGTCGAGTACGTCGTCCAGAAGATCTCACCATGGCCAGGCGCTTCGGTAACGTTGGTCCAGCGCGAGCGAGTGGCCCACCGAAAGTCGAACGTAATGGTGTAGGTGCTATGGTTCAGGATTTCCAAGACCGCCACCGAAAGCAGGCAGCGATTCTCCATACCCTCCAGGTTGGGCTGCAGTCCTCTTTTGTTGCGAGTTCTCATCGTTGCATCGCTCCAAGTTGAATGGGGGCCGGCCGCCGAGGATTGTCGAAGGATGTAAGCGATCACGGCCCTGAAGAATGCATCTGGTGTCCAAACCAAGGCCGCCGGGCGCCTGATTCCCGAGGTTTCGCTCACCCTCAATCATGCGGCGGCGCGTCAGCGTTTCAACAAAACCGGAAATTACCGTGAAGTCTCCCCCGTCCAGGGACTAAAGTGATGATACCACTTGTTGTCCCGCGAAGGACCAAGGGGCTGTCGCCACCGGCCGTCGATCGCAAGCTGCTGTTTGCGCAACCCAGACTTGAACTCAAGTGTCCGGGCCTTACGCGCCTACCTGGAGTCTACCTCAAAAAGATTCTTGCAGGGGAGCGCCGCTCCACAAACCATGGATCGGCGGGCGGTGCCCACGCGACCGAGATTGACTATTAAGAATATAGCTGACGGGTTCCCGTGCCCGCCACTTTTTTTTTGCAAAGTGTGCTCCTGGCTTCGCGGAGTCAGACCTAGTTATTGACGTCATCGACAAAAGTCCCGAGTGATAGTCCGGGCTGAATAGGAAGCTTGCAAAAGATCAGAGGCAAGCCTTTGCGTCCAATTGCTTTAAAGAGCTGAAATCGCTGAATTAAGGAGGGAAAAGGGAACATCACTGATTGAGAGGAGGGAAAAGGAGGAGGGAAAAGGGAACATCAATGATTGGAGAGGGAAAAGGGAACATCAATGATTGGAGAGGGAAAAGGGAACATCAATGATTGGAGAGGGAAAAGGGAACATCAATGATTGTCGAGCGAAGGAACCGGATAAGGTGTCAGGAACCCATTTCGGGCACATTGATGCAAGGAAGTCGTTTTTCGGTTCCTGACACTTTTTCATCCCTCCTTTTCCTCCCTTCACTATGAGCCAGGCAAGCATGTCAACAGAGGCCAAAAAGCGCAGAAGAGGCCACCCATAGTCTAAACTCGTCAGAGGCGGTCACCGACCCAGTGAACCCGGGGCGCGTACGGGCCGCCCCGTGTCGCGTTGTAGAGCTTCCGGTCGGCGGTCACTACCACGCAGCCCAGCCGCTCGGCGAGCGCGATATACAGGCAGTCGTAGACCGTCCGCCGGGTCACCAGCGCGATCTCGAACGCCTCGTCGAGCAATCCGGCCGTCGGATGGCTCACGACCGGAACCTCGTCCACTGCTCCCCGCACATCCCGGGCCTGGTCTTCCGTCAGCTCGCCCCGCAGCATGACCTTCTTCCAGAGCGCGCTGGCCAGCTCGACGTAGAAGTGGCTTGGAACGTGGGGCTCGAACTCTTCGCCGAGCAGACGGGCCGCCTCGCCCGAGTGAACCTCGGTGACGTACCATTTCAACCCGACGCTCGCGTCCACAACGACGGGCGTCGGGGCCGGGGTCGCGTCGCTCATCGGGTGTCGCGGTCCTCCCGGATCAGCTCGGCCGAGTCGGAGTGGGTTCGGCCCGACAGGCGTTGCCGTATCTCCGCGGCGCGGGCCCTCGCCTCGGCCATACTGACCTGCTTCGAGGCCGCCACGAGGATCTCGCGCAACTCCGCCTCCAGCGAGCGGTTGTTGCCCACCGCGCGGGCTTTGAGCCGCTCGTACACCTGATCATCTAGCCCGCGAACCAGTGCGTTGGCCATCGCTCACCTCACCTAAGGGAAAGGGAACTGGGCTGCTTACGAAATGATAGCGTCAACGTCGGCTGTCGGCAAGGGCGCCTCGGGTGCGCGGAATGGCAATTATGTTCGGTTACGACTGCGCTGACCCCGCCCCGGCCGACTTTACGGCCATCCGGTAGCAAACGAATTCCGGAATGATGTGACGTTCTGCCCGCCTTGACCGCCTTGATGGTTTCGAGTCGCTCGCCGAGGCGAGAGGGAAAAGGGCGAGAGGGAAAAGAGATGGAAAAGGGGACATTACTGAATTACGCCCAGCAAAAGGCAATCTCGGAGGGGAAGAAGGGACATCGGAAGGGAACCTCGTCGCTCTGGCGTGTTCCCGAGAGGAGCTCCGCTGGCTGTCCAGGCTGGCCCCTTGCCTGCATATCTGGTCGCCGCTTCAGGTTCCTTCCCTCGAGCTTTAGTCCAAGCTGGCGGCATCTGTTGAGCCTGGATACAGTTCCCCACGTCGGGTCCGCTATAGCGACTTGGCTTCCGACGGGACGTCGCAAACTGGGGAGGCGGCGGCCGGTTTCGTCCAACGGCCCGCTATTCCGGCGCGACCACGGCGTGTGACTTCGCGCAGCCCACTGGAAATCACGGCGGAATACCGGGCTATCGTTAGGCGGCGGAGGTGGAAGACTCCTTGCAGTGTCACCGGCAAACTGCTACGTTGTAGGCGTATGCTGATGCCACTGACTCTGCGCTGGGCGAGGCCGTGACGGTTCGCGAGGTCATCAAGCTCATCGAGGCCGACGGCTGGTATCTGGACCGGCAACGGTCGAGCCACCGGCAGTTCAAGCATCCGACCCAAGCCGGGCCTGGTGACCGTGGCGGGGCACCCGCCGAAGGTCCTGGCCCCGAAGACGCTCCGGAGCATCCTCCGGCAGGCGGGGTTGGCGCCATGGGGTATTTGATCATCCTAGAACCGACGCCGACGGGCTTTTCCGCCTACTCGCCCGACCTGGAGGGGTGCGTGGCCGCGGGCGATGACCGCGAGGAGACGATCGCACTGATGCGGGAGGCGATCGCCTTCCACTTGGAGGGGCTAGCGGCGGCAGGCGAGCCTGTTCCCGCCCCGTCGAGCGAGTCGGCCTACGTCGAGGTGACCGCCTAACCAAAACCATTATGGATTGGAGTCCGCTGAATCCCGAGAATTCTTCGTCACGTGCTTGCACCGATCCTGGCCCAGGCTCGAAGTCTGGTCAATTCTGCCCTGACACCTGGCGATACGGCCGTCGATGCCACGCTCGGCAATGGACACGACACCCTGTTCCTGGCTGAGTGCGTCGGCCCGACGGGACGCGTTGTCGGCTTTGACATCCAACAATCGGCCCTGACCGAGACGACCAGGCGGCTGCGTGAAGCCGGACTCGTGGAAAGAGTCGAGCTGCTGCTTCGCGGGCACGAGGAAATGACCGCCTGGTTTGCCGAGTCTGCGTCGCTGCCCCGCCCGCAGGCCGTGATGTTCAACCTCGGTTACCAGCCTGGCGGAGACAAGTCGGTGATCACCCGTCCGGTGACAACCGTGATCGCGCTGGCGTCCGCCCTGGATCTGCTCGGTCCGGGAGGAGTCATCACCGTGGTGCTCTATCCCGGACACGAGGGCGGCCGGGCTGAGACCGAGGCCGTCCTCTCCTGGGCCCGGGAAGTGCCAGTTCATCGTGCCCTGGTCGCGTGCCATCAAGTCTTGAACACCAGGAAAGCGGGACCCTTATTGTTGGCCATCGCCAAAGGGAGCTAGGCTGCTCTTTCCGCCCGAGGCAGAGTGAGAAGACGGAAGTCCTGCGACAAGTCCTCGACGAACTTGCCCAACGGTGTGACACTCGATTCCGCCGGGTATGTCTATCAGCTTGCCCCCGGCACCCGGCTCGGCGTCTATCAGGCACTCTCGACTAAGGCCGGCGGCGAAGTCATCAGCTCCGACGCCTATTGATCGTTTCGTCGATCTGACCTAGCATGAACAAGGGTGAGCGAGGAAACTCCCTCGCCCTTTTTCTTGCGCGGTGCGGGATGGCTGTCGGCAAGCGGTTCGCGAGACTTCGATGCGGCTCGACCAGATCACTCTGAACATCGTGCGCCTTCCCCTGGTTCGCCCGTTCCAGACCAGCTCCAGCCGCAAGGAGCACCTCGATCATATCCTGGTCCGGGTCGCGACCGACGAAGGGGTGGTCGGCTGGGGCGAGTGCGCCAGTCCCGCCGATCCGTTCTACTGTCCAGAGACGACGGAGACGTGCTGGCATATCCTCCACGATTTTCTGGCCCCGATGGTCCTGGGACGGAAATGGACGACCATCGAGCAATTGACTGGCTGCTATCGCCTCGTGAAGGGCAATGCCTTCGCCCGGGCCGGCCTGGAAATGGCTTGCTGGGATGCGCTCGCAAGGAGCCAGGAAAAACCGCTGCACAAACTACTGGGAGGGACGCGGACCGAGATTCTTTCCGGCGTCAGCCTCGGCATCGAGCCCGACGTCGAAGTCATTCTCGACCGCATCGATCAGTTCCTGGACGAGGGATACCGCCGCATCAAGCTCAAGATCGCGCCCGGACAGGACGTGGACGTGGTCCGGCGGGTTCGCCAGCGCCATCCCGCGATCCCGTTGCAGGTCGATGCCAACTCAGCGTACACCCTGGCCGACCTCGCCATGCTCAAGCAACTCGATGCCTTCGATCTGCTGCTGATCGAACAGCCGCTGGCGCATGACGACATCATCGATCACGCCCGGCTCCAGGCCGAGCTGATGACACCAATCTGCCTCGACGAGAGCATCCACTCGGCCGAGGACGCCCGCAAGGCGCTTGACCTGGGCGCCTGCCGGGTCATTAACATCAAGATCAGCCGGTTGGGCGGCTTGCTCGAGGCCAAGCGAGTTCATGACTACTGTCACGCGCGAGGCGTCCCGGTCTGGTGCGGCGGGATGCACGAGTTCGGCATCGGACGTGCCGCGAACGCAGCCATTGCCAGCCTGCCAGGCTTCACGCTCCCCGGCGATGTCTCGGGCTCGGACAAGTACTATCGCCGCGATATCGTCGATCCGCCGATCCTGGCTGTCGGAGGTGCGATTGCCGTGCCCGGTTCGCCCGGCCTGGGTATCGAGCCGGTGGAGGACGAGATCAGGGCGCACACGCTTCGCACCGCGACGCTGCACCCCAAGACGTGAGATGATCCGGTTATGCATGATCACCCGATTCTGAATCACCTGCGGTCCCGGCGGCCGGCGATGATCGCCGAACTGAGGCGCCTGGTCGAGCACGAGTCTCCCAGCCACGACAAGCCCGTACTCGACGCCCTGGCGGAATTGCTGGCCGGGCGTCTGAGCGAACTGGGCGCAGCCGCACAGGTCGTTGCCAACCCCGGGGGAGGCAACCACGTCCTCGGGCGGTTTCCGGGTCCCGAGGAAAACCGCCCCGCCCTGATCCTCACCCATTTCGACACGGTCTGGCCCGCCGGCACACTGGCCAGGATGCCCGCGCGTGAGGAGGCCGGCCGCCTGCTCGGACCTGGCGTTTACGACATGAAGGCCAGCCTCGTGATGTTGTTCGGCGCCCTGGAGGCTTGCGGCCGGCTGGGCTTCAAGTTGCCCCGCCCCGTCACCGTGCTTGCCACGTCCGATGAAGAGATCGGCAGCCACAGCTCACGAACGCTGATCGAGGCGCTGGCCCGCGATTGTGCCTATGTCCTCGTTCTCGAGCCCCCTCTGGCCGACGGCAGATTGAAGACCGCGCGCAAGGGTGTCGGTCGGTTCACCCTCGAGATCGAGGGCAAGGCCGCTCACTCGGGAGTGGCACCGGGCAGCGGAGCCAGCGCGATCCTCGAGCTGGCTCATCAGATCGTGAAGATCCATGCGCTCAATGACCTCAAGGCCGGCACCACGCTCAACGTCGGCGTCGTCCGCGGCGGTACGGTGTCCAACGTCGTCGCCGCCCGGGCCGTGGCCCAGGTCGATGTCCGTGCCACGACGCTCGACTCCGCGGCACGGATCGAGCAAGCTCTCCGCTCGCTCGAGCCTGCGATTGCCGGTACGCGGATCAAGGTTGAAGGTCATTTCAGTCGCCCACCCATGGAGCGGACCCCGGCCATTGCGGCACTCTTCGACCGGGCGCGCCTGACCGGCCGCGGGCTGGGAATCGAGCTCACCGAGGGCTCGACCGGAGGCGGCAGCGACGGCAACTTCACGGCAGCGATCGGGATTCCCACGCTCGACGGCCTGGGCGTCAAGGGCGGAGGGGCACACGCCGACGACGAGCACATCCAGATCGACTCGCTTTCCGAGCGCGCTGCCCTCCTGGCGGCGTTGCTGTTGAACCTGTAAAGGGTACACCAGGTTTTTGCCGCAGGCCGCACTGATGGACAAGGAGATCACCATTCGCCGCGCGGAGAGCCTGGCTGATTACCGGGCCTGTCAGGACGCCCAGCGCAAGGCCTGGGGCATCACCGAAGAGGGCTACGTGATCCCGGTTGCCACCATGGTCGGGGCAAACCTCCACGGCGGCCTGGTCCTGGGGGCATTCCTGGCGAATGGAACGGCCGTGGCCATGTCGTTCGGGTTCCTCGGCCGCCTCGAGGAGCGGATTTGCCTGTATTCGCAGCTCACCGGGGTGGTGCCGAGCTACCAGTCGCGTGGCCTGGGTTACGCGGTCAAGATCGTTCAGCGCTATATGGCTCACGCAGAGGGCCTTGGCCTGATCGCCTGGGCCTTCGATCCGCTCCAGGCAGGAAACGCCCACTTCAATCTCACCCGCCTGGGCGCCCGGGTCCACCGCTACATCGACAATATGTACGGCGAGCGGACCGACGCCCTCAACGCGGGTGTTCCGACCGATCGCCTGATCGCCGAGTGGGAGGTCGACAGCCTGCCCCAACCGGCGCAGACTCCCGGCCCCGATGCGCCGGCGAATTTGCCCCGCGCGATCCGAACCGGTCGTAATCCCGAAGGCTGGCTCGCACCGCTTGGCGTGCAAACGAGTGCGAACGCTCCCCGGGTCTTGCTCGAAATTCCCCCCCGGATCGCCGACCTGCGACGCGATCAACCGGAGGCGGCCGAATCATGGCGACTTGCCGTCCGCCAGGCATTTCAGGCCAGCTTTGCCGCCGGTTATCACGCCGTCGGGTTGGTCCGTGATGAGTCCGCGGGGGAGCGTCGTTGCTATTATGAACTCGAGCGGCCCGCAGCCCGGGGATGAGCCTGGATCGCTATAATGCAAGGACGTCGTCCGCTGGCCGAACCTGGCATCGAGAACGGGCCTGAATCATGAACCCTGGGACGCTGCAAACACCGCGCTATGCTTCCCTGCGAAAGGGAGGCAAGGTCCTGGACCGGCTGGCGCTCTGGGTTCAGCTCGGTTTCTTGATCATGGGTATGGGCCTCTTTCTCGACCAGGCGCGCGGCCTCTTTTCCGATGCCCAGTTCACCTGGGGCGAGCGCCGGGTGATGGGAGTCATCGCACTCGTTACCCTTGGCGGCTGCGGCCTGGCGGGCTGGATCCTGGGGCAACTCTTTCGCGTCTCCGCGCAAGTGCTCGACGTACTGGCCGGCGGTGCAGAGGCCGCCTGGCGCGCCGGCGACCTGATCGAGCAGCACCTGGTTCCGACCCTGGGGCGCATCGCTCTGGCCTTGGAAGAAAGGGATGGATCAGCCGGACTGCGTGCCGCGACTCCGACATCGACCGCGAGTGTCAGTGCCAGGGCGATCCGGACCGAGATGGCCGCGGCCCAGGCGGCAGGCAGAGCAGGGCGGGTGATCGAGCTGCGCGACTCCCTCACGCAGCACCTGCGCGGCGAGCCGCTTCATGCCCTGGACCGCGAGCTTGCAATCTGGATGCTCAATCTGGTCGAGCGTCGCGTCCAGGCCGGAACCGTCGATGTCGAGGTGGCCGGCTGGGTCGCCCGGGCTCTCGACAGCTTCGGAGCAATGCCCGAGGCCGAGCCGCTCCGCGTGGCCTTGCCGGCCCTGCGCCAGCGCGCGGGCTTGTGCCAGAAATGCGGGCGTCCCGTGCGCGGCCAGGAAGCCCTTTGCTCCGATTGCCGGCCCGGGGGTGCGGTGTCCCGCCAAGTACCCGACTCCACTGCTCGATCGTCCTCGACTCGGGAGCACTCATGAGCTTGCGCGTTCGCTGCACCAGTTGCCGCACGGCCTTTCTCACCCCCATTGATCAGCCCGGTGCGACCGTGGAATGCCCCAAGTGCGGCGCCCAGCATCGCCTTCCTCAGCCCGCCGAGCGCGAGGACACGCCCGAACCGCAAGCGCCCTCGTCGCCGGCCCGCACACCGTCCGCCTCGGTCTTTGTGCCCTCGATCGCCTCGCAGACCCGGTCATCCCGCCGCCGCCGGTTTGCGGGACTTGCCGCCCTGGCGGTGATCGTACTAGCTGGCCTGGCGGCTGTGGTGCTCTGGCCGCGACTCAAGCCGCGCCCGATCGATCCGGTCGAGCGTGTTGCTCAGGAGTACTTGCAATCGCTCATCAAGGGCGATGAAACCGCCCAGCGCCGATGGAGCACGATCGAGGAGCCGCCGGCGATCCGTTCGTTCCAGAAGATCCACCGCGATCGGAGCCGGAACCGAACCGTCAAGGGGTCATTCGCCCCGCTCGCGCGGCTGCATTCGAGGATCGAGTCCGAATTCACCTATGATCCAGCGATTGCCCGTTTCACCCCGAAGAACCCGCTGGGCGCGGCCGGTGAGACCCTCGACGCCGTGCACGCGGCCAAGGAGAAGGCCGAGAAATCCGGCATTTACGAGAAGATGGCCAGCGGCGACCCGAATGACATCTTCGACGCCGCCGAGAACTTCGGCAAGGTCTTCACCCAGCTTGCCGAGGGGGCGCTCGCTCCCAAGAAGATCCTGCCAACCTACAAGCTGCTCGTCGACGACGCCAGGCCGCCCATTCCCCCCGCGCAGAAGGATTTGGCCACTCACGTCGCCGACAACCCAAAGACCTGGGACGCGCTGCTGAAACGTCCGTTCCACACCCTCAAAGCCGGCGGCCCGTTCATCTTCGAGCGTGCCGACGTGGAGGCTCAGGTCGCCGACCAGCTCGCCTCACTGGGCGACCCGCCGACGACTCTTCGCCTCACCATGGTGCGGTTCCGCCTTGAAGGCATCGACACAGGCTGGCGCATCACCTCGGCCCATCGCGTCCTTCCCGGTGCTGGCGAGGAAACACCCTCGGACCGGCAGCCCGAATCTCCGGGGTCGGCGGCACCGCCTGGCATTCCTCCAACCGCCGAACCCTCCCCGCGCCGTTCCCTGGGAGATCCCGCCAATCCCCCAGACACGCGTTGAGTCTTGCGGTATAATCCGAGTTGATGCGTTATTGGGCGATTAGCTCAGTTGGTTAGAGCGCCTGCTTTACACGCAGGAAGTCGGGGGTTCGAGTCCCTCATCGCCCAGTCTTACCGCTGAGTCATCCATAGAACGAGCTCTACCCAACCGAGCGACGGCTTACTATTTGATCTCCTCAACCCGGAAGTCCACTCCAATAACGCCGTCATCTACCATGCGGACTTTGGCGTATGTCGAGAAGTGCCGTCCTTCAATTACCTGAAGGCCGGTCAACACCTCGAATGTGCTAACTTCCTTTTTCTTCAGGCGAAGAACGGAAGGAATGGGCAGTGCGTTTCCACCCGGCCCGCCAGCCGGCTTAAGATAGGGGATTTCGATGTATTCCTCTGGGCCAACTCCTTGTCCAAAATCCGTCAAGACTTCAGGGATCGGCTGAGCAAGGCTCGTCAGCACTTCAGGACTAGGTTCCAATGGGTAAACATACACTTCGTCAACTGCGACGGAGCCGAGCTGGCGGCGGCGTGAAACGGTCGGAAGCCTCCCGGGATAACGCTCTCGAATTTCGAGAATGTCTTTAGTGATTGGATTGTTAATACCCACAAGTTTGACATCTGACACGGAAATCGAGGTCCCGGAAATGGTTGTCAGCACGCCATAGACTTCGCGGTAGGCGGATGCTAGGCCTTTCTGATCGACAGCGTTTGACGCGATATAGAGATACCAGTCTCCCTCCTCGCTGGTCTTGACCCAACAGACAGCGGTCAGAGGGAACCCAGTTTGGGTCAGTAGATAGATCAGCTTCCGGCCGTCATCGATCCGGTTTTCTACCAGTGTATACGTATCCATCGAAGCACTCAATCCGGTTGATGCGTGATTGCCTCGTAAAGCGCTCTGGCTTCCGCCTCGGTTTTTTGCTCGTACCGGCTGGTTTCCTTCCAGTCCTTCGCGACACCCCAATAGCCCGCAAGACCCGGGTTTGCCCCGCACGCGACTCCGAGTTCCGCGGTCAGGCCGGCGATGCCTACCAACTTGTCAAGCTCATGCGTCCAACAATCGGCCAATGATTTCAGGTAGTTTCTGTCCTTGAAGAGTATCCCGGTCCTGTCCAAATGGGCGAGGATACAGGATTTCAGCCCGCACTCGACAGCATAGCCGGCAAGATGGTAAGCCCCAGACCACCTTTGGACGGCGAGCAGCGCCTGAGCGTCGAGGATCCGATCTTCGGCAAGTTGCTGTAGCTCTGCCCTGCTCAACGCGATGTCCCCGCGGGAGGTGCTGAACCAACAGAATCATTTTACCCGACGCGTCCTCCTTTCTGCTATCCTCAGACATCACACTCCGCACATCGTCGCCGTTGCCACCACCTTCGCACTGGATTCGGATCGAAGCCGATGAACCCTCGAAGCGTATCTCTCGCTTGACGCTTGCAGCCGATGAGTCCGCGCGCAGGATGGATGGGTTCGGGCCGTGTAAGCCCCGGTCGATTCCCCGCGCGAGTGTTACGAACAAGGCCGAGAGCCTGGCCGATGGACACTCCTTCCCGAACCTGTCGATCCGTGACAATCGCCATGGTAATCCGCCCTCCGTTTGGAGGATCACCATGAAAACCGAACCTGGACTCGTGGGGAATCGTAATTGTCGCCGTGGGGAAATGTAGTTGTCGCTAATCATCGCAGATTTTGTAAAGTTTCCGACGACGCCTCACCTCCTTTGGTTGGGCAGGATCCCATCGCGGAGAGACAAGGTCCTTTCACGGGCGGAGGCGGAAGATTTCGTTCGCAAACCCGTGATCGTCGAGGAGAAGGTCGATGGTGCCAACCTCGGGATTTCCTTCAACGCGCAGGGAAGTCTGTTGGCGCAAAACCGGGGTAGCCTCCTCGATCGTGGAACACGAGGCCAATTTGCTCCTCTCTGGCCGTGGCTGGCCGTTCGTGAGACGCTCCTTTTCGATGTCTTGGGCGATCGATTTGTGCTCTTCGGCGAATGGTGCTACGCCTGCCATTCCATCAAGTACACCCGTCTGCCGGATTTTTTCCTCTCGTTCGATGTCTTCGACAAGCAAGAGCAGCAATTCTTAAGTACCCTCCGCCGTGACGAGATCGTTGGGGAGTTGAAGCTGGCCACCGTTCCGAGGGTATGCCAGGGCGTTTTCGCCTTAAGTGACGTCCCAGGGATCATCGGTCAGTCGTCCCTGTACGATGGCCTCATGGAGGGCATCTATCTTCGACAGGAAAGCGCAGCTTGGCTCGTTCGAAGGGCAAAAGTGGTGCGTTCGGAGTTCGTACAGCAAATTGGCGAGCATTGGTCGAAACAGCCAGGGATTACGCATCACAATAGGCTGACCAGGCGATTCGGGCAAGTCTGACGACCGACTTTTCTACAGTGTAGTTGACCCGGGGATACAGACCGATGGTATGATCACCGGTCAGGATGACC
>JBEKTN010000327.1:0-9749 GCA_049516015.1 Isosphaeraceae bacterium | reverse complement strand
AGATGACAGATGACAGATGACAGATGACAGATGACAGATGACAGATGACAGATGACAGATGACAGATGACAGATGACAGATGACAGATGACAGATGACAGATGAAAGATGACAGATGAAAGATGACAGACGTCATGTGCCAGGATCGTGTCGAAGTCCACTGTTTGTCATCTGCCATCTGCCATTTTGAGTCTTGAGTCTGGAATCTTCCAGCGAACTCTGATCGGCACGAGACCATCAATCCGGCCGGGCCCTCTTTGCAACGGTACCTGCCATGCAAATGACTGAAGATCTGATCCGTAATGTGGTTCAAGAGATCCTGTCCCAGATGGGCAACGGGGCCATCGCCGGCAACGGCAAGGCGGCCGCTCATCCGGCAGGGAACCTCGGTGTATTCCCCACCGTCGATGCCGCCGTCGATGCCGCCGGGGCGGCCTTCGAGCAGTTCCGGCGCCGCGGTCTGTCCGACCGCAAGAAAGCCGTCGAGTGCATCCGGCGAATCTGTGTTGACGGGGCCGACGAGCTGGGCCGAGCCGAGCTGGAAGAGACCGGGATTGGCCGGCTCGATCACAAGATCGCCAAGCTCAAGGAGACGATCCCGCTCATTCCCGGCGTCGAGTACCTGCGAACCGACAACGCCAGCGGGGACCACGGGCTGACCCTCACCGACTACACGCCGTTCGGAGTCATCGGGGCAATCACCCCGGTCTCACACAGCCTGCCGACCCTGGCGGCCAACGCAATCAACATGCTGGCGGCCGGCAACACGGTCGTCTTCAACGCCCATCCTTCGGGAGGCAAGATTGCCGCCCTGGGAGTTCGCCGGTTCAACAAGGCGATCCGCGAGGCGACCGGGTTGGACAATCTGCTGACGATCATCGACCCGCCCACGCTCAAGACGGCCGCGCAGCTTTTCGACAACCCCGCCATCAAGCTGCTGGTCGTCACGGGCGGCCCCGCCGTCGCCCGCGCAGCGCTTGCCAGCAAGCGGCGGGCCATCGTGGCCGGACCGGGCAATCCGCCGGTCGTCGTCGATGGCACGGCCTGCCTGGACAACGCGGCAAAGTCGATCGTCGTGGGTGGCTCGTTCGACAACAACCTGCTCTGCATCGGCGAGAAGCAGGTCTTCGCGGTGGCCGAGATCTTCGACTCGCTCACCGAGGCGATGACGCGCCACGGGGGTTTTCGGCTGACTGCCGGTCAGATCGAAGCTCTCACCAAGGTCGCGTTCCAGAGCGGCAATGACGGTAAGCCGCATGTCAACAAGGAATTCATCGGCAAAGACCCCTCCTTCCTGGCCGAGCATGCGGGCGTCAAGCTGCCCGCGGGCATCGATCTTCTGTTCGGCGAGACCGGATCCGAGCATCCTTTCGTCCAGGAAGAGCAGATGATGCCGTTCGTTCCGTTCGTGCGGGTCTCGAACGTCGATCGGGCCATCGCCCTGGCCAGGGAGAGCGAGCACGAATTCGGGCACACCGCGATCCTGCACTCCCGCGACACCACGGTCATGTCAAAGATGGGCAAGATCATGGACTGCACGATCTTCGTGGTGAACGGACCATGCATCGCGGGGCTGGGAGCCGGCGGCGAGGGCGTTCCATCCTTCTCCATCGCCGGCCCAACCGGCGAAGGCGTCACCACCCCCCTGACCTTCTGCCGCCAGCAGCGGTCGGCCATCGTCGACGGAATGAGGTTCCTGTGAGGCGCTCGATTCGAGATGCCATCCGCCATCCGCCATCTGCCATCTGCCATCTGCCATCTGCCATCTGCCATCTGCCATCCAGCAGGAGGTCCGTGAAATGCAACTCGGCCGGGTAATGGGCACCGCCACCTCGACCCTCAAGCACCCCACCTTTCAGGGTGAGCGGTTGCTGGTCGTCCAGCTCGAGACGGAGGGGGGCCGGCCCGATGGAGAGCCGATACTGGTGTTCGATCGTCTTGGGGCTGGTGCTGGAGACCGGGTTGTCTGCACCAATGACGGCCGGGCCCTCCAGGAATTGCTGGGACCGACCACCCCGGGCCGCTGGAGCGTCCTGGGCCTGCCCGATCGATGAGCCAACGAGTCGACCAGTGCGAAGGTAGGTTCTTTTTTCATGGGTCAAGCGTCGCTGAGTGCCAATGCTTTCGAATCGGCAACGGGACTGCCCCGGTTGCGCATTCCGGAGCGAGCATTCGACCGCACAGATCCGATCAAGAAGGTAGACGAGGCCGTGCGGGCGGTCCTGGCTGAGCTGAAAGGACCGCCCCGCTCTCGAAAGGAGTCCGACTGCCAGGTTGTCGTGGACAGACTGTTCTCCCTCCGGCATGCCGAGGCGCTTCCGCCTGGCACCCGGATCGTGCAGCTCGGCCCCGCGACCGTCGTCACGCCCCTCGCTCGCGACTTGCTCAAGCGCAAGGGGATCACGATCCGACTGGGCGCCCTGGGCGAATCATTGGGCTCTGCCCGTGGCGAATGGGCGTTTTCGATCGCGGCCGAAACGGCAGTGCTGGGGACGGTCAAAGCGTTGCGGCGGGCCCTGCTCGAGGACCCGGGCGCCTGGATCGAGTTCGAGCCCTCGCTGGATTTCCTGGCAAACTGGCTCGTGGACGGGGAAGGTCGAGGGGCCATGTTCATCACGTCCGAGACGGCACTTGCGGTCTGGAAGTCGTGCCAGATTACCGGCGTCCGGGCGGCGTCGGCCGCGGAACCCGCCGAGGTCTACCGCGCTGTCCAGTCGCTGGGAATGAACCTGCTCGTGGTCGAGCCGGCCGGAAAATCGATTTCCTGGATCAAGCAACTTGCAGGCGCTTTCCGCGTCTCCGGAGCGCCCCGGGCGCCCGAGACCCTACGTGTGGAGAACCTGTCATGAGAATTGCCGAGGTCATCGGGCGCGTGACCCTCTCCCGCCTTCACCCCAGCCTCCGCGGGGGCAGGTTCCTGGTCGCTGCTCCCTTGCCTCTCGAGGCAATGACCGAAGGATCGCGTGCCCGCGGCGAGGAGCTTGTCGTTTACGACAACCTGGGGGCCGGACTCGGGGCCCTGATCGGCGTCAGCGAGGGCCGCGAGGCCGCCAACCCTTTCGGCAAGACAAAGGCACCGGTGGACGCCTTCTGCGCCTGCCTGATCGACCAACTTTCTTTTTAGCGAGCCATGAACGACGGATCTCGGACGGACCGAGAACGCTCCGAACGATCAAATCTCCTGGAAACTTTCAACGACGGTGAGGATCCCTATGATCGGCAACGGCACGACGATGAACGAATGGAAAATGCGGGAGCTGATGTGCGAGATCGGCCGCCGGATCTACGACAAGGGGTTCGCCGCGGCCAACGACGGCAACATCAGTTGCAAGCTCTCCGAGGACCGCGTGCTCTGCACGCCCACCCGCGTGTCCAAAGGCTTCATGAAGCCCGACGACCTGTGCATCGTGGACCTCGAGGGCAAGCAGATCTCGGGAAAACGCAATCGCTCCAGCGAGGTCCTGCTGCACTTGACTATCATGAAAGCACGCGCGGATATCCGCTCGGTCGTGCACTGTCATCCCCCCCACGCGACCGCGTTCGCCGTGGCCCAGGAACCGATCCCGAAGTGCGTCCTGCCCGAAATCGAGGTCTTCCTGGGCGAGGTGGCGATCTCACCCTATGAAACCCCGGGCGGCCAGAAGTTTGCCGACACCGTGCTGCCGTACGTCAAGGACACCGAGACCATCCTGCTGGCAAACCACGGCACGGTCACCTACGGCACCGACCTGGAAGATGCCTACTTCAAGACCGAGATCATCGACGCCTACTGCCGGATCTTGCTGCTGGCCAAGCAACTGGGCAAGGTCAACTACTACAACGACGACAAGGCGGCCGAGCTGATCAAGCTCAAGCCGAACCTCGGCATTCCCGACCCGCGGCTGACCCGCGGCCTCGAGAACTGCGACCTGTGCGGCAATAGCCTGTTTCGCCAGGGCTACGGCGACTTCAGCCCCCAGCCCAAGGTCTTCATCCATCCCAAGCTTCTGGAGAACGGCCAGCCGTCAGGCGCGGGGGTCGCCTGCCCGGTTCCTGCGCAGCAACCCGCTGCGGCTGCCACCGCCGCGAGCGCGCCCTCGTCGAATGGCCACGCCCACGGACCGGACATTGATGCCCTGGTCAAGACCATCACCGACCAGGTCATGCACGCCCTGAACGGCGCAGCCAGTGGAAGCGGCGGGTAGGGTCCGCTGTGCGGACCATCGTATCTATATACACTTAGAAGTTCTTCTATAACGTGCATGTAAAGGGAAGCGTGGGGAGATCGATCATGAGAGCGAGCATCATCGGTGGCGGCGGGCTGGTCGGATCGTGCGCGGCGTTCGCCCTCCAGTGCGGCGGAATCGTCAGCGGGATCGACCTGATCGACGTCAACCCCGACTTGTGCAAGGGCCAGGCGCTCGACTTGCTGCACGGTGCGTCGCTCGTCGCCGACCAGCGCATCCGTGCCACCGGCTACGCGGCTATCCCCGAAAGCGACGTGGTCATGATCACCGCCGGCCTGAGGCGTAAGCCCGACGAGAGCCGGCTTGACCTGATCAATCGCAACGTGGAGCTGTTCCTGAACATCCTCGGCCAGGTCAAGAGCGCAGGGCTGAAAAGCGAGGCGATCGTCCTGGTCGTGTCCAACCCGGTGGACGTCTTGACCTACCTCGCCACGACCCAGCTTGGCCTGCCGCCGCACCAGGTCATCGGCCTGGGAACCGCACTGGACACCGCGCGGTTTCGCAGCCTGATTGCCGAGGCATTGAAGCTTCCACCCACCCAGGTCACCGCCCTGATCCTGGGCGAGCACGGCGATAGCATGGTTCCGATCTGGTCGGCCGCGCAGGCCGCCGGGCTACCCCTCGAAAAGTATCCCGGCTGGACCGGCGCCGGGGCCGAGGCCCTGTTCACTCGCACCAAGGGCAGCGGCGCCGAAGTGATCAAGCTCAAGGGCGGCGCGGGGTTCGCCGTGGGTCTGTCGATCCGCGATGTGGTTCACTCCGTGGCCCTCGACGCGAAGCGAATCCTCCCCGTGTCGGCACTGGTGCAGGGCCAGTACGGGATCCGCGACGTCTGTATCTCGGTTCCCACCGTCGTCGGCCGGAAAGGAGTCGAGGCCCAGCTGGAAATCGCCATCTGGCCCAAGGAAGTCTCGGCCTTGCAGCACTCGGCCCAGGTCCTCCGCGAGACGATCGACCAGGTTCAAAAGAGCAACAGCAAGGCGGCCGGCAAGCCGGCCGCGGCGTCAGGCACGATCTCGGCCGGGAAAACCGCCGCCAGCCCCCGTCCCGTCCGCGTGACCATGGGAGCGGGAGCGAACGGTAACCTGGGTGCATCGGGATCACGCGTCACCATCTCGGGTCTGGGCCAGGGCCAGGCGAAGACACGCGGAGGTCGCTGAGATGATCAAGTCGCTCGACCGCAAGCTCACCGCGATTCATGCCGATGCGAACTGCCGTGAATTCATCCTGGCCGACGCCAAGGATGCCGACATGGCGCTGGGGCTGGGCGCGCCGGGCAAGTCTCCCGAGATGCATGCCGGCGAGGTCCGGTTCAAGACGCTCGAGGAGTACCGCGAGCAGATGCGGCTGATCACCCGTCAAGGGCTCGTCGACATCATGCTCATGTCAGCCAGCTCAAACCATGCGCTGACGTTTCGCGAGCGGCTGTTCGATGATTCGGCGGTCACTCCCGCGGTTCGCGCCAACGACACCACCGATATCCACCTGGCCCGGGGCGCCGGCTACGCCACGCAACCCGCGCGGCCCTTCCGCACCGCCAGCATCGACCACATTCAGTGCGGGCACCTCGACTGTGCTCCCGAGGAGCGCGCCCTGGGGGCCGACCTGGGGCTCTACAGCGTCACGTTCAACAACAATCTCGAACGCGACATGGAGACGCTCGAGCACTTTCATCGGTTCCGGGAAGAGGCCGAGCGCAAGGGCTTTCGCTATTTCCTCGAGGTTTTTGATCCCAACATCCCAGCCGCCATCGCCGCCGACGTCTTGCCCCACTACATCAATGACATGATCACCCGGATGCTCGCCGGCGTGTCGCCTTCCGGGCGCCCGCTCTTCCTCAAGATCGTGTACCACGGCCCGCAGGCCATGGAAGAGCTGGTCCGATTTGACCCCCACCTGATCGTCGGCATCCTGGGAGGATCGTCCGGTACCACCCGCGACGCCTTTCAACTTCTGTCCGACGCCCAGAAATACGGGGCCCGGGTTGCCCTCTTCGGCCGCAAGATCAATCACGCGGAGAACCAGCTCGCCTTCGTGCAATTCCTGCGCCTGATCGTCGAGGGCCAGATCGGCCCGGTGGACGCGGTCAAGGCCTATCACGCGGTCCTGGGCAAGCTCGGCATCACGCCTCACCGGCCGCTCGACATGGATCTGCAGATCACCGAGCAATCGATGAGCTACGTCAGCACGCCCGCGGTCGTCGTCCCCGCGCCAGCCAGGCCAGTCGCTGTGCCACCAGCCGCACCAGCGACGGACGGCGGATTGATCGCGGCCTACGCGACGGAGGTGTCAGGAAACGGAGCGCACACGTGCGCCTGCCAGGCCGCGACGACTCCGAGCTCAACATCCTGCGCCTGCAGGACTCCGAAGGTTACCGAGTCTCTGGCAACGACCAGAACCCAGGACCTTCCATCATCCTCGAACGGCCGGCCCGACTTCGCCACGATGAGCCCCGCCGATCGCCTGGCCTACCATCGCCGCCGGCTTGGACTGGGGCGCTGATTCGAAGGCTCCGTTGCCTTAGTCTGGATTGCTCGATCGTGGACCGCGCACGGTTCCTCACCGGTGCGGGTCTCGCTCGAGATGATCCAGACGCCGCTTTTCCGGAGAATCGCAACCATGTTTTTTCTGCCGAGCCAGCGTTCCGTTCCGGCACGGCCGGCGCTTTTGTTGTCGATGTTGACGCTGGCACCGGCCTTCTTGCCAGCCTCGCTCGCCGCCCAGGGCGTCGAATACGTGAAGGCCAACTACACCAAGTTTGAGTTCCGGATTCCGATGCGCGACGGCACCCTGCTATTCACGTCGGTTTATGTTCCCAAGGACCGTTCGCAGACCTACCCGATTCTGCTTTCGCGTACTCCTTATGGCGTCCAGCCGTACGGCGTGGACGCGTACAGGGCGGATATCGGCCCCTCGCCGCTTTTCGGCAGCGAAGGCTATATCGTGGCCTATCAGGATGTCCGGGGACGGTGGATGTCCGAGGGGGAGTTCGTCAACATGCGGCCGCACAAGGACGCCAAGAGCGGCCCGGCGGACATCGACGAGAGCACGGACACCTACGACACGATCGACTGGCTGATCAAGAACGTTCCCAACCACAATGCCAAGGTGGGCATGTGGGGAATCTCTTACCCCGGCTTCTACACCGCGGCGGGAATGATCGACGCCCACCCGGCGCTCAAGGCAGCCTCGCCCCAGGCCCCCATCGCCGACTGGTTTGCCGGCGACGACTGGCACCACAATGGGGCCTTGTTCTTGCCCCATGCCTTCGACTTCCTCGCATTCTTCGGGCATCCGCGTCCCGAGCCGACCAAGAAAGAACCGCCCGAGCGTTTCGACTACGGCACACCCGACGGTTACACCTTCTACCTCCAGTTGGGACCGCTGTCGAACGTCAACAAGAAGTATTTCAAGGACGATGTTCCGTTCTGGAACGAGATGATGCAGCACGCGAACTATGATGATTTCTGGACCGCGCGAAATCTTCGGCCTCACCTCAAGAACATTCGGCCGGCCGTGCAGACGGTGGGCGGCTGGTTCGATGCCGAGAATATGTACGGGGCGCTCGAGACCTACAAGAACGTCGAGGCCTCCAGTCCCGGCACCACCAACGTCCTGGTGATGGGCCCCTGGCTCCATGGCGGCTGGGCGCATGGAGACGGTTCCTCGCTCGGCCCGGTCCCTTTCAACACGAACACCGCCGCGCACTATCGTGAAAACATGGAGTTCCCCTTCTTCCAGTACTTTCTCAAGGGCAAGGGCACGCCGAGCTTCCCGGAAGCCCGCGTTTTCGAGACCGGAACCAACCAGTGGCGCGAGTATGACACCTGGCCTCCCCGCAAGACCCGCTCGCGATCTCTCTACCTGAACGACTTGGGTCGGATCAGCTACGAGCTGCCGGAAGGATCGGCCCCTTCGGCGTTCGACGAATACACGAGCGATCCCTCACGACCCGTGGAGTTCGTCGATCAGATTACCCAGCGAATGAGCGGCGACTACATGATCCAGGATCAGCGGTTCGCCTCGCGCCGGCCCGACGTGCTGGTTTACCAGACCAAGGCGCTGGAAGGGGACCTGACGCTGGTGGGACCGATTCAGGTTCGTCTTTTCGTCTCGACGTCCGGAACCGATTCCGACTGGATCGTCAAGCTGATCGACGTTTACCCCGCCGACTTCCCGGGAACCGGAGTTGGGGGCGCAGCAGTTCCTCTGGGTGGCTACCAGCAGCTTGTCCGCGGCGATGTGATGCGTGGTAGGTTTCGCAACAGCCTTGCCGCGCCCGAGCCGTTCGTGCCCGACCAGCCGACTCCGGTGAGTTTCCATCTCCAGGACATCTCCCACACATTCCGGACCGGCCACACGATCATGATCCAAATCCAGAGCACCTGGTTCCCCCTGGTCGATCGCAATCCTCAGACCTTCGTGGAGATCGGTACCGCCAAGGAAGCCGACTTCCGGAAAGCGACCCAGCGGATCTATCGCACCAGGGAGCTGCCCTCGCACCTGGAAGTGCTCGAGCTTCCGCGCTGACCCTGCGCGTCGACGGCTTCGGTCGCTCCATTCCCCTTGACTGACCTCGTCACGGGATTCATAGTAAATACATCAAGCCGAAGTGGCGGAATTGGCAGACGCGCTAGGTTCAGGTCCTAGTGGGCTTAACGGCCCGTGCAGGTTCAACTCCTGTCTTCGGCATTGCTCGTCGTGAAAGGGTTCGCGTCCAGTCGGGCGTAAACCCTTTCATTTTTGCCCGATCATAAGCATGGATGCCGTCGAAATCCTCGACCGCCGACACTTCGAGGGCAAGCCCTGATAAGGTGCGCGTTCTTCCGCACGAACTCGGGGATTGAACGATGAAAGTCCGGGCAATCATCAAGCTTATCGAAGCGGACGGGTGGTATGGAGTCAAAGCCCGCGGTGGCCACCGCCAATACAAGCATCCGACAAAACCTGGGCGCGTTACCATTCCCGGTCAGATGAACGCCGACCTCGACCAGAAGACCGAGAAGAGCATCTTGAAACAAGCTGGATTGCAGGAGTAATAGGAAGCGCCGGAGGATCTGATGGAAACCTATTTGATTGTGATCGGAAGAACACCGACCGGTTACAGTGGCCACTGTCCTGATGTCCTGGGCTGCGCCTCAGCGGGCAAGACGGTCGAGGCAGTCGTGGCAAACATGAAACAGGC
Source organism: Isosphaeraceae bacterium (assembly GCA_049516015.1). Taxonomy (GTDB): domain Bacteria; phylum Planctomycetota; class Planctomycetia; order Isosphaerales; family Isosphaeraceae; genus Aquisphaera. Next base: position 339 of record JBEKTN010000327.1, on the reverse strand, counting down.
GCTGGAACTTCACTTCGAAGGCATGGTGGAAGATGGCGATCCGATTCCCAAACCCCGCGGTCTCGATTCGTATCGAGAGGTGATGAAGGATCTGGATTTGGACGAGTATTTCCTGGCTCATGTCCAGATCGACACGAGCCGATATGCCGCCCCAATGAGCCATTCCTGAGCCAGTGTGTTGGTTCAGCGGAAATGGGACAAACGCGTTGCTCGCTAAGCTAGCGCGGTTTGCTCGCGCGTTGCATACAGCGATCAAGAAAGGCCGTGGCGATCCTACCTTCTCCCCGCGGGAGAAGGTGCCCCGCAGGGGCGGATGAGGGATGAGATGCTAGCCTTGGC
>JBEKTN010000326.1:0-9771 GCA_049516015.1 Isosphaeraceae bacterium | reverse complement strand
CCGACGCTCGGGCAGATCGAGGCATGGCGGATCTTCCATGTGAACCGGCCCAAAGACCAAGAATCGAAGACTTCCTAAACTCTCCAAACTTCCGCCGTGAATAGCAATGTCCCCTTTCGACCTCTCCCTTTCGACCTTTGTTGCCGAGACCGAGATCGGCCAGTCCCTGGAGGATTTGACGGAGGTCCCACAACTGGAGTTCATGCCAGGAAATGGAATGCGAAATTCGGAACGGGGAATGGGGAAGGAGGGATGGCGGATGGCGGATGGCGGATGGCGGATGGCGGATGGCGGATGGCGGATGGCAGATGGCGGATGGCAGATGGCAGATGACAGATGACATCTAGCTGGCCACTCGCCACTCGCTCCACGCCTCACGCCTCACGCTCCACGCCTCACGCTCCACCCGCACGGCCATCCCACGTGGTTGCGGCCGCATCCTCTTTCTGTACGCAAGATCAGCATGGTAGAATGAAGGGTGATTCCGCAATGAGGTCAGGAGGCAGGTGGGATGGGAGTGATCCGTCAGTTGCCGCAGTCGGTAGTGAACCAGATCGCCGCGGGCGAGGTGGTGGAGCGGCCGGCGAGCGTGGTCAAGGAGCTGCTCGAAAACGCCATCGACGCGGGTGCGACGCGGGTCGACGTGAGCGTCGAGCGCGGGGGGAAAGACCTGGTCCGGATCGCGGACAACGGCCTGGGGATGGCCCCCGACGACCTGACCCTGGCGTTTCAACCCCACGCGACCAGCAAGCTGGCGGACGTTGAGGACCTGTGCCGGGTCCGCACCCTCGGGTTCCGCGGCGAGGCGCTGGCGGCGATCGCCGAGGTCTCCAGGGTCCGCTGCCAGACCCGCCAGGCCGACGCCGCCCAAGGATCGGAGATCGTGATCGAGGCGGGGATCGCCGGCCCCATCAAGAGCTGCGGCTGTCCGACGGGCACCGTCGTGGAGGTTCGCAACCTCTTCTTCAACACCCCGGTGCGGCGGACATTTCTGAAATCCGACACGACCGAGGCCGGACACGTCGCCGAGACCTTTTCAAGGATCGCGCTGGCCCACCCCGACATCCACCTCACGTTTCGCTCGGGCGGTAAGACCGTCCACGACCTGCCGCCGGTCACTGGAATGCGCGAACGGATCGCCATCTTCTTCGGCCGCGAGCTGGCGGAGTCGCTGCTCTGGGTGGAGAGCCGGCTCGACAACCTATCCCTCTGGGGCTATGTCGCCCACCCGTCGCAAAGCCGGTCGAGCAACAAGGGCCAGTTCCTCTTCCTGGGCGGCCGCTATGTCCGCGACCGGTCGCTGGGCCACGCCCTGGGCGAGGCCTACCGCGGGCTGCTGATGGTCGGGCGCAATCCGGTCGCGTTCCTGCACCTGGAGGTCCCACCCGAGGAGGTTGACGTCAACGTCCATCCGACCAAGATCGAGGTCCGGTTCCGCGATCCGCAGCGGGTCTACAGCCACCTGCTCTCAACCCTCCGCCAGACGTTCCTCGCGAGCGACCTGCACACCCGGCTCCAGGCTGCGCAGGATCAGCCTGCCGAGGCGGCGGCAACGATCCCGGGCCGGTCGGGGCCGCTGGAAAGCGACGGCGGGTTTCCTGGCATCCCTAACGTTGCGACAACGGCGGCCGGCAGAAACGCGCCTTACGAGCTCTCGGCGCGGGCCCCTGATCGGCAGGCTGTCTCCTCTTGGTTCACGCCTGGTCCCGCGGGAGGAACTCCCACGATTCCCGATTCCGTGGGCCGGGTCGAGCCGCCGGAATGGTCAAGGTCGCTGCCTGGCCAGTTCCAGTTTGCAGCGGCTGACGCCTTCGACGAGTTCGGGAGCCCGCCGCCGCCCCTGTCGACCTCTCCCGCAACCAGCCGTGATGTCTCGGGTTCTGCGGCTGCTCCCGGAGCAACGGCCTCGGCGTTGCGCGAGCGGCATGCCGGCCCCGAGCTCGCGGCCGGGCCGCTCAAGGCCATTCAGGTGCACGACAGCTACCTGATTGCCGAGACGGAAGACGGGATGGTGGTCATCGACCAGCACGCGCTGCACGAGCGGATCCTCTACGAAGAGCTGCGGCAGCGGGTGGCCGGCGGCAAGGCGGAATCTCAGGGGCTGCTCGTACCCGAGCCGGTCCACTTGAGTGCCGACGAGGCTGCCGCGATCCTCGAGCACCGCGAGCTGCTGGCCGAGCTTGGCCTGGACGTTGAGCCCTTCGGCGGCGACACGGTGCTGGTTCGCAGTACCCCGGTGATGCTGACCCACCTGGCGCCCGAGCGTCTGGTCCGCGATCTGGCCGAGCACGTGCACACGCAACCCATTCCGCCCTCGCGCGACGCCTTGGTCGCCGAGCTGCTGCACATGGTCGCCTGCAAGGCGGCCGTCAAGGCCGGCGACCGGCTCAGCCCCGCGGAGATCGAGGCCCTCCTGGAGCGCAGGCACCTCGTCGCCGACTCCCATCACTGTCCCCACGGCCGGCCCACGGCGCTGGTGTTCACCAAGGCGGAGCTGGAGAAGCAGTTCGGCAGAATATGAGGCCAGTATCGAGTGTAGACCTGATCGGGCAGTTGTTTGGCGCCCACCAGTCCAGCGGACGTTGGGTGGACCGAACCGCGCTCTTCCCCGGCCTCCCTCTATCCTCTGGTTATGGGATTGTCGTACAATCTCGCATCACTCTCTGAATTCTCGTGAAGCTGGTCCTGGTCGAGACCTGGCGGGGGAGGTTCTCCGGAGCGGGGGCCTTGCAGCATGATTTGCGTGACGATTGGACGGGGCAGGCACTCGTCGCTGTCCGAGGAGTGGGAGGCAGCCGCCAAGGCCGGGACCGACCTGGTGGAGCTGCGCATCGATTGCCTGCGCCGGGATCCTGACTTGAAGCGGATCCTCAAGCAACGCCCCACCCCCATGGTCTTCACGATCCGCCGGGGCGTCGATGGCGGGCTCTGGCGCGGCAACGAAGAGAAGCGCCTGCAACTGCTCCGCGAGGCGATTGCCCTGGGTGTGGATTACGTTGACCTGGAACAGGACATCGCCGGCTGGATTCGCCGGTTCGGCAAGACCAAGCGGATCGTCAGCTATCACAACCTCAAGACCACTCCGGCGGATGTTCAGGACATCGCCGAGAAGTCGGATGAGCTGGACCCGGACATCGTCAAGGTAGCCACCTCGGCTTTGACCTTGGCGGACGCCTCGCGAGTGCTTCACCTGGCTGTGACCGGCAACTTCCCCACGATCCCGATCGCGATGGGAGAGATCGGCGTTTTCACCCGGATCCTGGGCGCCAAGTTCGGCGCGCCGTTCACCTACGCAGGGTACAATCCGGAGCGGGTCTTCGCGGCCGGCATGCCACAACTCGCAGTCATGAAGAAAGATTATTTCTACAATCAGATCGACTCCAAGACCGAGATCTACGGCGTGATCGGCGATCCGATCGAGCAGAGCCTGAGCCCCGCGGTTCACAATGCCGCGTTTCGCCATCTGGGCCTGAACAAGGTCCTGGTGCCGTTTCTCGTCCCTGGAGGCACTCTCGAGGCGTTTTTCCGCGAGCTCTTGTGGCTGGAAATCAAGGGTTGCAGCGTGACGATTCCGCACAAGGAAGAAATTGTCTCCTTGCTCCAGCAGAAGGAAGGGGCCGTCGAGCGGACCGGGTCGTGCAACACGGTCGTCTGCGCTGATCACGGCCGGCGGATCGGCTACAACACGGATTATCGCGCGGCCATGGAGTCTCTCGAGGCCGCCATGGGCGGCGGCGGAGGCGCTGACGGCGACGAGGCATCGAGCCCGCTGATCGACAAGCAGGTGCTGATCCTGGGAGCAGGAGGAGTGGCCCGGTCGATCGCCTTTGGCCTGATGAGGCGCGGGGCCCATTTGACGGTCACCAACCGGCACGACGAGCGTGCGACCACTCTTGCTGAAGAGATTGGCTGCCGGATGGTCACCTGGTCGCAGCGCGCAGCCTGCATTGCCGACGTCATCATCAATTGCACTCCGGTCGGGATGCACCCGAACCTGGACGACACACCGCTTCCCCCTGCTGCGTTTCCGCGACCGGGCATCGTGCTTTTCGACGCGGTCTACCACCCCGAGAACACGATGCTTCTGAAGCTGGGACGAGAGCGCCAGGCCACGACAATCACCGGCGTGGACATGTTCCTCCGCCAGGCAGCCCTTCAGTTCAAGATTTACACGGGACTCGACGCTCCGCTCGACGTCATGAGAGAGACTCTGAAACGAAAGCTGGGGCCGCTGCGCGACGAATGACCCTCGATCGCAAGCCGAGAGACCGCGACTCGCGAGGATCGGGCCTGGCCCTCGTGGGTTACCGGGGCACCGGCAAGACCACTGTCGGCAAGATCCTGGCAGATCGTCTGGACCTGCGGTTCCTGGATGCCGATCTTGAGATCGAGGCCCGCGCGGGCCGGTCGATCGTGTCGATCTTCGCCGATTCGGGAGAGCCGGTCTTCCGGGACTGGGAAGAGCACACGCTGCGGGAACTGGTGGAGCGCCATCCCGAGGCGGTTCTGGCCAGCGGGGGAGGGGCCGTGCTGCGACCTGCGAATCGCCGGCTCCTGCTCGACTTCGGCTTCGTGGTCTGGTTGCGGGCCGAGCCGGTCGAGCTGGCCCGGCGACTCGAGGCTGACCTGCGAGCCGGCGCCGAGCGGCCCGCGCTCACGAGCGCCGGCACGGTCGCCGAGATCGCCCAGGTTCTGAGCGCCCGTGCGCCGCTCTACCAGGAAGTGGCCGATGTTGCCATCGAAACTCTCGACCACACGCCCGACGAAATCGCCGCGCTGATCCTCGACCTCTGGCGCCGGTAACCCGGCCACGCTTCCGGAAGGACGTGCCGCCGTGCTCGCGATGGGACCGATCCTCTTGCTCCTGGGATGCTTCGTCTTCGTCGTGGGGACGGTCGTGGGCAGCTTCCTGAATGTCTGCATCTATCGGATCCCCTGGGAAAAGAGCGTGATCTGGCCGGGCTCACGCTGTCCGCGATGCTGGAGCCCGATCTCGGCCACGGACAACATCCCGATCGTGAGCTGGCTGGCGCTGCGGGGGGAATGCCGGCAGTGCGGGGCTCCGATTTCTCCGCGCTATCCTCTGATCGAGCTCCTGGTGGGGCTGCTCTTCCTGGGCCTCTACTATGTCGACGTCGTGCTTGGAGAGCGGGGCCGTTACGGTTATGAAATCGGCCTGCCGCTGGCGACGCTGGCCTATCACGCGATCCTGGTGGCCCTGCTCGTTGTGGCCACGTTCGTCGATTACGACCTGTTCGTCATCCCTGACGCCATCACCGTGACCGGGGTGATCCTGGGGCTCGGCCTGGGGGCACTGAATCCACTCATCAGGCCCTACCCCGCGGCCGCGGCCACCCACGCCCAGGGGCTGTGGGTGGGCATTCTCGGTTCGCTGGTCGGCGCGGCCGTGACCCAGAGTGTCCGGGTCGCCGGAACGAAGGCGTTCGGGCGCGAGGCCATGGGGTTTGGCGACGTCACTCTCATGGGCATGATCGGTGCCTTCCTGGGCTGGCAAGCCGCCATCCTCAGCTTCTTCGCGGGGGCCTTCTTCGGGCTGGCGCACGCCCTCTGGAAATTGTCGGTCTACCTCAAGAAATGGGCGCGGGGCGAGCAATTATCGACCGCCGATCGCGAACTCCCTTTTGGACCCTATCTGAGCATGGGAGCGGTCGCCATGGTCCTGTCCTGGACCTGGCTGTGGGATCACTACTTCCGCCTCCAGTTCGGCACGCTCGGCTGGCTGTTCTGGCGCATGCTGGGAGTTAACGTTCCGATACCGAATTGAGATCGTGCGATCGCCCATGCAGAAGGAGTTGAACCATGGCTTACCAGTACAAACGGCTCAGGCCGTCGCTCATCCGCAATCTCTGGGTCTACCGACGGCTGGTTGGCTCGGCAATCTTGCTGGGGTTGATGCTCTGGTTCATCTGGGCCAATGACACCCCCGTGACCGTCGCATTCCCGTTCCGGCTGGGACACCTCAACAGTGCGCTCGGTGTCGTGATCCTGCTCAGCGCGATCGTCGGCTCGCTGACGACCGTTCTGATCGTGACGGTCGTGCGGACCGCGCGGAAGATTCGTGATCCGCAAAGCTCCCCAGTTTCCCAGAACCCCAACGAGCTGGCAGAGGACCGTCCGCCTCCCGACTACGCGGCCAAGACGACCGAGGGCTTTCCCAACGCCCCCTGGTCACGCTGAAGCGACGGACGAAACAATCGTCGATCCCAAGGGCATCATGACCGGGGTCGGGCTTTGCCCGCCGCGGAGATTTCGGGATTTGACGCCCGCGGACCGGAATACCGCAACATTTCCTCATCGAATTGACGAAAAGAGTGATATATCCCTGGTCGATCGCTTTCCGTACCCTTGATCACAGGATGCCGTGGACCCTCTCAGATCCGACTCTTCTCCTCGAGGGCCGACTTTCTCCAGGCGCCCAGCTTGCGGGCAGCGGGTCAGGCCGGGCTGCGCCGGGGTCGATCGCCGGTCCCCGGCACGTGCCGGTTGGATGGTGATAACTCTCTTATTTGTCACGGGTTGCGCGGGGCGAGACAGTGTCCTGACCGGCGGTCCGACGGCGGGCCAGATGAAGACCAGCCTGAGCCATCTCCAGTATGAGAACGAGCAGCTCAAGACAGAGGTTGCCAGGCTCAAGGAAGAGTCGCGGTCGATGGAAGACCGGCTGGTCCAGGAACAGATCCACAATGGCGATCTGACGGCCCGGCTGGATGATGCTCGCAATGTCTTGCGGGATCGAGGGGTCGACACCGAGACCAGGGTCGGGGCACGAACCAAAGGAAAGAGGAACGCAGATCCGGACGACGAGATCGCACAGCCCCGGACGCTGCCTGCCGGGCGAACGAGCAAGAAGCCGAGAAAGCCCCCGGCCGCTAGTATTCCGGGCGACCTCGACGACCTTCCCACCGCCTCGGACGAACCGGAGCCTCAGACCGGGACCATCTCTTTCAAGTCTCCGAATTCCACTCCGAGGCGGCCAGCGTTCCCCGATGATTCCGCACGCTCCGCATCCGAGGACGACGATCTGCGCTGGCAACCGGTCGCGACCGCAGCCGACTCTCAGACACCACGGCGATAAAGCGAGCCTGAATCGACGAGCCGCTGTCCGCATGGGTGAGAGCCTGATCGAGCATTCTTCGGGGGGCGGTTCGGTCGCGACGGTCTCCTCCACGGCAGGTTGCGATGGAACCGACGGTGATGATACGATCCCGCCTGGACGACCGAGGAACCGGAGCGAAAGTCAGCCCGCATGATCGCGATCATCGATTACGGAATGGGAAACCTGCGCAGCGTTCAGAAGGCCGTCGAGGCCGTGGGCCACAAAGCCGAAGTGACCGCGGACCCGCAATCGCTGCGTCTGGCCAGTCATGTGATTCTGCCCGGCGTGGGCGCATTTGCCGACGCCATGGCCGAGCTGCGCCGCACCGGGCTCGGTGCTGCCTTCGTGGAGGCCGTGCGTGCCGGCAAGCCGTGCCTGGGGGTTTGCCTGGGGCTTCAGCTCCTGTTCGATACGAGCAGCGAGGACGGAGAGCACACGGGGCTCGGTCTCCTGCCCGGGAAGGTGATCCGGTTTGCACCCAGGCCTGGCCTGAAGATCCCCCACATGGGCTGGAACAACTTGCGCGCTTGCCGGGCCGTTCCCCTGCTCAAGGACGTGGGGCCCGAGCCGTCGGTCTACTTCGTCCACTCTTACCACGCGGTTCCCGATCTCGCCGCCGACATCGCCGCCGTCGCCGACTATCCCGATCCCTTCGCCGCCATCGTCTGGCGCGACAACCTGATGGCCTGCCAGTTCCATCCCGAGAAGAGCCAGCGCGTGGGCCTGGCGATGTACGCTAATTTCGCAGATTTGTAGGCAGGGGGTGCAAGACATTGATTAGTCTAGAACGGTTTTCAGATGCATTGCATGCGCCGCGGCTCTCACCCCCCCTACCCCCCCCTCGCAAGGGGGGGAAAGTCGGCGGCGTCTGGTCCTTTTTTCCCCCCTTGCGAAGGGGGGACACAGGGGGGTTCTTCGAGTGCCTCTGCGTTGATCCAGGTTTGGCATCCAGGCGATTGAGATTCGCTCTAGTGGTCACGAAATCTTCTCTCGTTGCGGAGGCGATCGAGTGACATCCAACCATATCCACACCTGGGAACCAATTTGGGACCTGCCTGAAGACTGGAAGACCTCCCTTGAGAACGCGAACGTTTTAGCTCTGATGAGGACCTGGCGTGAACGGATGGGGGAGCTCAGAACCAAAGATCTGTACAAGACTTTCGTCGAAAAACTCAAGCGGCAGTGGGCTATTGAGACGGGCGTTCTCGAGGATATCTACACATTGAGCGAAGGAGCGACCCTCGCCCTGATTCAAGGGGGGCTTGACGCTGCCTTGATCACGCATGGTGATACGGATGGCGAACCCGAGGATGTAATCCTCAAGATTCAAGATCAGCACCTTGCCATCCAGGGACTTTATCAGTTCGTGTCCGGGCAGCGGCCAATGGGTACCTCGTATATCAAGGAACTGCATCAGGTTCTCACAGCGCATCAGGATACGTATCTTGCCAGGGACACCCTTGGAAGCCTCGTGCAACGGCAGTTAATCCGAGGAGCCTGGAAACTGTGGCCGAACAATGTGGAGCATCCCGATGGAACGCGGTTCGAGTATTGTCCACCTGAGCAAGTTTCGACTGAAATGGAGCGGTTGATTTCTCTGCATGAAAGCCATATGGCGATGGGGGTGCCTCCGGATATCGAGGCCGCTTGGATTCACCACAGGTTTACGCTGATTCATCCGTTCACAGATGGTAATGGGCGCGTTGCTCGTTGTCTGGCCACATTGATACTGCTAAAGGAAAACTGGCTACCGCTGGTTGTGACGCGCAAGGAACGCACGGCTTACATCGACGCTCTCAGGGCCGCGGATACCGGCAACCTGAAACCGCAGGTGAACCTCTTCGGCGAGCTACAGACAAGAGCCATCAGGGAGGCATTGAGCCTGAGCGAGGAGGTCGTCAAGGATTCAACCGCCATTGAGGAAATCCTGGAATCAGCCAAGCAGAAATTCAATCAGCGCCGACTAGCACACGACAAGCAGATCCGAACATCAATCAGCACGGCTGATTCACTGGTTGTGCTTGCGGCGAAAAGGCTCGAGGAGATCGCAGCCGAGGTGCAGGAACTCTTCGTCGACGAGAAGGCGCAGTACAAGGCGTATGAGTTTCACGCGACAAGTGGCAGCGGAAAGGCGAAATACCATTACCACCAAATCATTCAATGTGCCAGTGAGCTTGGCTACTTCGCCAACCTCCGCTTCTATCAAGCATGGGCGGCCATGGCGATTGTCATGGAGCAGCGGGCGGAGGTTCTCTTTTCCTTCCATGGGATCGGACACGAGACTTCTGGGATTCTTGGCTGTTCGGCCATGTTCTATACCAAACAGCAGGATGAGGAGGGAGAAACCGTGATCGGACCTGTATCTCCCCTGGCAGACGAGCCATTCGTTTTTACCTACCTGGAAGATCCGCCGGAGGTGCAGCGCACGTTCCGCAAGTGGCTGGATCGATGCGTGGTTTCTGGAATGGATCGCTGGCAAAAGGGATTATAGTCAGTTGTCCGTTGTCCGTTGTGTGCAGTGCCAAGCCCTGCCCTGACGTGATGAAAACTTGGCCTTGTGCCGATTTCTCGTTCATCCGGGATTTGTTGCGCATTTTGTCTTGGTGTAAGCCTGTTTTCGCAGGGATTGAACCGATACTCCCAACTTCTCTCGG